>JAJPHU010000330.1 GCA_021325115.1 Planctomycetota bacterium | reverse complement strand
GGGGGCATGCGGGGAGCATGCCGTTACTCGCACTCGACCGACTGCGCGGCTATCGCTAAGATGCGGGAACGAGCAACTGTATGCAAGACTCAATCTCGGAGCCGCTTCCTCTATGGATCTTTCGACTCTCGCCAGAGGGCAGCGTACCGCCGGTCGGCTGGCTCATATCGTGGCCATTCTTTGCAAATACAGCCTGGCCGACTGGCTCAAGGCGGTCAATGTCCGGCCCATGCGCAAGTTCCTCACCAGCTTCGACGGCCAGCCGATCGCCGGACTGCCTACCGAGGTGCGCATCCGTATGGCCCTGACAGAAATGGGTGCCACCTTCATCAAGCTCGGCCAAGTCCTCAGCACGCGTCCCGATGTGGTCGGTCCTGCGCTGGCGCAAGAGCTATCGGCGTTGCAAGAAGACGCGCCGGCGGATCCGCCGGCCACTGTCCGTGCCCTGGTTGAATCCGAACTGCGTCGGCCCATCAAGGAGCTGTTCGCCGAGTTCGAGGAGCAAGCGTTTGCCTCGGCATCGATCGGTCAGGTTCATCGCGCCCGGCTGCGCGACGGCCGGCGTGTCGTCGTCAAGGTACTGCACCACAACATCGAAAACAAGGTCGCCACAGATCTCGACATCATCATGGTCCTTGCCGATTTGGGCGAGAAATACAGCACCGAGCTGCGGAACTACCGGCCGCGCGCCGTCACGATCGAGTTTCGCCGTACTCTGCTGCGGGAACTGGATTTTCGCCGTGAGCTGCGTAACATTCAGGAATTCATCCAAAATTTCCGGGGCGATCACACCATCCGCTTCCCGGCGCCACACCCGGCCCTATCCTCACGCCGGGTGCTGACGCTCGATTATCTCGACGGCATCCGCATTGCCGACACTTGTCGTCTCAAATTGGAAGGCCACGATTTACAGGCGATTGCCCGACGCGGCGCCAATCTGGTCTTGAACATGATCTTCCGCGATGGCTTCTATCACGCTGATCCGCACCCCGGCAATCTGCTGGTTCTGGCCGACGGCTCGATTGGCGTGCTCGATTGCGGCATGGTGGGCCGCCTCGACGACAATATGCGTGACGCCTTCACGACCATGCTCTTGGCGGCCATTATCCGCGATACCGGCCAACTTACCGATCGGCTCTTGCGTCTGGCTCAGGTGCCGCCCGATCTCGACCGCGACGCCTTCGAGGCCGAGATTCACGATCTCCTCGCTGAGTACGGCACTCAATCCCTTAATGAGTTCGATGTCTCCGGCGCGCTCACCAGTCTTATCGACATCGTCCGCCGCTATCACCTGTTTTTGCCGGCCAATCTCGCCTTGTTGCTCAAGGCGCTGATTGTGCTGGAAGGCACGTCGCGCCAACTCGATCGCTCCTTCAGTCTGGCTGAGATGATCCAGCCGTATTACCGGCGGGCCATGCAGGAGAAGCTTTCGCCGCGACGGTTATACCGGCACTTGCGGCGAATGGTCCTGGAATGGGACCATCTGCTGCAGACACTGCCCGGCGACCTGAGCGACATTCTGGAACGCACCAAGCGCGGCCGCTTCACCTTCCACTTCGAGCATCGTCGACTGGAAACCTCGGTGGCGCTGTTGGTGGAAGGCTTGCTGACGGCGTCGCTGTTTCTGGGGTCGACCTTGATGCTGTGTCATCACGTCGTCCCGGAGCCGTGGTTTAACATTTCCATTCCCGGCGTGCTGGGCTTGCCGTGGAGCCTGTTCTTGATCTGGCGTGTGCTGCGCACGACAAAAAAGAGTCGGAATTAACGAGAACGCTGCCCATGCACCGCCGGCAAAGATTCTGTTTCTTTCGCCGTTTCCCCGGACGTGGCCGCGCGGTAAAGTATTTCCATCGAAATTTTCCTTGCTAACCTGGTACAGATTCTTCGTTCAGCTATACTGATAGAATGTACACACGTGGGTGCCATCCGAACGCGAATAAACCCTCTCGCCAGCCCGCAGCGCAAGCACGGGAACGCGAGGAAACGAGGAGGAAAACATGGCCGAACCATCGCAAAGCAAGGAACTCAAAAACGTCTTGGCCCAGATCGAGAAAGACATCGGCAAAGGGGCCATCATGCAGCTGGGCGAATTCTCAGCCGAAGACGTGCAAGGCATTTCCACTGGCGCTCTAAGCCTGGACATTGCCCTGGGCGGGCGCGGTCTGCCGCGCGGCCGGATCATCGAAATCTTCGGCCCGGAGTCGAGCGGTAAAACCACTGTGGCCCTTCACGCCGTGGCCAACGCTCAGAAGCAAGGCGGTGTGGCCGCCTACATCGACGCCGAGCACGCCCTCGATCCCGGCTGGGCCAAGCGTCTCGGTGTCGATCTGGAGAGCTTGCTCGTCAGCCAGCCCGGAAACGCTGAAGAGGCGCTGCGCATCGCCGAAATGCTTGTCAAGTCTAACGCTGTCGATCTCATCGTCATCGATTCGGTAGCAGCTTTGGTGCCCAAGGCGGAGATTGAGGGCGAGATCGGCGATTCGCACGTCGGCATCCAGGCCCGCCTGATGAGTCAGGCACTGCGCATCCTCAATCCGACTATCGCCCGGACCAAGACATGCATGATCTTCATCAACCAGATTCGCCAGAAGATCGGCGTCATGTTCGGCAATCCGGAGACAACCTCCGGCGGCCTGGCCCTGAAGTTCTACAGCTCGGTGCGTCTGGACATCCGCAAGATGACCAGCATCAAGGAGGGCGACGAAACGATTGGCTCGCGCGTCAAGGTGCGCGTGGTCAAGAACAAAGTGGCACCGCCGTTCCGGCAAGCCGAGTTCGACTTGATGCACGATCGCGGCATCAGCCGCGAGGGCGACCTGATCGACCTGGCCATCGAGGACGACATTATCCAGAAGAGCGGCGGCCATCACAGCTACGGCGAGATCCGCCTGGGCAACGGTCGCGAGAACGTCAAGCAATACCTGCGTGACAATCCCGAGTTGATGGACGAAATTAGTAGAAAGATCTTGACAAAGCGCGGCTTATTGTCGTCGGCCCTCAGCGCCTCCGATAATGGCCAAGTTGAGGAAACGCCCCCTGCCGCCGAGCCGGAACCAGGAGCGAAGGCTTCGCGCCGCCGTGCCGCCGTGACAGAAGGATAAACGATTCCTATCGTATCCAAGCCGGAAGCGTCCGCGACAGCGAAACATCCACCGCGGACGCTTCCGGCTCGTGAGGTGTGGTTATCCTTCGGCGATAAGCACGACGGTCGAAAACGGCACCACTGGATAAGTTGAACCGACCTCGATCCGCGGCCCTTCATCCAATCCTACGATGTCTTTGGGCGATTCCAGGGCCGTATCAACGATACGGCGCCAGGGTCGGCCCTGCGGCGCCGGCGGGATGCGGAAATTCAGCGTACCAATCCAGGCGTTGAAAGCCATGTAAATGTCGCGGTCCAGTTCGCGACCGGTACGGCGGCCATCCAAGACCAGGGCGAGACTGCGGCTCCACGGCGAAAAGTCCGGTTTGTAAGGAAGGACACCATGCCAGATCACATCGGGATCGCGCAGCCAATCGCGGCGGCGCAGGGCCGGATGGCGTTTGCGCAGGGCAATCATCTCACGGACGAAGCGCAAAAACCCGGCGTTACGCTCGGCCAATGACCAATCGACCCAGGAGATTTCGTTATCCTGGCACCAGGCATTGTTGTTGCCTTGCTGGGTGCGCAAAAATTCGTCGCCGGCCAGCAGCATCGGCACCCCCTGCGACAGCAACAACGTGGCGATCAAGTTCCGCGCCTGCCGCTGCCGCAGAGCGAGGACATGCCGATCGGTAGTCGGCCCTTCGACGCCGCAGTTCCAGCTGTAATTCTCGTTGCTGCCGTCGCGCTCATCTTCGCCGTTGGCGCGATTATGCTTTTGGTTGTACGATACAAGATCCCAGAGCGTGAAACCGTCGTGGCAGGTGATGAAATTGATCGAATGATGCGGCTTACGACCGGAGCTTTCGTAGAGATCGGAACTGCCGCACAGCCGTGTAGCCAGTTGCCCTGCCATACCTGGCTCGCCGCGCCAAAAACGGCGGACATGATCGCGGTACAGGCCGTTCCACTCGGACCAGCGACGGCCAAACGGGAAACGACCGACCTGATACAGTCCCGCCGCGTCCCACGGCTCGGCGATCAGTTTGGTGTCGGTCAGCACGCTCTCTTCAGCGATCCGCTCGACCACCGGTGGCTCGACCAAGACGCGGCCCAGGTAATCGCGGCCCAGCACCGAGGCCAGGTCGAAGCGCAGGCCATCGATATGCATGTCGGCCACCCAGAAGCGCAGGCAATCGATCAGCTGATTGCGCACCACCGGATGATTGCAGTTGACGGTATTGCCGCAACCGGAGAAATTCAGGTAGCGCCCTTGCGGCGTGAGCATGTAATAGAGGTGGTTGTCCAGGCCGCGGAAGGAGTAGGTCCGGCCGCGTTCGTCGCCTTCGCCGGTGTGATTGAAAACGACGTCGAGATAAACCTCGATGCCGGCAGCGTGGAAAGCACGGACCATCTCACGGAATTCAATGACTTGTCCGTGTTCTGCTCCCGTGCGGGCATAGGCCGCTTTGACCGCGCCAAAAGCGATGCTGTTGTAGCCCCAGAAATTGCGCAGCCGTTCGCCGGTGTCGGGATTGCGGAAGATACAATCGCACTCGTCGAATTCATGGATGGGCAGCAATTCGACAGCGGTGACCCCTAGCGATTGCAAGTACGGGAGTTTTTCCATCAAGCCCGTGAAAGTGCCCGGATAGGCGACGCCGGAGTTCGGATGGCAAGTGAAGCCGCGAACGTGCAGCTCGTAAATGATGGTATCTTCCAGCGGCGTCAAGGGCGGAGCATCATCGCCCCAATGGAAAGGCCGACGCAAATACAGACTGCGGCGGGAAGTGAAGCGCTGATTAGGGGGATCGAGTGATTCGCCCCAGCGTGCGCCGCCGGAGAGGGCAGTGGCCGACGGATCGAGCAAGACAATCGACGGATCGAAATGGTGCCCGGGCCCCTTGGGACCATCGACACGCCAGCCGTAGGTGAAGGAAGGCGGCAAGCCGGAGACCAGGATGTGCCAGTGATCGCCGGTACGATGACGTCGCCGGTCCAGTGGCAGTTCCGCAAGGGGCTTGTCGCCATCAAGAGGATAAATGACCAGGGTGACCGCCGTGCCGTTCCGGCAGAGCAAAGCGAAGTTGACGCCGTTGGGCAGCGCCGAAGCGCCCAAAGGCAAACATTTTCCGCGCGCGGTTCGTAACGAGTGCATAGAATCCCTATTCCGTATGTCCTTTCCGAAGCATAGACCAGATACGGTAAACAGAGCAATATGGATCTCCAGCAGGGGGGAGAAACTTTTTTTCCGGAAGCACTGGAAAATTCGGAAAGAGTTGTTACAATACTAGTGCAGGTTTGGGCTAACCCAAATACCTGATCGCTGGCTTCACTTTTTCGCTGCCATCCTCGTGGGAGGATGGTCCTCTTGAAGTCCGCAGTTTTAACAAGAATCGCTAAGGTTTACCCACAAAGCGTAACTAGTGCGTATGAATTGATCCAAAAAGAGATCCGCGACGGACGCGGATCGAACGTTCCCACACTCTGCGGGAGAACGCGGAGACTTTGCTCTCATCCAGAACCTGTTTCTTGAACCAATCGGAGGATAACATCATGGCCGTCGCTCGCAGCGACGATGGATCGGGCAACTTGACCCGCCGCCGTACTATTCGCCGAACCGCGGAATCCGCGGGGACGGCAACTGCATCTCAACAGCCAAGCGCCGCAGGGACCGGTGCTGCCCCGGCAGGGACCGGTGTTCCCCCGGCCGCCGGAACACGCAACGGCGGGCTGCGGCTGGACGATTTATATCGCCTGCCGATGCCGAAATTGTTCGCCTTGGCCGAACGGGAAGGCATCGCCGAACACACCGGCATGAATCGCGCTCAGCTGATCGTGGCCGTGGTCCGTCGCCAGATCGAACGCGGCGAGATCGCCCGCGGCTCCGGCACCTTGGAAGTCCTGCCCGATGGCTATGGCTTCCTGCGCAGTGCCGCTCACAATTATCTTGCTTCCCCCGAAGACATCTACGTTTCCCCCAGCCAAATTCGCCGCCTCGGCCTGCGCACCGGGCTGGTTGTAGAAGGGCCGATCCGCCTGCCTATCGAAGGCCAGGAGAACTTCGCCCTCATGCAGGTGGAAGCGGTCAACGGCCATCCGCCCGAAGAAAAATCACGGCCGACTGTCTTCGAGGATCTGACGCCGCTCCATCCCGACAAGCGCTTGATCTTGGAGACCACCAGCGACGAAATCTCCACCCGCGTGGTCGATCTGGTGACGCCGATCGGCAAAGGACAGCGCGGCCTGATCGTCTCACCGCCACGCGCCGGCAAGACCGTGTTGCTGCAAAAGATTGCTCTGGCTCTGAAAAAGAATCATCCCGAATGCTATCTGATTGTGCTGCTGATCGATGAGCGGCCCGAAGAAGTGACCGACATGGTCCGCACCGTGGCGGGGCCCAGCGTCGAGGTCGTCGCCAGCACCTTCGATGAGCCAGCGTCAGAGCACGTTCATGTCAGCGACATCGCCCTGGAGAAAGCCAAGCGGCTGGTTGAAGACGGTCGTGACGTGGTCATCTTGCTCGATTCGATCACGCGCCTGGCCCGTGCCCATAATACCGAAGCCCCCTCCGGCGGCAAACTGCTATCCGGCGGTCTCGATTCCAATGCCATGCAGAAACCGAAGCGTTTCTTCGGTGCGGCCCGCAACATCGAGGAGGGTGGCTCGTTGACGATTCTGGCCACGGCGTTGATCGACACCGGCTCGCGCATGGATGAGGTGATCTTTGAGGAGTTCAAAGGCACCGGCAACATGGAATTGCACCTCGACCGCCGCCTCGTCGATAAGCGCGTTTGGCCGGCTATCGACATCAACCGCTCGGGCACCCGCAAAGAAGAACTGTTGATGCACCCCGATGAGGTCGAGCGTGTCCGCACCCTGCGCCGCGTCTTGGCCGACATGCATCCGGTCGAAGCGATGGAGTTGGTCGTCAACCGTATGAAGAAAACCAAGTCGAACGCGGAATTCTTGCTCAGTATGAACATGAGTTGATCCAAAACCTTTTAACCACGGGTTACACAAACAACACGGATACATATAAAATAGAAATATTTTTTATCCATGTCATCTGGTAACCCGTGGTTAGAAAGTTGGACACGAGCAGCTGGGAGGACGCCGCTATTATCCGCTTGGCTCATTTCAGCGACATTCACATCACCGCGCCGGGCTGTTCCTGGCAGCTGTGTGACTGGTGGAACAAGCGGATGTCGGCGTGGATCAATCTCTATCTGCTCGGCCGCGGCAAAAACTTCCGTCACAGTGAGCGCATCCTGACCGCATTGCGCCAAGAACTAAGGCAGCGAAATTTCGATCGCCTTATCTTCTCCGGCGATGCCACGGCATTGGGCTTTGAGGAAGAGATGCGCAGAGCGACGGAGCTTCTCGGTGTCGGCGAACTGCCGCCGGGTTTGGCGGTGCCGGGCAATCACGATTATTGCACACGCGCCGCCATGCGCAGCGGCCATTTCGAACGCTACTTCGCTCCCTGGCAGATCGGCGAGCGCCTCGGCAAGGAGGTCTATCCGTTTGCCCAGCGCGTGGGACCGGTGTGGCTGGTGGCCGTCAATTCCTCGACCGCCAATCGCCTGTACTGGGACGCTCGCGGCCGCGTCGGCGCCGCCCAGCTGGCACGGCTGGAAAAACTGTTGGCTAGCTTGGGATCGGGACCGCGCATCCTTGTGACCCATTATCCCATCTGGCTCGCCGAAGGTCGGCACGAACACGCTTTCCACGGCCTGCGCGACCTGGAAGCTCTGATCTCTGTAGCCCAACGCGGCGGCGTCGTGCTATGGCTGCACGGCCATCGCCACGAGCACTATCACCATCCGCCTTCCGAGCGCACGCCTTTTCCTGTTATCTGCGCCGGCAGCATCACGCAACGCGGCCGGTGGTCCTACAACGAGTATACGCTCATCGGCTCCCACCTGCGCGCGGTGTCACGTGTCTTCGTGGAGGAAGAGGGATCCTTCCGCGATGGACAGACGTTTGAGCTGGATTTGCCAATGGGGCGCCAAGTTTAGCCGTGAACTGAAGTGATTATCTTCATTTAACATCTACGAATATCTACTATATCTCTTTATTGTTCTCCTCAAGATGAACACACCACACCACGATTGCCGTCTTCGCCTTCCGGACCCGATGACCACCAGGCACGTCTCGTCGGGCCTACAGGCTAACGGACTTTTCCCTCTCCCTTGGGGGGGGAGGGTTCGGGTGGGGGACACCACTCCCTTTTCCCTCCCCCACAAGGGGAGGAGGTTTGGTCCGGTAGCTCTACGTCGAAGGAGCGGCGGCGTTTCGGGAGGTCCCAACGGATAAATCGGGGCAGTACACGGGACGTCTTTGTGGCATAATCATAATTTGTCCGCTGGTTCGCCGCGCGCAGTAGGGCACGCTGGCAACCTGCTCTATGGCGCGTCCGTGCACTGAAGGGTCTGACTCAAAGGAGTCTGTCATGATTAATACTGCCCTCAAGGAAGCTGTTGAACGTTTGCTGCCGCGCGTGCAGACGCCGGCCGCGTACATCGGCGGCGAGCTGAACAGCGTGGTCAAGGACCATCGACAAGTGCGTGGCAAACTGTGCCTGACCTTCCCGGATACCTATGCGATAGGCACCAGTCATCACGGTTTGCAGGTGTTGTACACCCTTATGAACGATGATCCGCAGTGGGCCTGCGAGCGTGCCTTCACGCCCTGGATCGACTTCGAGTCCGAGCTGCGCCGCGCCGGCCTGCCGCTGTACAGCCTGGAGACGTTCACACCGCTGCACCAGTTCGACCTGCTTGGCTTTAGCCTGCAATACGAAGTCTGCTACACCAATATTTTGACCATGCTCGATCTCGGCGGCGTGCCCCTGCACAGCAAGGACCGCACCCTCGATCATCCACTGGTCATCGCCGGCGGCCCCGGCGCCCAGAACCCGGAATTGCTGGCGCCGTTCATCGATATTTTCGTCATCGGCGACGGCGAAGAGAGTCTGCCCTGGCTGATGGACCGCTGGATGACGCTCAAAGAAAAACGGCGAGCGGGAGCGCGTAAGCGCTGCGAGTCTTGGGGCGCTTACACGACTCCGCTCGCTGAACGCGCCGATATGATTGCCGACATAGTCGGCAATACGACCTGGGCTTATGCGCCGATGTTCTACGAGCCGGAGTATCACACCGATGGCACACTCGCGGCCATGAACCGCACGCGCTCGGACGTGCCGCGGCAAATCACGGCCTGTACCATTACCAAGGATTTCGATGACATCCCGCTGCCGAAGCGGCCGATCGTTCCCTTCGTGCAGACGCCGCACGACCGCATTGCCATCGAGATTATGCGGGGCTGTCCCTGGCAGTGCCGTTTCTGTCAATCGACGGTTATCAAACGACCGCTACGCGTGCGCTCCGTCGAAACCATCGTGCAAGCTGCTCTCGAAAGCTATCGCAACACCGGCTTCGAGGAAATCAGCTTGCTCAGTCTCAGTACCAGCGATTATCCCGACTTTGAAGAGCTGGTAAAGCGCATGGCCGAGGTGTTCGGCCCCTTGGGCGTCAACGTGTCGTTGCCGAGTTTGCGCGTCAACAATCAGCTGCGCTCGCTGCCGCAGTTGATGAAGGGCGCCCGCAAGAGCGGCCTGACCTTGGCCCCGGAAGTGGCCCGCGATGATATGCGCGAACAGATCCGCAAGAAAATCAAGAATGACGATTTGTACGAAGGCTGCCGCGAGGCATTCAAGAACGGCTGGCAGCGTGTGAAACTGTATTTCATGTGCGGTCTACCCGGCGAGCGCGTTGTCGATCTCGACGGCATTGTAGAGATGGCCGAGACCATCGCTCAGATCAGCAAGGAAGAGACCGGCCATTACAAAGATGTGACGGCGTCGGTGTCGAATTTCGTGCCCAAGCCGCACACGCCCTATCAATGGAACGGTATGCAGACACGCGAATATTTGTACTGGGCCGGCAACTATTTGCGCCAGCGTGTCAAGCTGAAGGCGGTCAAGGTCAAGCAACACGATGTCGAATGCAGTCTGCTTGAAGGCATTCTGACGCGCGGCGACCGCCGGGTGGCGCCAGCCTTGGAGGAAGCCTGGCGGCGGGGCGCGCGGCTAGACGGCTGGCGCGAGTGTTTCAAGCCGCAATTGTGGTGGCAGACGTTCGCCGATCTCGGCATCGATATGGCCTGGTACGCGCAGCGTTATCGGCCCCTGACAGAAGTGCTGCCGTGGGATCATATTAATGTCAAAAAAGGTCGCGAATATCTGGAAAAAGAACAAACACGCAGCCTGGTACAGCTTCAGGTGATGGCCAATGCGAAGTGAAGGGGGAGACGATGGTTCCGACGATTACCAATGCGTGCCCTTAGGGCAAGTGGTCTTTTCCCTCCCTCCTTGTGGGGGAGGGTTGGGGTGGGGGGGACACCCCTCCCTGGCTCCCTTGCCTTGACACCTCCTACTTCAGCCCTCCCTCACGAGGAGAGAGGAGGTTGGGTCCGCTAGCTCTTAACAGTGGACATGAGGCGAATGCCTCCAGCTGATTCATTCATTTTTCGCCCGCGGCAAGAAGGACTTCCTGACCATCGCTCAGGGCGGAAAGTCCGCTTTCGACAACCTTTTCTGTGCCGGTGAAATCTTCCCACCCTCCGGGTCCGCGTTTTTTCAAAACCTCGACCCGTCCCTCGCCGCGCGAGCCGATCTTGATGGGCGTGCGTCGCACCTTGCCGTTTTCCCACAAAAAACAAAAATCCTGGTAGCCCTCATTGACATCGCCCTGGGTAGAGACGGCGGAAGCTGGCAAGGTCAGTGTGTTGCTGCGCTCCACCTGAATGGCGGCATAAGCATACATTCCGGAGCGCAAAAGATCGTCGGAATTGGGTAGATCGATTTCTGCCCGTAGAGTGCGCGTTTGCCGTTTCAGCGAGTATGACAGGCGCCGCACTTTGCCATCGAACTCGCGGTCCTGGAGGACGGGGACACGGACACGGGCCAGGGCGCCGTCCTGGAGCCAGACGGCGTCGCTTTCGGGCACGTCCACAAACACACGCACCACATCGCGGCGATGCAAGACGTAAAGCGGCACCGTCGCAGACCCGGCGGGAGGTTGGACGAAATCGCCCGTGTTGATATTCCGCTGCGTGACGACACCGTCGAAGGGAGCAATCAAAGTGGCATAATCGACCAGGGTCTGCGCCTTTTGGCGTGCGGCTTCGGCCACATCCACATCCACGCGATCCTTGTTGCGAACGGCCTCGCTTTCTTGGCGATCTGCCTCGGCATGCGCCATCTTCGCTTCGGCTTCTTTTACTCCTGCCTCGGCCGCCTGCAATTGGTTGCGCGTTTCCTCCTTGACCTGTTTATCGATTACGGATTCATCTAGTCTGCTAATGCGCTGGAAATGCTTTTGCCAGAAGGAGAGGTTGGCCCGCGCCCGTACCAGGGCAGCCCGTGCCTCCTCGACAGCAGCGGCGGCCGAGGCCAAATGGCTCTCGGCGACGGCGAGTGTTTGGCGGGCCTGCTGGACCTCGATCTTCTTTTGATTCAGGTCCGCTACCAGGTCCGGCACCCATAACTGGGCCAAGACCTCGCCTTTCTTCACGCGGTCGCCGATGTCCACGTTCCACTTGTGCACGTAACCGGCAACCTTGGGGACGATTGGCGTCTCCTCGAAAGCTTCGATAGAGCCGGGCTGCCGAACCGTCCACCCCAGTGGGACGTAGGCGGGATAAACAATCGTCACTTCGGGAATTTTGCTGGCCGGGACAGAGGATGGCGCGGTCTTCTTGCATCCTACGAGGCTTAACAGCACTAGCGCCCAGACAATAATAATTCTCATGGTCCTTATCCTTGTATGGCCGATCACCTTCTTCGCAAGCTCCGTACCGAAACGATCCGTGCGAAGGGCGCGGGAACAGGGCGTTCTCTAACTGCTTCTCGGAAAAGCGGATAGACTGCGCCGCTTCCTTTCCTACGGTCCCCATCGGAAAAGCCGCCGCTATAAAAAGCTGGGAACAAATCTCCCATCTGGGCGGGGTTTCCCCAGAACCCGAGCGCAATGTATCGCTTCACGCGAAACAATACATCGCGCGCGTGTTTCAGGGTTCAATTGAGATCCAGTTGCAGTGCATCGCCGGCATGCACCTCGATCCGTCGTTTCCGCTCAATGGTTTGGCCGTCCTTCTGCCAGCGGGCTTGCACTTGATAGAAATAGTTTTTGCCTGGAATCAGCGGCGGTGAAAAGAAGTAGCGCAGCGTGCCCGTCTGCTTGGTCTTGGCGCCTTCGAACCATACCTCGGCGTCGGCCGGCACGCGCAGCCAAAGGTGGACCCGCGTATCCGACTGCGGCATGGACAGGGGCCAAAAGATGGCGGCGCTGTTGCGAACGGAAGCAGAGGAGGCGGTCTCCAGATAATTGGGCACGAATAGCTGCGGCGAGGCAAGATAGCTGGAGACAGGATTGGAGGAAACGCCGCCTGCCTGATAGGGCAACGGTGCGCTGCCATAGTAGCTCGGTACGGTTCCCCAATAAGGAGCAGAGGACGAAGAACTGGAAAGGGGATAAGGATAGCCAGAATAGGGGAAAGGATAACCGGCGCTTTGGCTCCAAGCTGTGCTGCTGCTCAGAAGAAGAGCAACCCAGGCCAGATAGGATCGTCTCAAGGAGAAAATACAAGAACCCATGATTTTTCCTCCAGGCGAGGAAAGAAGCATCCCTGCAACTAACTATTGTAACCTTTCTCCAGGTGAGTCGGAAGTGTAAGCGACGGATCAATCGTTCGCCACGGATGCTTCCGACTCGTCTGAGGCACGGCCATCCCGTGAGCGGTTTTCTTCCCACCTGGGGGGATTTTGCCCAACAAGGGAACGCCATTTGCTTTAATATCGTGCTTGGTTTCCGTCCGATAAAAACAAGCGCAACTCTCTGTATTACCCCCTTGCACATTGTTCTACGAATCATGGAATATAAAGATGAATTTTATAAATAAATGCCGCGTTGGCCTCCTTGCAGCGGCCCTTGGGGGCACTTGGGGCGGCATGAGTGGGGCTGTTCCGGGGCAAGAAGAGACCGCACCCGGAGCGCTGCCGATGCCGGCGCCTGTCGAACCTGGTCCTGCCGGGCCAAACCCCAATCTGCAAGAGAGGAGCTTTCTGCCAGCAGCGGCGGCGGCGCCTGCGGAGGCGGGTAAACCTCTGCCCATCAATTTGCCCACTGCCCTGAAACTGGGAGATGCACGGGCCATCGATGTGCAGGTGGCTTCGGAAAAGATTCGCCTGGCTGCGGCTCAGTTGCAGCAAGCCCGCGTCTTGTGGGTGCCTACGTTCCTGATGGGCACGGAGTACTTTCGTCACGATGGGCAAATCCAGAATGTCACAGGAGACGTCGTCAACAATAGCCATGCCTCGATGACGCTGGGAGCGAGTCCGATCTTGATCGTCACGGCCACCGATGCACTGTTTGCCCCCTTGGCGCAGCGCCAGGTGCTCAAATCGCAGCAAGCGTTCCAGAAGGCGGCCCAGAACGATACCATGCTGGCCGTGGCCGAGGCCTATTTCCAGGTGCAGCAGGCGCGGGGCGAGTTGGCCGGGGTGTTGGACGCGCGCACCAAGACCGAAGACCTGGTTCGCCGCATTGCGCAGCTGGCAGAAGTCTTTGTACCCCCCATCGAGAAACAGCGAGCCGAAACCCTGTTCGCTCGCCTCGACCAGGCAGCCTACCAGGCTCAGGAACGCTGGCGCCTGGCCAGCGCCGAGCTGAACCGCCTGCTCCGTCTCGATCCCATGACCGTGGTGCAGCCGTTGGAGCCGCCGCATTTGCAGGTCACGCTCATCGATGCCAAATCCGATGTGGATACGTTGATCCGTGTGGGCCTGACCAATCGGCCGGAGTTGAAAGCTCACCAAGCCCTGGTGCAGGCCGCCATCCGCCAGCTCCAAAAAGAGCGGATGCGGCCGCTGCTGCCCAGCGTGCTGCTGCGCGGGGCTTCCACCAGTGGCGTGTTCGGCACCTTGGGGCTAGGCGCCTTCGGGGCCGGCACCAATAGCAATCTGAACAACTGGGGCCTCCGCGAAGACTACGACTTGCAAGTGCTTTGGGAGTTGCAAAGTCTCGGGTTGGCCAACCGGGCTTTGGTAAAGCAGAGGCAATCGGATCATCGCTTGGCTTTGCTGGAGCTGTTTCGCACGCAGGACCGTATCGCTGCCGAAGTGGCCCAGGCCCATGCCCAGGTAGAGATGGCGGCGCGACGGCTGCAAGCGGCTGAGCGCGAGACCAAGGCTGCCTTCACCTTGGCCGAGGAAAATAGAGCGGGGTTTCGGCAAACGCGGAAGGTTGGGGAGTTGCCCATGTTAGTTGTGCGAGCCCAGGAAGTGATCGCGGCTATTCAAACGCTTGCCTTGGCTTACAACGATTATTATGGTGCCGTCGCCGATTACAATCGCGCCCAATTTCGCCTGTATCGAGCCATCGGCAATGCACCGGCAGCGGCAGCGGTAAACCTTTGTTCTACTCCTCCGCCGCTGGAACAAGCGAGCCAAACCGAGCCGCGGCCGTAAGAAGAACTAACCCCCGAGAAAAATACAAAAAACGGAAGACTCAGCCGCTGGTCGCCTACCCATCAGGTTCTTTCTTCTCTTGTCTTGGTTCGATGTTTGTTGGGCCCCTGCGGTTAGGTCTTGCTGGAGGAAGTATTTGCCGGAGCATTTCCATCAAAGAATCGGCTTTCCGGATTATCCGGATCAAGAGACAGGGAAGCAGTCCCAGCCTTGTTTTGGATCAGAACGAACACGGCAGGGAGGACAAAAAGGGTAGCTAAAGTAGCCGATCCCAGGCCACCGATGACGGCCCGTCCCAATGGCGCCGTTTGCTCGCCGCCTTCTCCCAAAGCCAGGGCCATCGGCACCATACCGGCCAGCATGGCCAAACTGGTCATCAAGATTGGCCGCAGCCGGCCCCCAGCACCTTCGACCGCCGCCATCTGCACTGGCATTCCTTCGCGGCGGCTGCGTTCGGCAAACGCCAACAACAAGATGGCGTTGGCCGTGGCCACGCCGATGGCCATAATCGCCCCCATGAACGATTGCAGGTTTAGCGTCGTGTGGGTCAAAAACAGGGCCACGACCACGCCGGCAATAGCGGCAGGGATAGCTGCGGTCGAAATCAGGGCCAGGCGCAGCGATTGGAAATAGGCCGTCAAAAGCAGGAGGATAGCGGCCAGCGCCAGGGCCAGGCCGAAGGCCAGGCCGCGAAACATCTGTTCCAGAGGGACAGCTTGGCCGCGAATGTCCACTTCCACGCCGCGCGGCGGCTCGCCGGCCCGTTGCAAAGCCTCTCGGACCCGGCGAAGCACACGCCCCAAATCTTCCCCGGCAATGTTGGCGGTGATGCTCACCAGCCGCCGCATGTTGTAACGGTCGTATTCGCCGGGCATGGTCCCCTCACGGACCCGAGCCACATCGCGGACCAACAAGCCCTCACTCCTGCCCTCTCCCTCGCCCAAAGGGGAGGAGGATGAGGGGAGCGGGCGGCGTTGCAGGGGGACCAGGCCGACTTCGGCCGGCGAGTTCATGCGGTAGGGAGGAATTTCCACCTGCGTGTAGTAGCCGATACCCGTCTTGGGATCAGCCCAGAACAGCGGCTCGACGAAGCGGCTCGATGAGGTGGCCGCAACCAGCGCGCGGGCCACATCCGCCGCTGTGGCACCGCTGAGGCCGGCTTTCTCGCGGTCAATCTGCACGGCTACGGCTGGATAGTCCAGTGATTGACCATATTGCAGATCGCGTAAAGTTGGCACTTTCTCCAGCTCGGCAAATACCTTGGTCGCGTAGGCCCGATTGTCGCGAAACTCCGGACCGCTCACGGTGATCTCAATGGGCGTGGGCGAGCCGAAACTCATGATCTGATTGACGACATCCGCCGGTTCAAAAGAGAAGCGCAGACCCCGCAAGCGCTGGGCCGCTTGCTCCTCAGAAAGCCCTTCCTTGCGCAGCCGTTGCCCGAACCATTCACCCAACCGGCGGGGCAAGGTTTGCCGTAAACGCTCCTGTAATTGGTCCAGTTCCAGGCGGCTATCGGGCTTGAGAGCCATGCGCAAGACGGCTTCCTCCGGTCCGCGCATCCACATGTACATGTTGTTAATTGTATAACTGGTGGGATGCAATCCGCAGTAGGCCACGGAAATCGCCACCTGCTCCTCTGCCGCTTCTTCCGCCGTTTCTTCTCGAATGATCCGCTCGGCCTCGGCGGCGATCTCGCGCGTGATTTCGATGCGCGTGCCGTCTGGGGCACGCAGTCGGAGTTGAAATTCGCGGGCCTCTACCTTGGGAAAAATCTCCATTCCCAATTGACTGCCCAAAAACACGATCACCAGGCCACAAACAAGCAGATAAACACTGATCAGACTCCGCCGCCACGGCATCAGCTTTTGCACCCGCCGGGCATAGAAAGCGCGAAAACGCTCAAACGACAGGCGAGATGCCTGTCCTGCTGGCTGTTCCGATGCATGGACGGCGGGAGGATGGGGACGGAACAGCCACACCGCCAGAACGGGAACGAGCGTGCTGGACAAGAAATAGGCGGCGATCATGGCGAAGCCGACCGCCAGGGACAGCGGCACAAACATTTCCCGAGCGGCACCTTCCATGAAAAACGACGGCAAAAACACGGCCAACACGCACAAGACCGCCAACAAACGCGGCACGGCGGTTTCCTGATTGCTTAACCGGGCGGCCCGCGCCACTGTAGGAGCATGGATCATCCGCACATGGATATTTTCCACCTCAACCGTGGACATATCGACGAGGATGCCTACGGCCAGGGCCAGGCCGCCCAGGGTCATCAGGTTGATGGTTTGGCCGGTCAACCACAGGGCGAACAGGGCGGCCAACAAGGCGAAGGGAATGTTCAAAACTACCACGATCACACTGCGCCAATCCCGCAAGAACAACAGGACCATCAAGCCCGTGAGGACCGCTCCCAGCAAACCCTCTTGGCCCACGCCTTGAATGGCCTGAGTGACATAGGGCGATTGATCGAACTCGAAACGCAGGTCGATGTCTTCAGGCAGCACCGCTTTCATGCGCGGCAGGTTCGCCTTCACCTCGTTGACCACAGACAAAGTTGAGGCGTCAGCCCGTTTGGTGACGAGCATGAACAGGGCCGGCCGGCCATTGACGAGCGTATGGCCGCTGGGAATGTCAGTGCTATCTTCGATAGCAGCAATGTCACGGAAATAGATATTTTCTCCTAAACGGAGCGGTATACTGCCTAGATCGGTTAAGGCGCGCACCATCGCATTAACTGGCACAATGGGCATCTGGTCCTTGATGCGAGCATTGCCCGAAGGGCTGATGCTGTTGCCCGTCTTGAGGGCGGCGACCACGTCGTCCGGTGAGAGGTTGTAGGAGCGCAGCTTTTCCGGGTCTACGCGCACCACCAAGGTGCGCTGATTGCCGCCAAAGGGCGGCGGAGCCGATACACCCGGCAAGCTGGCAAATATGGGCCGCACACGAAACAAAGCCAGGTCCTGGATTTCGCCGATGCTGCGCCGATCGCTGGATAGCACCAGATAGCCGACGGGAACGCTGCCAGCATCAAAGCGGACCACGTCCGGCGGCACCGTCCCGGGCGGCATGAACGAGCGTGAACGGTTGACATAAGCGATGGTCTCGGCCATGGCCTGGGCCATATTGGTGCCAGGATGAAAATATAATTTCATCAATGCCGCGCCCTGAATGTTGCGCGACTCCACATGATGGATGCCGCCGATGTAGAGAAAGTGATACTCATAATAATTGGTCAACAATCCCTCCATCTGCGCGGGGTCCATACCGCCATAGGCTTGGATGACATAAATGACGGGCAAATTCAGATTGGGAAAAATATCGATGGCCATACGCGACCCGGCCAGGATGCTTCCCAGCACAACACCGGCAATGGCCACCATTACGGTATAAGGACGATTCAGAGCAAAAACGATGGGGTTCATGCAACGGTTCCTTCAATGAGCCACAGCGCGGTGTTATCTGCAGGCAGCAATCGCTAACTTCGTACCGAAAGGGGCCTGGAAACCTACTGATGCGGGTTGCTGCGCCTAACCCATTATGGAAGAAGCAGATAAGCCATGCTCGCGATTCGTCAAATCCATGGCGGTGCAGAGGGCAGAAGTCGTAGATGGGCGAAATTCCCCCGCGTGTGCGGGATCCCCGCGAGGCCATCAGAGTCACGACCGTCCGTGACGCAAGCAATCGCCAGCGTCGTGAGGGCGAGCGCGGCACATGACTTGCTTGCTACCAAAGCTGTCTTTTTTTCCTGACTTGAGAAAAGTAACATGGAGGCATGAAGTCAAATATGGACACGCACGGACATCTCCTGGCCCGCTTGTCGCACTTGTTGCATCGGAACTTCCTTTGGTTCCTGCTGGGTTCCTACCTTGTGGCTGCCGTAGCGCCGCGGGCAGGGCTGGCAATCAAGAACGTCTCACTGGGGTGTCTGTATCTGTTCGGTGAATCGCTGCCTCTGTCGCTGCCGATGCTGCTATTGGCGCTGTTGCTGCTCAACGCAGGGCTGGGGGTGCAGACGGCGCAGTTGCGTCATCTGTTGCGGCGGCCGTGGAGTCTCTTTGCTGGCCTGACGGCCAACTCATTCCTTCCCATCGCCTACATCTTCGTCGTGGCCCAGACCATGCGCCTGTGGCATAACCCTGAAGAGGTACAGCACATCCTCGTCGGCCTGGCCATCGTGGCGGCTATGCCGATCGCTGGCTCCTCGACAGCCTGGACGCAGAATGCCAACGGCGATTTGTCGCTGAGTCTTGGCCTGGTGCTGTTTTCAACTTTGCTCAGTCCGTTGACGACGCCGATTTGCTTCGATCTGGTGGAGCACATGGCCGAGGGCGAGTACGCCCAAATCTTGGAAGACCTGGAGACCCAGGGCGGCGGCGTGTTTCTGATGATCTGCGTCATCCTGCCGTCGGCATTGGGGATTGGAGTGCGGCTGGTGCTCGGCGCGGCCCGAACCGCTGCAGCCAAGCCGGCGTTGAAGCTGCTCAACGCGCTCAATCTGCTGGTGCTCAATTACTCCAACGCTGCGGTGTCGCTACCCAAGGCCTTGGCCGAACCCGATTGGGACTTTCTGGGCGTGATCCTGATCATCGTTGTCGGTATGTGCCTCTTGGCCTTTACGGCGGGCGGGTTGCTTAGCCGCTGGTTTCGGGTGGCATTGCCGCAGCGCATCAGCCTGATGTTCGGCCTGGGCATGAACAACAACGGCACGGGCCTGGTGCTGGCGGCGGCAGCACTGCCGCACTATCCGCGCGTCATGTTGCCGATCATCTTGTACAACCTCGTGCAGCACCTCGTGGCTGGCAGCGTCGATTTCCTGCTCTTCCGCCGCCCACCGCAGAATAATTCAGAAGAGAGCCGCCACGAAGCACGCGAATAAAATTTTTTCTTCATTTAGGTGATTTGTGGCGGCTCTCTTCTTGGGAAACGTCACGCTACTTCCTTGCGTTCGTTCTTTTGCTGGCGTAGCCGTGCTTCGAAAGCGCGGGCTTCCTCAACGGCCAAGACGATTGCCGGGCCGCTCCACGTCGCCAGGTCGGCTTCATAGCCTGCCTTGATGCCCGCTTGCACGATGTGCTGGACCAACGCGCCGGCGGGACATATCCCCTGCTGTGCCAGCCGGGCATCATAGTCGTGGACGCGGCGTTGCAATTCGGCGCCGTTGGCCGGCATGGCCGTGCCGTTCTTTGCTGCGGCCGTCTTCTTCGGCTTGGGTAGCGCCGACGGCGGTAACACCGGCGTCTTGGCGAACTGCCGTTTGTGCGGATCGTAATCGACCCACTGTGTCGGCAGACGATACAGATACCGGCCGATGCCGAACTTGACGGCGGCACGTTTGAGCGCATCACTGAAAGCAGCTTTGCGGCGATCGCCCTCATCGGGCTGCTCGCTCGGCCCACCGACATCCATCTTCGTGATCCATTCGTCGCCCAGCCGCAAACGCAAACGGCAGACAACGGAGCCGTCCGGCAAACACTCGTATTCGTCCTGCCAGCCGGCCACGCCCAGCACGTCGTCCAGGCGGTCTTGAATGACGCGAGCATCCACGTAAGCCAGGGCCAGGGCGCGTTGGCCGCTGACGACGGCTGGCTTGAACTTCACTTCACGCGGATCAAACGGGGCGGCCAACGCTTCGGTCAATTCGGTGACGCGGGCCGATGGGGAGGAAATAGATATATGCATAGTGTGTTTCTCCTCGGTTCTTTTGCCAGCCCCCAGCGTCGATGCGTGGTGTGCTAACCTGCGTTTGTCGGCACTGAGGGCTGGTAGTGTTAGTGTACGCATGTATCGTATCTGTGTCCAGGTCAGCCGGCGCGGCAAACCTTCGTAGTAGGAGGGATTGCTCGATCGAAATTTTCAAAAAAAGCGATTTTTCCGGGAATATTCGGTTGACAATCTCGCCTTCGCCTTCTACTCTCGCTCATATTGCGTAGTGTGTTTCACAACCCCTAAACACGTTTTTGCGAGGAGATCAATGGCCGACAACAACGCACCCAAGGCCAAGGCGATGACCAAGTCTGCGCTGTTTCAGGAGATCGCCAACAGCACGAAGCTGACGCGCAAGCAGGTGTCGGAAGTTTTCGACGCTCTGTCGAAGCTGATCGCGCGTGAGTTGGGCAAGAAGGGGCCTGGCGTGTTCACGCTGCCAGGCATGGCCAAGATGAAACTGGTACGCAAGCCTGCGACCAAGGCACGCCAGGGCATCAATCCCTTCACCAAGCAGCCGCAAATGTTCAAAGCCAAGCCGGCCCGCAACGTCGTCCGTATTCGGCCGCTTAAGGCGCTCAACGAAAAGGTCAAGTAAAATTGTCTTGTTAGGTGGTTGGGTGGCCAGGTGGTTAACCACCCAGCTACCTAACCACCTAACCCCCTCGTAAGGGCTGGTAGAGAAAATGTCGGGGAGGTATGCTGGAAGATGCCCAGGGATCGGGAGTCCATGCCAGCGTGAGCAAGCAGAAGAGCAAGACTGAACGTGCTGTGCGGAGGAAGACAGCCGTGCCTCCCAGCGAATTTCTGACGGAGCCAGCGCCTTCGCTGTCTCCGACTGCAGACTCAACCGCTTCGATTCCTCCCTCTCTCCCCTCCGCCAACGGCGCGGAGGATGCTGCTTTGGCGCGCCCGCCTTTAGCAACCGACGAGATGCCGCCCCCAGCGGCGCCGGAACCGCCAACCGAGCTATCTTTGGAGCAACGCGTCCGACGTTTGGAGGAAGCCTTGACGTCGCTCCAAGAGCGCCGCGTTGCCGAACCGCCTGTTGCTGCTGTGCCGGCCCCAACAGCGATACGGCTCAACGTGAACAAACCTCCGCCGGCTCCGGCCATTCCCGTCGCTACCCTTGTTCCGGACCCGTCCCCAATCGTCCCTCCTTCCGTCACTCGCGGGAGTGTACTGTGGCTTTTGTGGGATACCTGGGCCGAGGCGCGGGCCATCGTCCGTATGTTTGTCGATCCCCGTTATCGCCTGCCCCGCTCGGCGCGGGTCTTGCCGCTGGTCCTGTTGGCCGCCATTCTCACTTCGGGATACTGGGTGCCGTTTTCCTCGGTGCCTGTCCTGGGTAGCTGGCTCGTCAAGGCCATCGATTTGATCCTGGCGTTTTTGTTGTTCAAATGGCTGGG
>JAJPHU010000181.1 GCA_021325115.1 Planctomycetota bacterium | reverse complement strand
CTGCTCGATCTCTACTTCCTGAGCAACGGCGGTCCCCAGTCGCGTTCCACGAATCGGCTGTTTCGGCAGATGCCCGGTGGACGTTTCCAGGATGTCAGCAAAGGCTCCGGGCTGGACATCGCTGGCCACAACATGGGCGTGGCGGTTGGCGACGTGGACAACGACGGTCGGCCGGATGTGCTGGTCACGCAGTACCACGGACTGCGGCTGTTTCACAACGATGGCGGTGGCCGCTTCACCGATATCAGCGAGCAGGCCGGCTTGCATAACCCGTTATGGGGGACTTCGGCCGCCTTCTTCGATTTTGACCGCGACGGCTGGCTCGACCTCGTGGTGGTCAACTACGTCGACTACGATCCATCGCGGCCGTGCAGCAATGGCCGCGGTCAGCGCGATTACTGCGGCCCTGGCATTTTTGACGGCTCGGTGACAAAGCTGTTTCACAATCGCGGCTGTTCCTCTGCTGGGACTGGCGTTCGCTTTGATGACGTCACGGCGACTTCGGGACTGGCTCAAAAAACGGGACCGGGATTGGGCGTCGTTTGCGCCGATTTTGACGGCGACGGCTGGTCGGACATCTTCGTTGCCAACGATGGCATGCCGAATCGTCTATGGATCAACCAGAAGAATGGCACCTTCAAGGAAGAAGCGGTACTACGCGGCATCGCCTACAACAACATGGGCCAGGCCCAGGCTGGCATGGGGGTGGCGCTGGGCGACGTGGACGGCGATGGTCTGTTCGATGTGTTCGTGACGCACCTGACCGATGAGACCAATACGCTCTGGCGTCAGGGCCCGCGTGGCATTTTCCGTGATGGTACGCTCGCCACCGGCCTGGCCCAGACGCCGGCGCGCGGCACCGGCTTTGGCACCTTCCTCGGCGATTTCGATAGCGATGGCTGGCTGGATCTCGCCGTGGTCAATGGCCGCGTCTATCTCGGTGAGCCGCGTAATGAGGCGGTGCTTGGTCCCTATTGGTCGCGCTTTGCCGAGACAAATCGTCTGTGGTTCGGTGAAGGCAAGGGGCGTTTCCGGGATCGCTCCGCTGCCGATGCAGCTTTTGCCGGTGCTGGCGCCGTCTCCCGGGGCCTGATCTGTGCCGACCTGGACAACGACGGTGGACTCGATCTGATCGTGACGACCGTGGCGGGACCGGCCCAGCTGTATCGCAATGTGGCTTCGGGGCGTGGCCACTGGTTGAGCGTGCGTGCCTGGGAGCCGAAGCTGCGCCGCGATGCCTATGGGGCGGTTGTCACTGTGCGGGCCGGCGGCAAGAAATGGCTGCGCTGGCTCAATCCGGGACAGAGTTATCTGTGCAGCAACGATCCACGCGCGCACTTTGGTTTAGGCAATATCGAACGCATCGAGGCGATCGAGGTTGTCTGGCCTGATGGTTCGCGCGAGCAGTTTGACGGTGGCTCAGTAGATAAGTTCATCACCTTGTCCAAAGGCGAGGGGACGGCGCGGCCATGAAACGCTACGCCATCCTGGTAATGATTTTGCTTCTCGGCGGGAGTGCAGCGGCACTGACGTGGAAGCTGTGGCCGCGCACGCCGCCGCCATTGCCGACCATTGATCCGGCCGGTGTCGATCCAGAAGTGTGGCGCGCCATCCAGGCCGCGCGGGCGGAAGTGGAACGCACGCCGCAGTCGGTTCGGGCCTGGGGGCGGCTCGGCATGGTGTTGCTGGCTCATCAATTTCGCTCCGAGGCCGTCGTCTGTTTGGCCCGCGCCGAACAGCTCGATCCACATGATGCACGCTGGCCCTATTACCAGGCGTTGGCCGTGCGTCGCTCTGATCCGGAGTCGGCCATCGCTCATCTGCGCCGCGCTCTCGCTGCCGGCATAGAGTACGAAGGACCACGCCTTCTTTTGGCCGAGCTGCTTGTGCAGTGTGGCCAATTGGACGAGGCGGAAACGCTTTTCCGTGCCGTCCTCAACCGTCAGCCGGACAACAGCCGTGCGCATCTGGGTCTGGCCCAGACCGCTTTTGAGCGCGACGATCTTCCCCGCTGTCTGGAGCATCTGCGGCAAGCGAAGGACGATCCGCACACACGTAAGGCCGCTCATGTTTTTTTGGCCGAAGTTTATCAGCGCCAGGATGATCGAGCTGCCGCCGAGAAAGCTCTGCATGAAGGGCACGATTTACCGGATGATGCGCCTTGGCCGGACCCCCTTTACGATGCGGTGCGTGAGTTGGCCGTGGGCTATTTGGAGACCATTACCCGTGCCGCCCATCTACTCCAGGAGAACCAGCCGGAGCAAGCCGTTCCTCTCTTGCAACGCGCCGCTACAGATCATCCCCAGGCGAGTTGGGCTTGTGTGCTGCTTGGCCGCGCCTGGATTCGTCTGGGCAATTTTGCCGCCGCCGAGCAGGCGTTGCGTGAATCCCTGCGCCGCGATCCCAATTCGGTAGAGGGACAATTCTACCTGGGCGTGGTGTTGTCTGAGCAGAAAGAATTCGCTGCGGCCATTCCCTATTTTCGCAAAGCCGCTCAGCTGAAGCCGGACCACGCGTTGGCGTGGTACAACCTCGGTTTTTGCCACAAACAGCAGGGCGATCGTGCCGGCGCCGTGGAGGCGTTCCAGAAAGCCATTGACTGTAAGCCGCACTTCGCTCAAGCACGCATCAACCTGGGAGAAGTGCTGGCTGAAGAGGGACAATTGGATGCAGCTGAAGAACAGCTGCGGCAAGGAATGCACCTGTCTCCCAACGACACGCGCGCTCGGCAACTGCTCGAAACTGTGCAGAAACGTAGGAGACCATAAAAACGATTCTTCGTTTCGTGCCAACCGATAAATCTATCCCACCGCGCATGGCGTCCTTTCCTCCGCACGTGTGAAATGCTCGGCAAGAGCGACTTCGTCTTGAAGCGATTCGGCCGCCGGCTTGGTGCTGGCATGAGGATCGAGGCAGAATAGATTCCATTTCTCGTTTTCATATCCATGCTGTCGCACATACCATTCGCCTTTATCGTTCCGGGCCAGCGGGAAGAGGGAGCAAGCGCAGGGCTTGTAGCGGTATTTATCGCCTTCGGCGCTGCCAACCTTGTGCAGCACGCAGCCTTGGTGGAAAAAGATGCACCAGCCGCCGACGACCCGGAGCATGGGCAAGCCGAGCTTGCGCCGGTTACTCAAATAGCCCTGTTTCTCTACAAGCTGCCGCGCTTCGGGCCGCAGATGTGGCAGGAACTTTTGCAGGTTGGCGTCAATGCGTTCGGCCTCGTCAGGATAGATAGGAGGCCGGCCGTTTTGGCAGCAGATGCCGTCGCACCCGCGGCCAAAGATGCACTCATACGTCGCTTCCGACAGATTGACTACCGGCAGGCTGCTCCGCATCGAGACGGCCTCCGTAAAAGCGGCCAGGTGATAGGATGATCAAGATGATAAATCAGCGGACGCACCCTAAAGTAACAACATTGTACGATCTGCCATTGTCGATCTGCAAGATGAATTACGGATCCGTGTCCACCTTGTCACGTTGTCACCTCCGTGCTGCGGCCAATCTGCGGTAAGAGCGGCAGCATGACCAGCAGCAGCACTGCCCCGAAGAGATACGGCAGCAGATGGCTGGGGGTCAATTTGTACAGACTCAGTCCGAAGATAGGGCCGAGAATGCGGGCCAGAGAAGCAGCGGACTGATTGACGCCCAGGATCTCGCCCTGCTTGGCTGGATCGCTGCGCCGCGATACCAGCGCTTGCGCCGACGGTGTCAGGAAGGCAAAACCAATCACCGCCAGCGTCATGCTCACCAACATGAGAACGAGCAGCGTTGGCCAAGCAGCACGGTGTTGCGATGCCAGCCAGGTCACGCCGCCGAGCAGGACCAACCCCAGGGCCATCAACAGAAGGCCCACAGTCATGAACGTCACTTCGCTGAGACGATTGGCCAGCCGGCGATAGAGGAATCCCTGTGTCATCACCAACACGAAACCGACATAGGCGAACAGGAGGAAACTATTCCGCTCATCTAGTTGCAGAGAGTCTTTAATGAGCAAGGCCAGAGTCGGCTCGAAGCCGCCGAAACCGAGTGTGGCCAGGAAGAAAATCAGTACGACCGGGGCGATGGCCGGCTGCCGCAGCACGTCGCGTGTGGCTCGCCAATCGAGCCAGCGGCGTTGCAGCGGTGGAGCTTCTTTGAAGTGCCGTGTTTCCGGCATCAGGACCAGGCCCAGCAGCAGAGCCAGCAAAGACAGACCAGCGGCGGAGTACCCGATAGCGCCATGATGTTCCGGGAACCAGTACAGTGAGGCGAAACCGACCAGCGGGCCGAAGGTGAAACCGATGCCAAAGGCGGCGCCAATCAGGGCCATACCGTGCTTGCGCCGCTCCGGTGTGGTGCAATCGGCGATGACAGCCTGGGCCGTCGCAATGGTGGCTCCTGCCACACCGGCGCCGATCCGCGACACGAACAACAGCGTCAGCGCCAACGCCGCCCATGCTTCCGGAAGGTCGGAGGCATAGCCAAACAGAAGATAGAACAGCACCGAGCCAGTTAACCCAATGAGCAAAATTGGCCGGCGTCCGATACGATCCGAGATGCGTCCCCAGATTGGCGCAAAGATGAATTGCATGGCCGAGAATGAAGCCATGAGCAAGCCCAACACCGCTCCGGCCGCGCGCGATTCGTGGTCGACCCCTTCGGTGCTGGGCAGAAGGACTTTGACGTAGCGATCGCCGTAGCGCGGCAAGAGCGGGATGACGATGCCGAAGCCGAGCAGATCGATGAAAACCACCAGAAAGACAAGTGCCAGGGCGGATTTCCCGGAACGGTTCAGCGGAGCAGAAGGGGGGGAAGCGGGGGAGGCGGGCTGTGTGTGAATCGAGGAATCAGCCATAATCAATGTTCCTGCGGAGCGAATCGTCCGTGGGCGCACTTAAGGTTTTATACCAGCGCCAGCGCGACCCGGCGAGCGGGGTTGCGTCCGCGCCCCGAGAACGCACCCGGGGCTGCGTCCGCGCCCCGAGAACGCACCCGGGACGCTGATGTAACCCGGCTCGCTCTTGCTGGTGCAGCAGGTGGGTAGGATAATGGCTTTATGCTCCTGTTTATCCTCGCTATTCTGGGCGGTTTGCTGTTTCTCGTCGGCGTAGGCACGTTTTTGTTCCAGGCCGGCTGCGCCTTGGCGGACGTGCCAGATCGCGGCTACTTCCGTGCTCTGCCTCTCTACTCAGCAACCCTCGTGGTGTGTTTGCCGCTGGCAGCAGTGCTCATCTGGTTTGCCGGACGCTACGATGCCGATCCCAATGATTGGTTCGGCAGCTGGCGCATAGTCGCCGCGGTCGGCTCCGTATTTTTGACCTGGGTGCTCTCGGCGGGTATCTACGCGCTGTTTTTGGCCGCTTCGTTACGCAAAGGGCTGCTGATCGCCGCTCTCGAATTGCTATTGATGGCGCTGCTGGCTGCCCTGGCTGCCGCACTGATTTTGGTCGTGCTGGCTATCGTCCAGATAAACACGCGGCCGCCGCTGCAAAAGGGAGCCAAGGGCGAACGGCCGGCGTTCGCCAGCTGGTTAGACCCGAGGCCAGCCAGCGAACGCCAGCCTCTCGCCCCTGTACAGCCATGATGATTCTGGAAGGCATCGTCACGACGATTTCCGCCACGGGTGCGGTCAACATCGCCCCCATGGGGCCGCATATCGATGATGCTGTCGCCAGCAGTGAATGGAGTCGATTTACGCTACGCCCTTTCCGCACGGCCCAGACGTTCGCCAATCTGATGGCACACGGCGAGGGTGTTCTGCACGTGACGGATGACGTGTTGCTGCTGGCGCGGTCAGCTCTGGGGATGATCGATCCTTTACCGTTGCTGCGGCCGGCCCAGAAGGTGCGCGGTTGGGTACTTGCCGATGCTTGCCGTTTTTATGAATTTCGTGTCGTTTCTTGCGATGAGCAGAGCGAACGGGCGCGCTTCGAGGCAGTGGTCGTGCATAGCGGCCGGCTGCGCGATTTCTTCGGTTTCAATCGGGCCAAACATGCCGTCGTCGAGGCCGCCATTCTGGCCACGCGCACGGCGTTGGTGCCCTTGGACGAAATCGAGGCGGAATATCGCAAATTAGCCGTACTCGTCGAGAAAACCGGCGGCGCGCAGGAACATGCCGCCTTCGACTTGTTACGTCGTTATGTGCAACAAATCATCGAGGCCGCACCCTAAAGAATGGGGAAGACCACTCCTGGACGGCCCAGTTCCGATGACCTCGGTTCCGATTCTTCGTCACTTCTTGGGCGGCGGCTTAGGTACGGGAGGCGCTTTCATCTGGTTAAGGGAACCCTTGTTGAGAGGAGTTGGAGGCGCCCCTTTGTCCGAGGACGAATGACACCCCATAACAAGGATGACGATCAGCGTTCCCAGGACTGCCATGCTCATCAGAATGCGCATGAGATTCTCAACAATCAGAAAAAAGAAACAGAAAAGGAGCAAGGTCCTTCATCAAAAAGCCGTGCGAAGAAAGCGATGTCTCGTCCGTGTATCGTTCGTCATTCCAGCTGGTTGAAATCCACGGGCATACCGTCCTGGTAGCCGGAAGCAAAGATGAAGTTCACATAGCCGGAGGACGACGAGTCGTAACTTCCTATCCGCCGTATCCCGCGCACGGAACCGTCGGCAAACGCGAACTGGACGATACCTGTATGGTAGCTGCCGAACGTGTACCACTGACACGGGTCCGGGAGGCCATACCCCGTCGGCAGGGCGCCGCCGCCGATCCAGCAGATGCTGAAATCTCGTGTGCCTTGGCTGGTTCCACCTAACGTCTCCCCGAAGGCAAAGGTCTGAGAAGTGCCGTCGGTAATGATTGTCATGCGGACGGACGAGCCTGTGTAGTAGACACCCACAAACTGTTGCCATGAATCGCCGGGCAGGTTGCCCATCCCGCCCGCACACGGCATATAGTTCGTTAAACCAATGCCTAACGCTGCATCGTTCCCCGGAAAGTAATAAACATCGAGGCCGCCCGTATTGGGACCGGCAGCATATTCAAAAAAGTCTACCAACACTCCTTGCGTGTATTGATAGAGATAACCATCCGAAGGACACTCGAACGTCTTGACGTGATAACTGTAGGCCATGGAGCCATAGTTAAACCAACCACCGCCCTGGTAGCTTGGACTGAACCAGGAACTGGGCATCAAATTGTAGAGGTTCTGTTGTTCCAGGTACGGCAAAAGGTAAGCCAGGCAGCTGAGTCCAGAAGCTGTGGCGGGAGGATTGATAGGATCGCCATTCAATCCCGGCGGTAGCACGTTGAAGGTAGAGTGGTAGTTATGCGATGCCAAGGCAATTTGATGCAGGTTATTTTGGCAACTGGTGCGATTAGCCGCCTCACGCACTTTCTGCACAGCCGGCAACAGCAGGCCAATCAAGATGGCAATGATGGCGATCACCACCAACAGCTCGATGAGCGTAAAGCCCGCCCTCTTGCGAATGATGCACATCATGGCTTTTTTCCCTTCTCCTTAGAAGGGCGATTCGGTCATAAGCTGGACATACTTTGCTAGGGAGATTGGCCAAGGCTGCGGAGATTGGCCAGGGCTGCAGCAGCAGCGAATATCCGGAGTTAATTTAACAGGCGTGACATTCGCTTGGCAAGCAAAAATGGAATTTTTCCGAAGGGGCGACCGGTCGGCCGTCAGCCAACGCTTACTATTCGGGAAGTTCATCCTTCTTTCCTGCGAACGTCTGCCGGCTGATTGGGTCACTTGATAAGATAAGAAGATTCATCTGGATCACGGGGAGCCATTATGCCGTTTGAAAAAGTCCTGACACAGCAGGTTGATTTTCCGGCCCTGGAGCGGGCTATTTTGGAGTTGTGGCAGCGCAACGGAACATTCGAGAAGTTGCGACAGAAGAATCGGAACGGACCGCGCTGGTCGTTTCTCGATGGTCCCATCACGGCCAACAATCCGATGGGCGTTCACCACGCTTGGGGCCGGACCTACAAGGACGCCTTCCAGCGTTATCACGCCATGAACGGTCGGCACCTGCGCTATCAGAACGGCTTTGACTGCCAGGGATTGTGGGTCGAGGTGGAGGTGGAAAGAGAGTTGAAGCTGCGCTCCAAACGCGACATCGAAAACCTGGTGCCCGGCGATACCTTCCAGAGTATCGATCGTTTCGTGCACTATTGTAAAGAGCGCGTCGATAAGTATGCTCGCGTGCAAACGGAACAATCGATCCGGCTGGGCTACTGGATGGACTGGGACCGCGAAGAAGACTGGCGCAAGCCGCCTGACCAGCGGCGCAGCTATTTCACCATGTCGGAGGAGAACAATTACACCATCTGGGCCTTCCTCAAAAAATGCCACCAGCGCGGTCTGATTTATCGCGGATACGATGCCATGCCGTGGTGCCCACGCTGCTCGGTCGGATTGAGCCAAATGGAAATGGCCGAGGGCTATCAGCTGGTAGCTCATCGGGCTGTGTTTGTGCGCTTGCCGCTGCGCGATCGACCGGGTGAGAACTTGCTGGTATGGACGACGACGCCGTGGACGCTGACCAGCAACGTCGCTGCCGCCGTCAACCCGGGACTGACGTATCTGAAAGTGCGGCACAAGGAGGAGATCTATTATCTGGCCAAAGGGGCGTTCACGGCCCAGCGGCTTGAGGAACAGTGGAAGAAAAAAGAATGGGTGGCAGGCGTACCGAAGCTCAGCACGCTCGAGCAGCATTTCAAATCGAAGGGCGGCTACGAGATCGTCGGCTCAGTTCGGGGCGCCGACATGATTGGCTGGTCATACGAGGGGCCGTTCGATGAACTGCCGGAGCCGAGCAAGTCGGCCCGCACTGTTCATCGCGTCATCGCCTGGAAAGATGTGGGCGAGACAGAGGGCACGGGCATTGTTCACATCGCACCAGGCTGCGGCAAGGAAGACTTTCAGCTCGGCAAAGAGGAGGGTCTGCCGCCCGTCGCACCGCTGGACGAGTACGGCGTGTTTCTGCCCGGCTTCGGCGAATTGGCAGGCCGATCCGCCCTCGATCACACTACCACCGATTGGATTCTCGACAATTTACAACAAAAGGGATTGCTTTTGGCGGTAGAGAAGTATCCGCACAGCTATCCACACTGTTGGCGCTGCAAGACAGAATTGTTGTTCCGTCTCGTCGAGGAATGGTTCATCGACATGTCATGGCGCGACGAGATCAAGCGGGTCGTCGAGCAAGTGACCTTTTTGCCGGAGTCGATCAACGGCAAGGCCCGCGAGCTAGATTGGCTGACCAACATGGGCGATTGGATGATCTCCAAGAAACGCTTTTGGGGTCTTGCTCTGCCGATCTGGGTTGATGAGCAGACGGGCGATTTCGAGGTTATCGGCTCGCGTGCGGAGTTGAAGGAACGCGCCGTCGAGGGCTGGGATAAGTTCGAGGGTCATACGCCGCATCGGCCCTGGATCGACCTGGTGAAGATCCGCAATCCCAAGACAGGGAATCGGATGTCGCGTATCCCCGATGTCGGCAATCCCTGGCTCGATGCCGGCATCGTGCCGTTTTCGACGATGTACTACAATCGCGATCGGGCCGAGTGGGCCAAGTGGTTCCCAGCCGACTTCATCACCGAAAGTTTTCCCGGCCAATTCCGCAACTGGTTTTATGCCATCCTGGCCATGAGCACGATGATGGAGAATCGTCCACCGATGAAGGTGCTGCTCGGCCATGGCCTGGTCCGCGATCAGTGGGACCGGCCCATGCATAAGTCGGCTGGCAACGCCATCCCGTTCGAGGGGGCTGCCGATGAGGGCTATACACTGACCGATCCCAAGGGCAAGACCGAGCGCTATCCGCCGATGGGCGCCGATGTCATTCGCTGGATGTTCGCCCGGCACAATCCCGCCCACAATCTCGATTTCGGTCCCGCTCCGGCGGAAGAACTGCGCGCCAAGTTCACGCTGAAGCTGTGGAACGTCTACGCCTTTTTCTGTAACTACGCCCGGCTCGACGGTTTCGACCCGTCCGTGCTGCCGTTGCCAATGGCCGAGCGTCCGGATCTCGATCGCTGGATCCTCTCCGATTTGCAGCTTTTGGTCCGTACGGCGCGCGAGGCGTTCGAGAGCTACAACTTGATGGCTTTCTGTTTGGAAGCGGAGCGCTTCGTCGATGACAAACTGAGCAACTGGTACGTCCGTCGTAGCCGCCGCCGCTTCTGGAAGAGCGAGCAAAGCAGGGACAAGCAAGCGGCCTATCAGACGCTCTACACGATGTTACTGACACTGGCGAAACTGTTCGCACCGATCATGCCGTTTTTGACTGAAACGATGTATCAAAATCTCAAAACTACAGATATGCCAGAGAGCATCCATCTCTGCGCTTATCCCACGGTAGACGAAACGTTGATTGACGCGGAGTTGTCCGAGGAAATGAACTGTCTGCTGTCGCTGGTATCACTGGGTTTGGCAGCGCGTAACAACGTCAAGATCAAGGTGCGCCAGCCGTTGGCGGAGCTGAAAGTACAGGCCAGCGCCGAGAGCAAAGAGTATGCCGCCGTCGAGCGCTTCGGCGATCAGCTCCTCGCGGAGCTGAATGTCAAAGTAGTTTCCTTACACGATCCTGAATGGGGACCACTGCTGATGCCCGAGGTGAAACCGAACCCGAAGACATTAGGGCCAAAATTTGGTGCGCGAATGAAGGATATCGCTTCTGCCCTCGCCGCTGCGGACGCCGAAGAACTGGCAATGAAGGTGCGAGCGGGCGACTGCGTCGAACTGACCTGCGGCGGCGAAGTGATTCTGCTGGAGCCGGGCGATCTCATCGTATCAATGAAGGCGCCAGAAGGCTGGGTTGGCATGGTCGATGGCGAAACACAAATCGCCCTGGATACGCGCCTGACGGAAGCGCTTTCCCTCGAAGGTACGGCCCGCGACGTGGTGCGCCACGTTCAGGAACAACGCAAGGAGGCTAGCCTGGAGATGGAGGACCGCATTGCGCTGTATCTGGGCACGGACTCGGAGAAGCTGCGGCAAGCCATCACAACTCACCGTGACTACATCGCTGCCGAGACACTGACAATCGAGTGGTCCTCGCAACCACTCACGGGGCCAGGCGTACATCGGGCCACGGTCAAAGTGGACGGCCAGCCGTTGACGATCGAGCTGCGCCGGTCGATGGCGAAGTAGTCCTCTCTGCGAAGGCCCGAGAGGGCCACGCTTTCAATGGAGCATGTCGGTAATCTGGGAGGTTTGGGGCTGAGGGACAGCCGCTCGGAGCGCGGCAGAAGCGATCTTTAGTAAAAAGAGGAATTGCTTCAATTGGCCAGGGCCGATATGGGGGAGGAGTGATATACAACTTAGGTCTATCGCTTCACGATCGGGAGGGTGTAAAATAGAAAGTAGAGAAGCCCCTCCCGGCAAGGAGGATCTCGGGGGAGCGTTGACTCCGCACCGGCCCGCCGAGCGCGGGGTGGCCCACCGAGGAGGAATTGTGGTCATGCCGGACAAAACCCCTACCTTCGGGAGCGAGGGAGTGGCCCTGCTCGTTCCTGAAGTTCGCAGCGGGCGCGAGACGCTGCCCGCTGAGCTGTGCCTGGATATCTACCGCCTCATGGTTCGCAGCCGAGCCATGGAAGAGCGGATGATAAAAATGAGCAAATCAGGTCAGGGCTACTTCTGGATTGGTGGGCCGGGCGAAGAGGCATTCAACACCTGTCTGGGACTGCAAGTCAAAAAAGGGCAGGGACCGGCTTACGATTACCTGCATCTCCACTATCGCAACAGTGCCACGCTTGTCGCGATGGGCATGCCGTTGATCGATGCCATTCGGCAAATGGCCATGACCGCTACCGACCCGCATTCAATGGGCCGCAATTTTCCCGGCCACTTCGCCTGCCGAGAGTGGAATGTGCTACCGATCTCCTCGGTCGTCGAGGTGCAATTTGTCATGGCGCCGGGCACAGCGTTGGTGCAGAAGCGGCAGGGCGGCGACGGCATCACCATTGTCACGGGTGGCGATGCCGGCACCGCCGAGGGTGATTTCGCTTCGTGCCTGATCTGGAGTAGCCGGCCCGGCAACGAGCTGCCGGTACTGATGATCGTCACCAACAACGGTTGGGGTATTTCGACGCCGGCATCGACCCAGCATGGCGAAAAACACATCATCGACCGCGGTAAAGCGTTCGGCATCTGCGGCGAAGTCGTGGACGGCAACGATGTCGTCGCCAGCTGGCACGCTATTCGCCGCGGCATGGACTATTGCCGGCGCGAACGCCGTCCCTATATGATCGAAGCGAAAGTATCACGGTTGTACGGCCACTCTTCCTCCAGCGGTGCTCAGCGAGTGCGCAATGAAGTCGATCCTCTCGATGTGTTCGAGAACAAGCTGACCGGAGCCGGTCTGCTCGATACGATCACTATCGAACACACACGCGAGGAAGCGTTGGCAGAAGTGGAAGCCGCCGTCGAGCAGGTACTCAATGAGCCGATGCCACAGCCGTCGGACGTGGAGAAACACACCTACGCGCCCAGCCCGGTAGATGTGGTGTATCCGGAAGACTACACCGGATTGCCATAAAAAGAGCTAACCCCAGAGTCACCGAGAAACACAGGGAAAAACACAGAAGAGAAAACAAAATCAGTAAAGCAGAAAAGATCCAAGAGAGCATTCTCCGATTTTTCATTTCTTCTTTGTGTGTTGCGCAGTGTTCTCTGTGACTCGGTGGTTAATTCGAGGTTTTTTCATGGCCACGTTGGTACAAGCCGTCCGTTTGGCTCTGCATTATGGCGAGGAGCATCTCGGCGTCACCGATATTTTCGGCGAGGACGTGGGGCCCCCCTTGGGCGGCGTGTTTACGGCCACGCAGGGACTCAAGACGGCCTGGAACTCGCCCTTGGACGAGCGGGGCATCATCGGCACAGCGATGGGTATCGCCTACGCCGGTGGCCGGCCCGTCGCTGAGATTCAGTTCTGCGATTATGGCTTCAACACTATCGACTTGCTCAAAGTGGCTGGCAATCAACGTTGGGCCAGCGCCGGCAACTACGACATGCCCATTGTGGTCATGACGCCCAGCGGCTCCGGCATCCGTGGCAGCCTGTATCATTCGCACTCCTTCGAGAGTTGGGCCAGTCGCTTGGCCGGCTGGAAGATCGTCATGCCCAGCAATCCGCTTGACGCCTATGGGCTGATGCTGTCGGCCATCATCGATCCCAATCCGGTGTTGGTGCTGCTGCCCAAGGCGCTGTTGCGGATGCGCGGCGAGCAGAAGATTCCTGGCGAGCCAGACAGCGACGAGGAATTGAAAGCACGCATTGACGCCCCCCTCGGCGACCGCAGCAGTTGGAAGCCACGTTGGCCAGACGTGCAGCCGTATTACGTGCCGATCGGTTCGGCGTCGCTGGTGCGCGAGGGCGACGATGCCACGGTGATTAGCTATGGCCGTACTTTGCCGCTGTGCGTGCAGGCGGCCGATGAGCTGGCCGAAGAGACTGGCAAGCGTTGCGATGTACTCGATTTACGAAGTATTTT
>JAJPHU010000342.1 GCA_021325115.1 Planctomycetota bacterium | reverse complement strand
CTTCCTGGTTGGGAATGACCTTGACCTCACTGCCTTCCATGACCGCAACAACCGAGTTGGTCGTGCCCAGGTCGATTCCAATGATTTTTTCCTCTGCCATCGGGTTTATTCTCCTTTCTGGACCGTCCCTTACGGAACAAAAACCGAACCACGACCGTAAGGGAGCAGTTGGAAATGCCGCTTCCCAGTATCTCCATGAGAAACTAGCGAATTTGGTGAGCAAAGGCCATGCCGTAACTATTTCTCCGGGGGGCATAACCTAATACTTTGTTATTATAGGATTTAAAGCAAGCTACTTCTCGCCTCTTCTCGTGACTCTGCCAGTTTGGCAGGCGAAGCCCCAGACGTTTTGCCACTTCGTCTGAGCCGAAAGCGTAAGGGCGAATGGAGGGCGCTCAGCAAACCTGTTGACGCTCTCGTAACTCTGGAATAGACTACGGAAATGTTAACATGGCCCCACCCCCGTTGATGAGATTGGCCCCATGCCGCGCAAAGCCGAGGGCAACTCGACAAGCACCCCGATGAGTCCTGCCCGCGCTCAGGCTGCTCTGCGAAGCCTCCGCGCTCAGATCGACAAGCTCGATGCTCAAATTGTGAAGCTGGTCAACGAACGGGCCAGCGTGGCCGCAGAGATCGGCAAGCTGAAAAACGATCACGGCGAAGAAGTTTTCTCCCCGGCCCGTGAAGAAGAAGTGCTGCAACATGTCTTGCAGCTGCACGAGAAAACCAAGGGGCCGCTTGATCCCGGCACCATCCGCGCTGTTTTCCGCGAGATCATGAGCGGCTCTCGCGCTTTGCAGAAGGTGCTGAAAGTCGCCTATCTCGGCCCGGAATACAGCTACAGCCATCTGGCCGCCATCGATCGTTTTGGGCAGGCGGCCGAGTTTCTCGGCGTCAACAATATCGCGGCCGTCTTCGAGGAAGTGGACCGCGGCCACGTCGAGTTCGGTGTGGTGCCAGTGGAAAATTCGACCGATGGCCGCATCGCCGACACGTTGGAGATGTTTCTGCGTATGCCGCATCTGGTCATCTGTGCCGAGGTGCGCTTGCAGATTCATCATAACTTGATGGCCAAGTGCGAGCCGCAGGAGATTCGCCGCGTCTACAGCAAACCGCAGGCGTTGTCGCAATGTCGCAACTGGCTAGCCAAGAATTTGCCGCAAGCGTTGTGGAAAGAAGTCTCGAGTACGGCGACAGCGGCCGAGTTGGCCCAGCACGAGCCAGGCGCCGCCGCCATTGCCAGCCGGCAAGCCGCCGTCAAATACGGCCTGCGCATCCTCTTCGACAACATCGAAGATTCGCCCTATAATGAGACCCGCTTCGCCGTCATCGGCCATCAGAAGAGCGGCAAGACCGGCCACGACAAGACGACGATCTTGTTCCGCATCCCGCACCAGCCCGGCTCGCTAGCCGAGGCACTGGAGGTATTCAAGCAGAACAAGATCAATCTGACCTGGATCGAGTCGTTTCCCGGTCCGCGCCGCCCAACCAGCGAGTCCAGTGAGGAGAAAGCGCCTAAGACACCCAGACCCGAGTATCTGTTCTTTGTCGATCTGGAAGGCCACCTCGAGGATCCCAAGGTCAAACGGGCCTTGCAGATGCTCGGTGAACACTGCCAGGAAGTGACCGTTCTCGGCTCCTACCCCGCAGCGCTGACAAGTGGCTAACAAAAAGAAAGGCCGCCACGAATCACACGAAACAAAAGACACCAAGAGAAAAAACAAGAGACAAAAAAGACAATAAAAACACAAAATAAGCCACTACCTCCATGGTCTTTCTTCTGTTTGCTTTGGGTCTTTTATTCGTGGGATTCGTGGTGGATTGAGTTGAGTGATGATTATCGTTCTCCGACCCGATTCGACTGAAGCGCAAATCGAGCACGTTCTCGATCGCATCCGCGAGTTGGGATTTCGACCGCACCTCAGTCAGGGCGAGAAGCGCACCATCATTGGCGTCATCGGCGAAGAGGACAAACTGCGGGCCGAACCGCTGTCGGCCATTCCCGGCGTCGAACAGGTTTTGCCGATCCTCAAGCCGTTCAAGTTGGCCAGCCGCGAATTTCGCCGTGAGGACACCGTCGTCACGGTCGGCGCCGAATGCGGTCCGCCGGTCAAGCCGGTGCGTATCGGCGGCGGCTCGCTGGTGCTGATCGCCGGACCGTGCGCCGTCGAAAGCGCCGAAGTCCTGGAAACGATTGCCAGCCATGTCAAGGCCGCAGGAGCGAATCTTCTTCGCGGCGGCGCCTTTAAGCCGCGTACCAGTCCTTACAGCTTTCAGGGACTTGGCGAAGCCGGCTTGAAGATTCTCGCAGAGGTTGGCCATCGCCACGGATTGCCGGTCGTCACCGAAATCATGGACCCGCGGCAGGTCGATGTGGTCTTTCGCTACGCCGATATGTTTCAGATTGGCGCTCGCAACATGCAAAACTTCGACCTGCTGCGTGAAGTCGGCCAGGCACGCAAGCCGGTGTTGCTCAAGCGCGGCATGAGCGCCACAGTCAAAGACCTGCTGATGTCGGCAGAGTACATTTTGTCGGAGGGCAATCCCGACGTGGTGTTGTGTGAGCGCGGCGTGCGTTCTTTTGAAGATTCGACGCGCAACATGCTGGATCTGAGCGCCGTACCCAACGTCAAGGGACAGAGCCATCTACCGATCATCGTCGATCCTAGCCACGCCACCGGCCGACCCGATTTGATCCCGGCCATGGCGCGTGCCGCGATCGCTGCCGGCGCCGACGGCGTCCACGTTGAGGTACACAGCTGTCCAGAAAAAGCGCTATCGGACGGTCCCCAAGCGCTGTTGCCTGCCCAATATGCCGCCCTGACCCGCGATCTCCGCCGCCTCGCCGAGTTGATGGGCAAGACGATCTAAGGAAAGGAACTGCCAAGACGCCAAGAAAAAAAAGAGGGCGTAAATCTCATGTTCCTCAAACGGTTGATTGCTTTCTCTTTCTTCTCTTGGCGTCTTGGCGGTTAATCAGCCTTATGCGTAAGAAATTCGTTGCCGGCAATTGGAAGATGTTCACCACCAGCGCCACAGCGCGGCAGTTGGCAGCGGCCGTGGTGCGCGGCCTCGGCGAGGAGCAGAGCGTGGCCGTGGCCGTTTGTCCGCCGTTTCCCTATCTGTCCGCCGTGGCCGAAGTGCTCCAAGGCAGCCGCGTCGCACTGGGAGCGCAGAATTGCTACCCCGAGAAAGAAGGAGCGTTCACCGGCGAAGTCAGCCCGGCCATGCTCGTCGATGTTGGCTGCCGTTACGTCATTCTCGGCCACAGCGAACGCCGGCACAAACTCGGCGAGAGCGATGCCTTTATCAATCGTAAGGTCCATGCAGCCCTGGCGGCCGGATTGGAGGTGATCCTCTGCCTGGGCGAGACCCTGGAAGAACGGCAAGCCAATCGCACCGAGGCAGTCCTCCAGACGCAGCTGATCGGTGGCCTCGCCGGTCTGGACGAGGCAGCCCTGCGGCGCATGGTGTTGGCCTATGAACCTGTCTGGGCCATCGGCACCGGCCAAAATGCCACGCCCGAGCAGGCGCAGCAGGCCCACGCTTTTATTCGCGGTCACATTCGCCAACAGTTCGGCGCGGAAGCGGCGTCGACGCTTCCAATTCAGTACGGCGGCAGCGTCAAACCCGATAACGCTGCTTCCCTGTTCCATCAAGCCGATGTCGATGGTGGACTGATCGGCGGCGCCAGTCTCAACGCCGATCATTTTTTGGCTATCATTCGGGCCTCGTTAGGAGGATAGGAGGGTTAACCACTTACCCCCCCAACCCCCTGATTCATCTGCATAACAGCAGCCGGCTGTTTGCCTTTCAGTCAGTGCTTCCGTTCGAGAGGGCGCGCTGATACAATAGTCCCGAATCGTACCGATCCGGGGATCGGAAATTTGCTCTACCACCCGAACGAGCCATGAATTTTCAAATTGACGTTTCTCCCGCCATGCCCTGTTCTCGTGCCGAGCCTCCCGCCAAGTCCGGCGATATGCCGGAAATCGCCGAGCTGCTGCGGCAGCTGCTAGAAGTGCAACGCGAGCAGTTGGCCTGCCAACGCGCCACAGCCGCCGCCCACGACATGACGGCGCGCTGGCGCGCTTTTCTGACGCGCTGGCAGCCAGACTTCCCGGACCTCGCCGACAATTGCCGCAAAGCCCTGCCGCATCTGGAACGCTGCTACGGACAGCTTCTTCGCGAATTAACCGACAGGCTCAACGACGAGGACGAGCATGGATTGGATAACGACTTCGCTTTGCAAGAATTTCTCGATCGCTACGGCATGCGCCTGGCGCAGTTGGGCACCATCCTCAATCTGGTGGCGCCCTTGGCCGAGGCTGCCAACTCTTCCCAGGGCGAATCGACATCGTGACGGAATTGGTTAACCTCGACTCGCCGGGGAACGTGTCGCGCTCCTCTGCGGGTCACGGCTAACCCAAGCGAGGATTTTGTTGACTGTGACTGTACCTGTAGTTGCGATTGTTGGCCGCCCCAACGTGGGCAAATCGTCGCTATTCAACTGGCTGGCCGGTCGGCGCATCGCCATCGTCGATCCGACGGCCGGCGTGACCCGCGACCGCATTGCCACCCTCGTGCCGATCCATTCGCACTACATCGAGCTGGTAGATACTGGCGGCATCGGCATTGCCGATGTGGATAATCTGACCGAACAGATCGAGCGGCAGATCGCCTTGGCTATCGAGCAAGCCCAAGTCATTCTCTTCGTCGTCGATGGCCGGGCCGGCATCCTGGGCCTGGACGAGGAAGTGGCAGAGCGGCTACGCCATGTTCCCAAGCCGATCCTCTGCGTAGTTAATAAGTGCGATACAGAAGCTCTCGATCCGCAGGCTGCCGAGTTTTACAAGCTCGGCTTCGACGATGTCGTCTGCGTCAGCGCCCAGCAGGACCGCAATCGGGCGAAGTTGCTGTGTCTTCTTCAAGAACGACTGGAGACAGAGACCAGCGAGATGCCGGCCCCACCTGTCCTGAAGCTGGCCATTGTGGGCCGACGTAATACCGGCAAAAGCACGTTCATCAACTGCCTGGCCCAGAGCGAGCGCGTCATAGTCAGCGAAGTGCCTGGCACAACACGTGACAGCATCGATGTTCGCTTCGAACGTGATGGTCTGACCTTCCTGGCCATCGACACGGCCGGCGTCCGTAAAAAGAAAAGCCTGCAAAACGATATCGAGTTTTACAGCCTGGTCCGCGCCGAGCGCTCCATTCGCCGGGCCGATGTGGTGTTGCTGTTTCTCGATGCCACCCAGCGTATCAGCAAGGTGGACAAGCAGCTAGCCGAGTACATTCTGGAACAGCATAAGCCGGCCATCTTCGTGGTCAACAAATGGGACCGGATGACGCCGCTGCCCACAAGCAAGATGGGCAACTACATTCGGGCGACGTTTCCGAGCCTTGATTTTGTGCCGATCGCTTTCATCACAGCCAAGTCGGGCAAGAACGTCCATGCGGTGTTGAACCTGGCGCAACATCTGCACAAACAAGCCAGCGCCCGCGTCAGTACCAGCGACCTCAATCGCGTGTTGCGTCAGGCACTGGAAGCCACGCCGCCGCCCTTGCGGCAAAACCGTCGCCCCAAGCTCTACTATGCCACCCAGGCCGGAACCAATCCGCCCACCATCGTCCTGTTCACCAACGGCCCAGAATTATTCGACCATACGTATCAGCGTTATCTCCTCAAGACGATCCGCGATCGGCTGCATTTCAATGATGTGCCGATCCGCCTGTACTTGCGTCGCCGCCAGCGCCCCGATCAAGCCGCGCAGGAGGAGACCATCGTACCCTCTGCCAAGGAACCCGACCGGGCGGAGAAGCGGCGCAAATCGGAGGTATGGAAGGACATTTAATCATGGACCGTCAATCTTCTGTTTCTTGTTGGCGTTGTGGGCTGGTGGTCCTCGCTTGTCTTTTGGCTCTGGTTCCTTGCTGGCGTTGCGAACGGGTGGGTCGGGCAGCGGACGAGAAGGCCAAGATCGAGTCTTTCCAAGGCAAAGTGGTGCCGCTGGCCGAACTGCTGGCCAAGGACGGCGCCCCGCTCGACGCCGATGCGGCGCCACACTGGCTTGCCCTGGTCGGCGAGGACGGCAAAATCTATCCGCTCATCAAAGACAGCGGCTCACGTCTTTTCTTTCTGGACCGCGAGTTGCTCCATCGGCCCATGCGACTGACGGGCCGACTGTTACCCAAAAGTCAGCTCTTGCAGGTAACGGCGGTCCATAGTTACGTCAAGGGCCGGTTGCACGAGATCTACTATTGGTGCGATGTATGCTCCATTCGTCGCAACGAAAAGAACCCCTGCGAATGTTGCGGCGGGCCGATGGTACGGCGCGAAGAACCTGTCCCGAAGTAAGAATCGGCCACAGAGTTACAGAGAAGAGAAAGAGAGAAGAAAAAGACAAAAAAGACCAGTCGACGATCATGGATTTCGATGTTTTTTTGTTGTTTTCTGTCTTTTCTTTCTCTGCGTTCTTCTTCTCTGTGTTCTCTGTGACTCTGTGGTTAGTTCGCCTGCATCCGAGGCGATTAGGGGGGATAGTTGAGTGCCCCTGTGTTGCTCAGTCCCTGGAGTGCCCCCTATGCCCAAGGATGCCAAATTCGGAATGGTGGTCGGTGTGAGTTTGGTGATTGTCGTGGCGGTGTTGTTTTTTCGCAAAGAGGCGCCGGCCATCGATCCGGCCGCCGCTACCATCGTCAAACCCGTTTCGGACCCAACGCCGCCGCTGCCGGTGAGCAATGGCCGCAGCGTGCAAGCCAAGGCGATGGCCAAGATGCAATAGTCCGGCGAGCGGGCTGTGGCAACGCCTCGGTGGAAGCAACCGGGGCGCACCCTTCGCTCGCCGAGTTGGACTACGGCACAGGCAAGAACGGCCGGGCCAGCGTATAGAAGGCCAGAGCGATGCCGGCCGTCACCGTCATGCCGAACAGGATGAGGGTCAGCCACGCGCCGGCCGGTGCGGCGGGTTCGGGAGGCAGCGGCAGAGGTACAGATGCCGGCGCCGCCGGACGCGGCGGCGCCGGTTGCGAACGGAGACGCGGTTGTGCTCCCCCTTTTCCTCCTTTGTCAGGGGGCACCAAAGGAGGGCGCGGGATCGGGCGACGCGAGGGCGCCGGTTGAGCCGGCGGCTCTTCGCGCAGGGGATAGACCGAGAGCGGCTCCGTTGCCGGATCGGATGGACGGGTCGGTTCATCGCGGATTTCGATGATGGGATTGATCTGCGCTCCTGTTTCCAGCAGGGTGTCTCCTTCATTGGCGGGCGCAGCAGCAGGAGTACCGCGGCGCAGATCGTGCAGCAGCGCCTCTGCCGTTTCTGGCGGGTAGTTGACTTGCAAATCGTGGATGTAAATCTGAATATTCGTGGATTGCAGCGCCTGGGCGAAGGAGCTAAACGGTTTGAGCATGTGATGCGGATTGCCTTGCAGCAGCCGTTGCCTCAAGCGTTCGGCCTCTTCGGGATTGCCCGATGAGAAGGCCGCCTCTGCTGCCAGGATGAGGAAGCGATCCCGCATCGCCGCCTGTCCCTGCCGTTCGTACCAGTCGGCCAGTTCCTTGTACACCTGCAACGTCGTCAGAATGTCCATGATGCCGCTCCCTGCCATTGCCTGAAACCCTTTGTTGTTGGTATCATCTCCCCACGGTTTCTATCATATGAAGCAGAAGGCCAGGACAGGCCATGCAGGTCCGCTTGCGGACCTCCCTGGCAGGACGCAAGGGCGGTGAACAGAGTTGGAACGGCTAGACGCTTATCTGCGCGACAAGCGCACCGACGTGGAGAAACACCTGGCGGCGATACTGCGCCCGCAGGCAGGCTTGCCGCCATCGCTCTTGGAAGCGATGCGCTACAGTTTGCTTGCTCCCGGCAAGCGTCTGCGGCCCATCCTCGTGGTCATGGCGGCCGAAGCCTGTGGAGGAGGCGATCCTTGGCCGGCGGCCTGCGCGGTGGAAATGATTCACACCTATTCGCTCATTCACGATGACCTGCCAGCGATGGATGACGACGACATGCGCCGCGGCCAGCCAACCTGCCACAAAAAATTCGGCGAAGCGCTGGCCATCCTTGCCGGCGATGCCTTGCTGACAATGGCTTTTCAGGTACTGGCGGAGGGGTATCCGGAGCGCACAGCCGCAGCCTGCTGCCGGGAGTTGGCGCGCGCAGCGGGAGCGGCCGGCATGGTCGGCGGTCAGGTCGATGACCTGGCCTGGGAACAAGACCGAGCCGCGACCGTAAGGGAGCGGTCTTCTCAACCGCTCCCTCACGATCGCGGCTCTGTCGAAGAATTGGAACAGCTGCATCTGCGCAAGACAGGCGCTCTGATCCGCGCCAGCCTGCGTCTGGGCGCGCTGGCCGCCTACGCTCTGCGTCTTCATCCGCCGCCGCTGGATGTGCTGGAATGCCTGGATGGCTACGGCCGCTGTCTCGGCCTGGCTTTTCAGATTGTCGATGATCTGCTCGATGTCGAGGGCGACGCCGAGCAGACGGGCAAGCGTGTCGGCAAGGACGCAGCCCGCGGCAAGTTGACGTATCCCGGTTTGCTCGGCATCGCCGAGAGCCGGCGCCGCGCCGAGCGGTTTGGCCGCGAAGCCGGTGAATATCTAAAACCTCTGGGAACTAATGCTGAACTTCTGTTGGCATTGGTTCCCTTTGTTTTGGAACGTGATCGGTGAAGGATGCTGATCTTGAAGTTTTCGGTTTTCGGTGTTCCCCGCTCGGAATACGGAACCCGGATAATCCGAAAACCGCAAACCGAAAACCGATGGATGAAGGACTTACGCCATGACTGTTCTCTTGTCGCAAATCAACTCACCGGCCGACCTGCACAAGCTGACCGACGCGCAGTTACTCGACCTTGCCCAGGAAATGCGCGACGAGATGGTGCGCGTCCTCAGCATTCGCCCGGCTCATTTCGCCAGCAATCTTGGCGTCATCGAGCTGTGCCTGGCCCTGCACCTGACCTTTGATTTCCGCCGCGACCGTCTTATTTGGGATACTGGACATCAAATTTATCCACATAAGCTCATCACCGGACGTTACAAACAGTTCGACACCATCCGCCGGCGCGGCGGACTGATGGGCTATCCCAATCCGCACGAAAGCCCCTACGACCTGTTCATGACCGGCCATGCCGGCTGCAGCGTTTCCAGCGCCCTCGGTCTCAAGGTGGGCGATGATCTGCTCGGTCAAGACGACCGCCATAGCGTGGCAGTCATCGGGGATGGAGCGTTGCCGTCGGGCATCGTTTTTGAAGCACTCAACAATGCCGGCGGATTGCGGAAAAACCTGCTGGTCATCCTCAACGACAACGAGATGTCCATCTGTCCGCGTGTCGGTGCCCTGGCCCAATGTCTCGATCGGGCGCGGCTGACGAATTTCTACCAAGGATCCAAAAGACATATTCGCGATCTGTTAAGCCATATTCCGCTTCTCGGCGGCATGGCCACGCACGCCATCGAGCAGATCAAGGACGGTCTGAAAGCCTTCCTGACCGGTGGCATGTTGTTCGAGGAGTTGGGCTTCCGCTATTTCGGCCCGATCGACGGCCACGATCTGCCCACGCTACGCCGCTGGCTGCGCGATGTGAAAGATCAACAGGGTCCGGTACTCTTGCATGTTTTGACCACCAAAGGCCACGGCGTGCCGCAGGCCAGCGCCGATCCCGTGACGTTTCACACGCCGCCAGTCTTCGAGAAGGTTGGCCCCGCCCGGACCATCCTCTCGCTCAAACGCGGCGGTGCCCGTGCCTACACCGATGCGGTCAGCGGAGCCATTTACAACGCCCTGCGCGACGATCCGCGCGTTGCCGTCATCACGGCGGCCATGTGCCAGGGCAACAAACTGGAAAAAGTCCGTGCCGATTTCCCGACGCGCTTCTTCGATGTCGGCATCTGCGAATCCCACGCCGTCGCCTTCGCTGCCGGCCTGGCCAAGGCTGGAATGCGCCCCATTGTGGATATTTATTCTACTTTCTTGCAACGTGCCTTCGATCAAATTTTCCAGGAAGTGGCCTTGCAAAACCTGCCGGTCGTCTTCACGATGGATCGCTCCGGCCTGACAGGGCCGGATGGACCGACGCATCACGGCGTGTTCGACATTCCGTACTTGCGGATTTTCCCCAATTTCGTGGTCATGGCGCCCGGCGACGAGTTGGACGTGACGCCAATGTTGAAGTTCGCCTTATCGCATTCTGGTCCGGTGTCGCTGCGCTATCCCAAGGCCAACCTGGAACGCGTCGATCGCCCTGCGGTCCCCGTGGAGCTGGGGCAGGCGGAAGTGTACGAATGGGGCGAGGATGGCGTGTTCGTCGCTTGCGGCACGCTCTTTCCAACATGTGTCAAGGCAGCGGCGGCGCTACGCGAAGAAGGATTCAACGTCGGCGTCATCAACGCGCGTTTTCTCAAGCCGCTCGATCGGGCCACTTTACTGCGGGCCATTGAGGAAATGCCGTTGGTGGTGACAGTGGAGGAAGGCACCCTCGAAGGCGGCTTCGGTAGCGCCGTGCTGGAGGCGGCCAATGACGCAGGATTGGATACTCGTCATGTTCTACGTCTGGGATTGCCGGATCGCTTCATCGAACACGGCGAGCGCGGCGAGCTGTTGGCGGATCTCGGCCTCGATGTCAGCGGTCTGTGTGCCAAGGTACGGCGTGCGCTGGCGCGCAAGGTCGAGAAAAATTGGGCAGTGTAACACGGCGAGCGGGGCGGGAACGCCCCAGGAGGAGTAACCGGGGCGTAGGAACGCCCCGCTCGCCCGGAGTCATGTCATCATGCGCATCCTTGTCCTCGGCAACGCCTATCGACCGGGAGTGCGCGAAGCGGTCGATCGTCTGCTACCTTTCCTCTGCCGGTACTGCGAGATTGTCCTGGTCGATCTGGAGCAAAAAGCCGATCTGTCTACCTGCCGTGCCGATTTGACGCTCGTGCTCGGCGGCGACGGCGCCATCCTGCGTGCGGCCCGGCAGATGGGCTACCAGCAGACACCGGTGCTCGGTGTCAATCTCGGCCGGCTCGGTTTCCTTGCTGACCTCAGTCCCGAAGAGTTGTGCAACGTCTTTCCACGCGTCGTCCAGGGAGATTATCGCGTTACTCAGCACCTCATGTTCGAGTGTCTGATCGAATCGCCGGGCGGACAGCAAATTGTCCTGGGACTCAATGAAATCGCCCTGCAATCGGGACCGCCCTTTCACATGATCGGCCTGGACCTGATTATCGATGGCGAAGTGGTGTCCGGCTATTCCGGCGACGGTCTCATCATCAGCACGCCGATCGGCTCCACGGCGCACAGTCTGTCGGCCGGCGGGCCAATCCTCGGCCAGGAGCTGTCCGCCTTCGTGGTCACGCCCATCTGTCCGCACACGCTGACCAATCGTCCAGTAGTCGAGAGCGCCGAAAAAATCTACACCATCGCGGTTCGCCGTCTGTTGCCCACGTCCAGCCTTGTCCTCGTCATTGATGGACAGGAACACGGCCAGCTGACGGTGGAGCATCGAGTGACGGTGCGCAAGGCGCCCGTGTTGTTTCGCTTGGTGAAGGTGCCCGGACGAAGCTATTACCAGACGCTACGCGACAAGCTACACTGGGGCGCGCCGCCGAACTATCGCCACGAACCATCGGCGGAGGACGAACGTAGATAGGGTTTAGGGTTCAAGGTTTAGAATGTTCTCGAACCTGGCTCGACGCCCTTGACCCTGAACCCTAAACCCTAAACCCTATGACGGTGTGCAAGCGCGTCTTGTATTCGGGTCGAGTGCAGGGCGTGGGTTTTCGGTACACGGCCCAAGTGCTGGCGGCGAACTATCCCGTCGCCGGCTATGTGCGCAACTTGCCCAATGGCGAGGTTGAATTGGTTGCCGAGGGCGAAGCCAGCGTCGTTGAGGCGTATCTGGCCGCAGTGGCGCAGCACATGGCGGGTTACATCAGCAGTACCACGGTCCAGGATGTCGCGCCTACCGGGCAGCGCGGCTTCCGGATCCGGCATTGAAGGCGATCCATGACATTCTCCACGACCGCGTATCTCGTTGCTCTGCTTTTGTTGTTGATTCAGTTATTGGCGGCCTTGCCCTGGGCGGCGTTGGTCTTTTTCCCGGGTGAAGGTCTGGTACGCGGGCTACAGAAGCTCGGCAGCAACCTGAGAGAAAGCGGGCAGCTGGCACGCGGCCTGGTCTACTACGTCCTCATTCCTTTGGCTGTGGTGTTCCTTGTGCCGCTGTTATTTATCAGCGGCGCGAGCGATACGCTGGAAGCGACCGGCTATTTTTACGGCGCCCTGCTGCAAATTCAGCTGCTGATCGACGCCTTCATTGTTGTGTTTGCCTTGCTCTTGCGCTATTGGCCCAAAGGCGGGGCGATTGCTTTGGCGGCGTTCCGTGAGGGAGTGCGCCAGCCGATGTTCTGGCTGCTGTTCGGCGTCGCTTTCGCTTCTCTGACCATCTCGCCGTTTATCCCTTATTGGACGTTCGGCGAAGATTTTCTGGTGATCCGCGAGATCGGCTATGACACCATCCTACTCATCGCTGCGGTTTTTGGCGCCTTGGCTGCCAGCATGTCCATCAGCGAAGAGATCGAAGGACGCACGGCAGTCACGCTCATGAGTAAGCCGGTATCGCGGCGGCATTTTCTGATCGGCAAATTTCTCGGCATCATCCTGGCTGCTGGCGTGTTGTTCGCTCTCTTGGGCACCTATTTCGAGGGGATCACACTCTTCAAGCCGTGGTGGGACAAGAGTGATCAACCGTGGTGGAACCAGCAAAACACCACGATTGTGATGCCCACGGAGACACCAGCTCCGCCCTGGATCATGAATCTGCTCCATCGCTGGGCACTGCCAGGCGCCAGCACGGACCTGTTGCGCGGCATCGGTCTGTGGACGCATTTACTGCTCGACATCGCACCAGGTTTGATCCTCGGCTTTTCACAGTCGATGGTGCTTATTGCCATCGCCGTAGCCTTGGCCACGCGCGTGCCGATGGTGGTCAATCTTGTCGCTGTGGTAGTGCTCTTTTTCTTGGCTCACTTGGCCCCGGTGCTGGTGTCCATCGGTTACGAGGCGCAACGCACCAATCCTGGTGCGGCGGTATCGCAGATTCTTTTCTTCATGGCCCAGCTTTTCGATTTGGTATTGCCCAACCTCGAATCGTTCCGCCTCGAACCCGCTCTACTCCATGAGACCCCCATTCCGCCCCCCCTCTTTATCCAATACTTGGCGTCGGTATCGCTATACGGCGTGCTCTACACATCCATTGTGTTGCTGTTCGGATTGATTCTGTTCGAGGACCGCGATTTGGCATAAGCGGTTTTCGGAAAAGAAAGAACCTGTTTGTCTTTTCCGAAAACTGATTATCGATACTGCCGCAACGCCGCCAGCGTCTTTTGAAACTCCGGCGGCAGGGGCGCTTCCAGATCCAGGATCGTGCCCCGACGCGGATGACGCAGACGCAGCCGATAAGCGTGCAACGCCTGCCGGCTGAGTAGCAGTTCCTCGTGCTCGCTGTCCAGACCAGGAACCAGATCCGACAGATACAGCCGATCACGGCCGCTGTACACCTTGTCGGCCAATACCGGACAACCAATGCTCGCCAGGTGAACGCGAATCTGGTGCGTTCGTCCGGTGCGTGGTTGGATGCGGCAATAACTGAAGCCGCGGAAACGCTCGATCACTTCGTAATAGCTCACGGCCTCTTTGCCGTCGTCGTCCTCGTCGTCGCTGACGATCATCTTGACGCGATCGTGCGGATGATGGGCGATACGGCCTTCGATATAATCACTGTCGCGATCGAGCACGCCAGCCGTCAGGGCCAGATATTCCTTGAAAATCTTGCGCTGCTCGAACAACTGGCTCAAGTCACGGTGCGTCTGCTCTTCCTTGGCGATGAGGATGACGCCGCTGGTATCGCGGTCGAGACGGTGGACGATGCCGGCGCGATAATCGCCGTTGATACCGCTGAGCTGATCGAAGTGAAAACGCAGGGCGTTGACCAGCGTGCCGGACCAGTGGCCCTTGGCCGGATGCACCACCATGTCAGCCGGCTTGTTGATGGCCGCCAGGTATTCATCTTCGTAGAGGATATCGAGAGGGATATCCTCGGCGATGGGCATCGGATGCGTGGGTTCCGGTTTCTCGATGCGGATGCGATCGCCTGAACGAACGCGATAGCTGGCCTTGGCCGGCTTGCCGTTGACCAGCACACCACCGGCATCGATGACGCGCTGCACCACGGAGCGGCTGAAGTCGGTGAATGCTGCGGCCAAATATTGATCCAGGCGCGGAGCATCGCGGCAATTGGCCGT
>JAJPHU010000162.1 GCA_021325115.1 Planctomycetota bacterium | reverse complement strand
CACATTGTACATTTCGAACTACTTCCCGCCCATTCGGGCAGTGCAGCCCCTATAAGGATGCAAAATCGCCTCACTGGTCGTCGGTTGAGCAAGTTGCTCCTGACTGTTGGGCATGGTTTTTGCTCCTCATTTACATGCTATCGCAGTGCTGTGGCGATAGCCGAACCAAGGGGAGGCCGTCATGGATTCCACCGTTACTCTCCTCGTTACTCGAGGACCGCTCGCCGGACAGAAGTTCGTCTTTACAGAAGAGACGAGTTGCATCATCGGCCGCTCGCGCGACTGCACCATCCCCCTTCCTCAGGAAGTGGAACATTTAGACGTGTCGCGCCATCACTGTCTTCTAGAAATCGAGCCTCCGTCCCTGCGTATCCGCGACCTTGGCAGCCTCAATGGCACCTATGTCAATGGCCGGAAGATCGGTCAACGCATTACGTCTCAGACAAACATGGACGTGGATGCGAGCCGTCATCCGGCGGTGGCGCTGACCGACGGCGATGAAATCCGGCTAGGTGAACACACGGCTTTTCGCATTTGCATTTATACGCCAGAGCGCGAGAGCGTCCTACGCAAACCGCGGCGCTCCAGCGGCGAGCTGCGCTTCGAGGAGCCGGTTCATTCGTGAGTCGGTGCGGTCCCACAAGGAAAAGGACCAGAACTCACTCACCTGATTGACGGGCAATATCACTCCGCCAAGCGGCGGTATTTGCCGCAAAAATACAAGAGTGGCAAACCCTCGCGGCAGTCGCCAGCCAAGATTTCGCCGATGAAAATATCGTGATCGCCACCGGGCAGGATTTCCGCCAGTCGACAATCGACCCAGGCCAAGGCATCGGCAAGGATGGGGGCGCCGCTGGATGCCGTGATCCATGTCACATCGTTCACTTCCTTGGGACCGCGCAAGGCGAAACGCCGCGAGAGATATTCCTGCGTTTCGCTGAGAATATTCAGGGCGTAGTGACGGCTAGCCGTCAGGGCGGCATGCATGGCTGCCGTCTTGTCCACGGCCACCAGAACGAGCGGGGGGTGGAGCGACAGCGACGCGACAGCGTTGGCCGTCATGCCGAAGATTTCGCCATTATGGCGAGCCGTTACCACCGTGACGCCCGTGGCAAAGTGCCCCATGATGCGCCGTTGAGCCAGGGAGTCAATCGCCATGGATTCTCCTTCGCTGCCAACGTATCCGTCATCCAGCCGCAACGGCTTTTTCCTTCTGCCCGTAGGCCGGAAACTCACTGCCAAAATAGCCGGTCCAGGCCAATTCCAGTATCTCCTGGTTCAATTCCAGGGGCTGGCCCCGAAAGCGGCAGATATCGCGGGCGCGTTCGATCAGGTCGCGTGGCTCACAGGCGCGCAACTCGCGGTTTTGGGCGCGATAGCGCTCCAGGAGCCAATCGATCAGGCCATCCGGGACGGCAACTTTCAGTTGCTGGGCATAGTTCTGGAAAATACGAGCATATTCCGGCGGGCTGGGCGCTCCCAGGTAGATGCGATAGCCGATGCGTCGCAAAAACGCTGGATCCGTGACGATCTCAGGGCTGAGGTTGGTGGCGATGACGAGCACATGGCGCAGCGGCACCTGAATCTTTTGCCCTGTATTTAGAGTAAAATAGTCCACCTGGTATTCCATCGGCGTGATAAAGCGATTGAGCAACTGATCGGGGGAGATACGCTCGCGTCCGAAATCATCGACCAGGAAGACACCGCCACTGGCTTTGAGGTGCGGCGGCGCTTCGTACGAGCGTAGCGTGGGGAGATAGATCAAATCCAGCTGCTCCAGTGTCAATTCGCCGCCGACGATGACCAAGGGGCGGCGGATACGGACCCAGCGCCGATCGATGGTTCCGCTCTCTTCGCCGGGGACATCGACGCGCTCATGGCTTTGATCATCGTACAGGCGAATCACGCTGTCGCCGACACTGATGCAGTACGGAATCCAGTAATCGCCCGGCAGAGCGTTGCGAATCATCCGGCCCAGGCTGCTTTTGCCGTTGCCGGGCGGCCCGAAGACAAACAGACTGCGTCCGGAGGAAACGGCCAGGCCGGCCAGTTGGATGGCCTGGGGTGTCAGCACCAAGCGTGAGAGGGCGGCGGTCACCTGTTCCGGTTTGGCCGGCGGCGTGTTGGCGAATTGCCAACGCAGCATCGCTGCATAAGCGTTGAGGGAGACGGGCGCCGGGCCAATATAGCGGCAGACATCCATCAAACGCTCGGCAGTTTCACGGCCTTGGGGGGTGATCGAGTAGTGCGATTTGCCCGGCCCGGTTCGCAATGTCTCCTGAATCAGCCCTTCGGCGCCCAACTGATACAGAACTTCATCCGCGAGCGGCAAAGAGAGGTGGAGTTGCTGGGCCACCCATTCGGTGTTAATACGGGCAACGGTGTAGGCTAATTTCAAGGCCAGATCGGTCAGAACGCGTTCCCCCAGTCCTGCCGAAGCTATGTCTTGCGGTGCGGTAGGCGCAATCAAGTTGCCGATTCGGTGCAAGGGCGGCAAATGCGGCTCTTTTGGCTCTCTTGCTCCTTTGGGTTTTTTCGCTTCTTTTTCGGGGGCGCCGCTGGCTGCAACGCGCGAATTCATCTGCCATACCTCGCTGCTTCGGACATTAAAATGTATCGGATTCCGATCCCCGAACAAGCCGCAAACTCCGGCACACCTGCCGAGTACAAAAAATCATTTTACAATCCTTCGTTTGGTTAGTCGAGCGCTGCGTCGTTTCTCCTCCCAGTCGACTGACGCTGGCCGCTCACCTGTTCTTGCAAACGCCGCCGCAGTGCCGAATAACGCCGGCCGGTGTCCTGGCGCTGCACCGCCATCTCCAGCGCCTTGCGGCTGCCGACGATCACGACCAACTTCTTGCCGCGTGTCACACCCGTGTACAGCAAATTGCGCTGTAACATCATATAGTGCTGCGTATGCAACGGAATTACCACAGCGGGATACTCCGAGCCTTGTGCTTTATGGATCGTGCAGGCGAATGCAAGATTTAGCTCGTCTAATTCACCGTAATCGTACACAACAGACTTGCCGTCGTAATCGACGGTAACATCGCGTTCCGTCTCGTCGATAGCGCTGATGCGGCCGATGTCGCCGTTGAAAACCTCCTTCTGGTAGTTGTTGTGCGTTTGCATGACCTTGTCGCCGATGCAAAACGTCCAGCCGAAGCGCTGCACTTGCGGCCTGCCCTTGGCGGGATTGAGCACCGCCTGCAAGCGAAGGTTGAGCGCCTGCGCTCCCAACTCCGAACGATTCATCGGCGTCAACACCTGCACGTCGCCCAGTGGATCGAGACCGTAGCGCGCCGGGATCCGCTCGCGAACCATTGTCAGGATACGTTCGAGGATAATTTCAGGACTATTCGCCTCTACGAAGTAAAAATCTCCTTTGCCGGCCGGCGCCGATTCGGGCATTACGCCATGCTTGATGGCATGAGCGGCGCGGACGATCCAGCTCTGGCCCGCTTGCCGGAAAATTTCCGTCAAGCGCACTACCGGCACCGTCTTCGATTCAATAAGATCAGCTAGCACAAGCCCTGGACCCACTGACGGCAGCTGATCAACGTCGCCGACCAATACCACGCAAGCATGTGCCGGCACGGCCCGAAGAAGTTGATACATCAGCACAATGTCTACCATCGACACCTCGTCCACCACCAGTAAATCGAGGTCCAGCGGCTGTGCCGCATCACGTTTGAAGCCACCGAATGATGGATCGAATTCGAGCAGACGGTGAATGGTCTTGGCTTCACGGCCCGTCGTTTCGCTCAACCGTTTGGCCGCCCGCCCGGTCGGGGCGCAGAGAGCGCAGCGTTGCCGCCGGGCCGTGAAAATTTCCAGAATGCCGCGAACAATCGTGCTCTTACCGACGCCGGGGCCACCGGTGACAATCAGCACTTTCTCGCGCGTTGCCGCGCGAATGGCATCGCGCTGTGTCGCCGCCAGTCGTAGTCCCATCTTCTTTTCAACCCAGGCGAGCGCCGCTTCGGTATCGATGGCTGGCAGCGGATGGCGTCCTTCACACAGCTTGCGAAGCGCACGGGCCACACCGATTTCGGCCAGAAATAGCGGTTTTAGATACAGCCACGGTTCCTCGCCGCCCGGCTCGCGCACTACCTCGCCGGCCTGTCGTTCGTGTTCGACGGCAGCGCGGACAACCTCCTCCGGGATGCTCGTCAGCGCCGCCGTCTGGCGAACGATCGATTCTTCCGGCGCGCCAACATGTCCTTCCTGGCTGGCCTCTTGCAACACGTAGCGCAGGGCTGCGCGAGCACGCAGCGGCGAAGCGCGGTCGATGCCGAGCCGGCCAGCCAATTCATCAGCGGTCTTGAAACCGAAGCCCCATACATCTGTTGCTAAACGATAGGGATTGCTCTTGACCAACTCAACCGCTTGATCGCCATAAGTCTTGTAGATGCGCACAGCGCGACCCGTACCCACGCCGTGGGATTGCAAAAAGACCATGATGTCGCGCACGGCCTTCTGTTCCTGCCAGCTCTCTCGAATGCGCTGAATGCGGCGCGGTCCGATACCCTTGACTTCTTGCAAGAACGTCGGGCTTTCATCGATGACTTGCAAGGTGCGTTCGCCGAAGACAGCCACAATCTTCTTGGCAAAGTGCGGCCCAATGCCCTTGACCAATCCGGAGCCGAGATATTTCTCGATTCCTTCGACGGTATGTGGCGGCGTGCAGCGCAGCTCCTCGGCCTTGAACTGCTCGCCGTGGGTACGGTCCTGAATCCATTCGCCCTTAGCCTGAATGTATTCGCCGACAACGGCGGACGGTATCTGTCCCACCACTGTCACCAACCCGCGCCGCCCACGCACATGCACGCGCAGCACAGCAAAGCCCGTATCGGGATTGTGAAAGGTCACCCGTTCGATGATGCCGCTCAGGTTCTCGGCCATGGTGGGTATTGTACCGAGATCTGCCACGGCCTCGCCTCCCAGCAGAAAGCGCGCGTTTGTTATTAACGAGTTAACGTGAGTCGAATGTCTGGTTAAGCCGCAGAGGGAGCGGATGGAAATCTCTTCCTGGAATATGCGAAGTTCTTTCTGGGGCTGAAGCGGACTACTGTATCCCTCCCTACGACTATTCACGAGTGGGCCGCAATATCTTCCTTTTTCTGGCGCTTTCTTTAAGTTTTACACAACACGCGGAAACTATCGGTCGAGCCAAGTCCATCCCACGCCATCCCAAACGCTCCTCACTTCTCCGCCGTCTTGTCCTGGTGCCGCAGCACTTTGCCTGCCAGCACGTCGGTGAACTTGCCGTCGTCGATCGCCAGTTGGCCGTTGACGAACAAATAGCGAACACCGGTTGCGTATTGGTGCGGCTTGTCGAATGTGGCGGTGTCGCGGAATGTTTTGGGATCGAAGACGACCACGTCGGCGAAATAATCCGCTTTTAAGTAGCCGCGTTGGGGCAAATGCAGGATGTCCGCTGGTAGGCCACTGGCGCTGCGGATAGCATGCTCCAGCGTGATGATCTTGTCCTCGATGGCGTAGCGGCCGATCTTACGTGGGAAACAACCGTAGCTGCGCGGGTGCGGCACGGTATCAGAAGACGGCAGCATCGATGCACCATCGCTGGCCGTGGCCACGAAGGGCTGACGCATAATCAGCCGAACATCCTCTTCGCTCATGCCGAAGATGACAACCTGAGCGCCGCCGTGACGCTCGATCTCCAGCACGATGTCGGTGGCCGGCTTTTTCTCCCCGGCAGCAATCGCTGCCAAATCTTTGCCTTGCCAGGCCAGCTTCGGCGCGTAACGGGCGATGCGGATGTCTTTGCCGCCCTGGTGCCGCTCAATGCCGCGCTCTACCAGCGGACGCAGACGGGCCAACTGCCCGGCATCATGGAGACGGGCCAGGTAATCCTTTTGGCTGCCTTCGCGGAACGAGGTCGGAATCAGTGTAGCTTTCAGGCTGGTGCTGCTGGCGATGTAGGGATATTGATCGGCACTGACGGCCTGGCCAGACTTGCGAGCTTTGGCGATCAGGGCGATCTCATCGGCAGCCATGCCCCAGGCGCGGCGGCCGGATGCCTTCAAGTGCGAGATGTGGACCGGCAAGCCGGCCTCGCGGCCGATCGTCAACGCCTCGTTGATGGCGCTTAAGACACCCGTGCCCTCATCGCGGATGTGGCTGGCGTAAAAGCCGCCGTGCTTCGCCGCCACCCGCGCCAAGGCAATCAGCTCGTCCGTTTTGGCGTAGGTGCCGGGATTGTAGATTAGGCCGGTAGACAATCCCCAGGCGCCGTCTCTCATCCCTCGATCAACCAGCTCTTCCATCTGCCGCAACTCGTCGGCCGTGGGCGGGCGATTGGCGTTCTTCATTACATGCTCACGCACATTATTGTGGGGCACTTGATGGATAACGTTGGTGCCGATTTGGCCGCTCTCCAAAATCTGAAAATACTTCGCCACATCGACAGGACCAGAGCCGCAGTTGCCAGTCACCACGGTCGTGACACCTTGGTGCAGATAGCAGCGATTGGCGCGCGTGGCCTTGCGCTGGAGCGGATAGTCGCTGTGCGTGTGCAGATCGATGAAACCCGGTGCAACTACCAATCCCTTGGCCTCGATCATGCGCGGACGGCCAGCGACTGTGAAATGGCCCACGGCGGCGATACGCTCGCCGCGGATCGCCACATCTCCCGCGACGCCTGCCGCGCCGCTGCCGTCATACACTACGGCCCCGCGGATAACGACATCGGCCTCAACCGCCGGCCCGGCCGGCACAAGCAGACCCAACAGCAATAGATACAAACCGGACATAATTACCTCAGTGGCAAGGACTAAAGGAGGGACCAAGCTGATTGTACTTGAGGCAAAACCGCTGGGAAAGAGGCTGCCGGAAACCAAAGCATCGATCCATCCCGCACAGCCGGTGCAATCGGAACCGGATTGGTTCTCACCTGTCTGCTTTCCCACAAGAGTCATTGACGAATATATTTTCCAGACGTACTATATTATCAACTTTACGCATCTTCTCCCAATT
>JAJPHU010000207.1 GCA_021325115.1 Planctomycetota bacterium | reverse complement strand
TTAGCCGCCGGAGCATAGGGCGGCAGAAAGGACAGGCCGATGCAATGACCCCAACGCTTCAGGTCGTCCCGAACCTTGCGCCAATGCTCCGGAACCTGAAAGACCGCGGCGTCACAAAGTACGTAGATGACCGTGTAGCCGCAGAAGCGTCGCCGCAACGCGTCGAGGTGGGCCAGGACCCACTGCGGTCGGGGCCTTACCCCCACTTGAATGGTACTGTTCACCTTGGACCAAGCCTATCTTTCGTTCAAGGCCAGCTGCGACATCAACCACGCTCGCTACCGCATGGAGTTATTTAGTAGACCTTTCCTTCCCCCTGGTGAGGGAGGGTTCGGGCACTTCTACTCCCCTACCCCCACCTTGTCGCGTGTGGCGTTCAGGCTGTCGAGTAGTTGTCGGTCGGGCACGGCGTCGCGGAAGGAAGTCGCGGATGGTGACGAGGGTAGGGTGATCTTCTTTCGTTATTCCCAAGCGAAGAGCGGTTTGGTGGTGTGGATGCACCTAGTATTTTTCGGTGGCGAAAAGAGCCAGCTTACAGCGCAAAAATGATCGCCCGTAGGGAGGGATCAGGCTCACTCCTTATCTCCACAACTCTTGACAATACCTCGAAAAGTCTGGACACCACGAGGAGCAACACGGGAACAGGCAATTCGAGCTGTTCGCAGCGGGCACGGTTACGAACCGGAAGTGTGAGCGACAAGGGGTAACCGTCGCTTACACTTTCGGTTCGTAATCGTGGCATCCGTGTTGCTATTGCCACTCAGAACTGATCGAGCCAGAAGTGGAAGCCGCGATAATATTTTTGTGGCACGTACCACTCATAGCGCCAATGCGGCTCTAAAAAGGGCGGATAGGCCATGTAGGCTGGCGGCCGCACGTAGGGTTCGCCGGGACGTTCCGGCCACGGACAACTCTCGGTCGGCCAATAGTTGTGCGGGTAGTAGTAGTACGGGTAGTACCAAAACTTGCCCAGGTTGTAATCAACGGCGCGTGCAGGGGCGTAGTAGCCGATCGGCGGCGGCGGCGTGACGGCGATGGCGCCGATGCCGATGTTGCCGACAACTCCCACTCCGCCTCCGCCGGCAGCGCCGCCGCCGCCGGGCGGGATGGCTCCTGGCGGCCCGGGAACTCCGGGTTGCGCAGCCGGGCCGCCTGGTGGCGGGGGCGGAGGCGGCGGTTGTACGGCCTGACCGCCGGCCATTGCCGCGCCGGCGCGGTCTTGGGCCTGCGCCGGAATAGCGGCGGCCAGCCAGAGCGGCAAAGCAAGTAACAAGACCGATCCGGCCAATGTGATGCGCTGCATGGTCGCTGTCCTCCTTGACGGGACGGTAGGTTCTCCTCTGGCACTATACCCGCTAAGTGACCGCCATGCGGCGACAAAACCGGCGATCGGCCATAAAAAAACGTTAGAAACATCCGCAGGTAGGACTTTGTCTCGCTATAGCGATTGTGCCACGGCTGCCATAGCCAGGACACACGCCGATGAGAAACGATCATGGATTCTTTTCAGTTTTACGACAATCCGTTAGTGACACGTTACGCCAGCCGCGAGATGGCCGAACTGTGGGGACCGCGGCGGAAATTCATCACCTGGCGGCGTCTCTGGGTGGCGTTGGCCGAAGCCGAGCACGAGTTGGGGCTGCGCGCCGACGACGGCGTCACACCGCGCATTCGGCCGGAACAAATCGAACAACTCCGCGCCCATGTCGAGGACATTGATTTCGCGCGGGCAGCAGAATACGAACGCCGACGCCGCCACGATGTCATGGCCCACATCGACGCTTACGGCGAAGTCTGCCCCGAGGCCCGCGCCATCCTCCACCTCGGCGCCACCAGCTGTTATATAACCGATAATACCGATCTTATATTGATGCGCGAGGGGCTGTATCTGCTGCGCGATCGTCTGGTCGGCGTCATCGACGCGCTGGCGCGCTTTGCCGCCCGGTGGCGCGATCAGGCCACGCTTGGTTTCACACATTTCCAGCCGGCTCAGCTCACTACCGTAGGCAAACGTGCCTGTTTGTGGTGCTACGATTTTGTTCTCGATCTGTATGAACTGGAGCATCGCCTGCAAACGCTGCACTTCCGCGGCGTCAAAGGCACCACCGGCACACAAGCCAGTTTCCTCGCCCTGTTCCGCGGCGATCACGAGCGTGTGCGGCAGCTCGATCGTCTCGTTGCCCGCAAGATGGGCTTCGATTCGGTCTATCCCGTCACCGGCCAAACCTATTCGCGCAAAGTCGATAGTCAGATCCTCGATACGCTGTCCGGCTTGGGCCAGACTGCCCACAAGTTCGGCACCGATTTGCGTCTGCTGGCCCATCGCCAGGAGATCGATGAGCCGTTCGAGCCGGAGCAAGTTGGTTCTTCAGCAATGGCATATAAGCGCAATCCAATGCGGGCCGAGCGGATGTGCGGCCTGGGGCGGTTCCTGATGACGCTGCCGGTCAGCGCCGCCCAGACAGCGGCAACGCAATGGCTAGAGCGCACGCTGGACGACAGCGTCAATCGCCGTCTGACACTGCCGCAAGCGTTCCTGGCCGCCGACGCCGTGCTGCGCTTGGCGCTGAATATCACAAACGGCCTGATCGTCCATCCAGAGGTGATCGCACGTCATGTAGCCGCCGTTCTGCCGTACATGGCGACAGAAAACATCTTGATGGCGGCGGTGGCGCGGGGCGGCGACCGCCAGCAGATCCACGAGTGCATCCGCCGTCACAGTCACGCAGTCACGGCCGCCCTGAAAGCAGGTGCGGACAAAAACGATCTTTTAGATCGTTTGAAAGCAGATCCCTTGCTGGCAGGCGTAGATTTCGCAGCAGTCCTCGATCAAAGCCAGTTCATCGGCCGCGCTCCACAGCAGGTGGAGGAATTTCTCACCGAACAGGTCGAGCCGATCCGCCAGCGTTACCCCCATCTGCTCGGGCAAACCGCCGAGGTGAGCGTGTAAGCGTTCCACGATCACGCCAGAATGGCTTTGATTACTGTGCCATGAACATCCGTTAAACGATAATAGCGTCCCTGGAAGCGATAGGTGAGCCGCTCGTGATCAATGCCGAGCAGATGGAGAAGGGTCGCCTGCATATCGTGGACGTGAACGGGATCTTCGATGACGTTGTAGCCGAACTCGTCGGTGGCGCCGTAGGTCAGACCCGGTTTGACACCGCCGCCGGCCAACCACATTGTAAAGCAACGGGGATGATGATCGCGGCCATAATCGGTGGCGGTCAGCTTGCCCTGCGAGTAGTTGGTTCGTCCGAACTCGCCGCCCCAAACGACGAGCGTATCATCGAGCAGACCGCGTTGTTTCAGGTCGGTGAGCAGGGCATAGCAAGCGCGGTCTACGTCCTTGCACTGGCGGCGGATGCCGTGGGGCAAGCCGCCGTGATGGTCCCAGCCGGGATGATAAAGCTGGATAAAACGCACATCGCGCTCGGCCAGCCGCCGCGCCAAGAGACAATTGGCCGCGAATGTGCCCGGCTGTCGTGCTTCGGGACCATACAGCTCGAAGGTACGACTCGGTTCTTTTGCCAGATCCATTACCTCCGGCACGCTGATCTGCATGCGATAGGCCATCTCGTACTGGGCGATGCGTGTGGCAATCTCCGGATCGCCCGTTTGCTCCTGTTGGAGTGCATGCAATTCGGCCAGGCGATCGAGCATCTTGCGACGACTTTCTCGACTAATCCCATCGGGATTGTCGAGATAAAGCACCGGCTCTTTACCGCTGCGGAACTGCACGCCCTGATGCGTGCTGGGCAGGAACCCATTGCCCCATAAACGCGCATACAATGGTTGATCAATGCGATCCTTGGAAATCAACACGACGAAGGCCGGCAAATTTTCGTTGGCACTGCCGAGGCCATAGCTGAGCCATGCCCCCATACTTGGTCGTCCCGCCAGCTGTGAGCCGGTCTGGAAGAAGGTGATGGCTGGATCGTGGTTGATCGCCTCGGTATACATCGATTTGACGAAGCACAGCTCATCGACAACTTTTGCCGTCCACGGCATCAACTCGCTGATCCACGCTCCACTCTTGCCGTGGCGGGCGAACTTGAAGATGGAGCCAGCCAAAGGCAATGTCGCTTGATGCGCCGACATACCGGTCAGCCGTTGTCCCATGCGGACGCTGGCCGGCAGATCTTGACCGTTCATCTTGTTGAGCAGCGGCTTGTAATCGAACAAGTCATGCTGCGATGGCCCGCCGCTCATAAACAGGTAGATGATGCGCCTGGCCTTGGGCGGATGATGCGGTGCTTTCAGGACGCCCTGCAAAGGGGCAGCCACGACATCACGTCCTATCAGGTACCACAGGGCGGCAGTGCCAAGGCCCATGCCGCAGTGGCCAAGGAAAGTGCGGCGATTCAGGCTTAGGAGCGAGAAGTTGTTCTTAACCATGATGGTCTAGCTCCGCAAATAAATCCGGCAAAGGCAGCGTAAATCCCGGCAACACGAAGTCGCCATCGCGCATGTCGACTGCAGCCAGGTAGCGACGGCGCATGCCTTTCTGTCGTTGAATGTCGATTACGTCCGGCACAGCGGTCGTGCCAGGGAAAGGCCGGAAGCGAAGGCGCTCTCATGGAACTCCGCTGAGCCGATCCAGCAGATCAGCAACCATCTTGAGCGAAGGAGAAAGCGCAGACATAGTTGCCCTCCACTTCGCCGTTAGGATTCAACGCCGCATCATGGCTTCATCGTGATTGAGTACAGTCAGCGCCACCACGGTGCTGGCTGCTAGTTCTACACTCTCGAGTTTCGCATCCGTTTTCCCATCGCCCACAGCCAGGAGCTTTGCCGCCGCTTGCGGATCAGCCCTGAATAACTCCTTCTGCTCGGCGAGTAAACGTGCAAGAATGTTCACTTCTTTATCCGTTGCTTTTCGTCCTGTCACGGTTCGGAACCCCCAGGCGACCTGCTCCGTTGCGGTGTGGCCGCCTTCCTTCAGCATCCGTTGACCGAGGAAGCGTGCTGCCTCGACGATCTGCGGATCGTTCAAGAGCGCCAGCGCTTGCAGCGGCGTGCTGGTGTTCTGGCGGCGGACGAGGCAGACATTGCGTTCGGCAGCGTCAAACGTGACCAGCGCCGGATGCGGTACCGTGCGTTTCCAGAACGTATATAAGCTACGGCGATAGAGGTCAGGGCCGCGGCTACGGTCGTAGCGCGGCGAACCCATCGCCACCGACCACAACCCCTCCGGTTGGTACGGTTTGACGCTGGGACCGCCGATTTTGTCCGTGAGCAGGCCGGAGACGGCCAACGCCTGATCGCGCACCATCTCTGCCGTTAGTCGGCGAACCGGAGCGCGTGCCAGCAATTGATTGCTGGGATCACGCACCCGCAGCTCAGGATGGACGTGTGAGGATTGCCGATAGGTCGCGGACAAGGCTATCGTCTTGAGCAAGCGTTTCACGTCCCAACCGTGATCGACGAAATCGCGGGCCAGAAAATCGAGCAGTTCTGGATGCGTCGGCGGCGTGCCCTGACTGCCGAAATTATCACTGGTTTCGACAAGCCCCTTGCCGAACATCATCTGCCAGAAGCGATTGACAGCGACGCGCGCCGTCAGCGGATGATCGGGAGCAAACAGCCAGCGAGCCAGGCCAAGACGATTGCGCGGCTGATCGGCAGGAAACGGCGGCAGCGCGGCCGGCGTGTTCATCGACACGCGCTCACCAGGAGCATCGTAGGCGCCGCGCTTGAGGATAAACGCTGGCTTCGGTTTGGCCATCTCTTCCATAACCATCACTTCAGGGGTCGGCTGGATCGTTTGATTTTCTTGTTGTCGCAGGGCGTGCAATTCTTCGCGGAGTTTAAGAGCCGGTTCGTGAACTGTAGCCAGGAAGTAATCGAAAAGCTGATCGCGTGATGCGGCTTCCGTTCGGCCCGCGAGTTGAGCCGCTTCCAATGCTGTTAGTTCTCGATTAAAGATGCGCAATTCATCGACCTGACCACCCTTGAAGCCGTTGTCGCGGAAACGAAAACCGAGCGCCAAATTCGGCTCGCCGCCTTCGTAGGTGATGTCCTTGAATAAGCCATCACGGACAACTTCCAGCTCGGCCGGAACGCCATCGATATAGATGCGAACACCGGCGGCACGACTGGAGCCATCGTAAGTCACGGCCACATGCGTCCATGTGTTGATGGGAAGCGCTTTCTTGGTGATGACCTTGAGCGAGTTGCGCGGCCACATATGATGCAGACCGAAGGCAACCCGCCCTCGCTCCAGTAACAATTCGTAGCCGCGGCTGCCGGCGTCGATGGCTGCCTTGCTGTGATGCACCACCACGAAGCGCGGTGCCTGCGACGGCGCGCGAACCCATAAACTTAGCGAGAACGGATCGACACGCGAGAAATGGCCGAGGTTGGGGAAGTGGAAACCGTTCTCGCCGTTCAGCTCGACAGCATTGCCCCTCTTGCCGGGGACGAGTTTCGGTCCCTCGATGGCGTGGGCCGGTTTCTTCGTATCGGCGCTATTGACGATCTGGTTTTGCTTTATTTCGTCGAAGGAAAAAGAACCAACCAGGCCTGGCACGGGTAAATATTTTGGACGCTGACGCAGCCATTCGGCGAAGGCCGGCTGCGCCTTGGCGCGCTCCTCATCGAG
>JAJPHU010000295.1 GCA_021325115.1 Planctomycetota bacterium | reverse complement strand
TTCATCTCCTGACTTGCGGCAAAATCGCTCATCCGCCTGTGCCTGGATGCACCCATTCGGTTGAGCCGTCGGCCCAGTTCTCTTTTTTCCAGATGGGGACGAGTTCCTTCAAGCGGTCGATGGCATGGCGGCAGGCTGCGAATGCTTCGGCGCGATGGGGGCAGCTGACGGCCACGGCGACGCTGATTTCGCCGACTTCTAGTCGGCCCAGCCGATGCACTAAAGCTATATCGCCGACCGGCCAGCGTTGCCGCGTGTCGGCTTCGATCTCGGCCATTTTCTTCTCAGCCATCTCTGCATAGGCTTCGTAATCCAGGGCCACTGTCACGCGTTCGCCAGTCAGGTCGCGCACAGTGCCAAGAAAAACGACGACGCCGCCGCAGTGAGGACGGCGGACCTGTTCAGTCAGAGCGTGATAATCGATCGGATCGTGAGTCAAGCGAACCATCGCCGGATTGCTCCCCAAACACATAACCAGCGTCCAGCCGGCTGGTGGGAACGAGCAACCCGCTGACGCCGGCCATTCGTTTGCTCTGTATTGTAGCAAGTTCTGGCGCGGCTTTTGCTCAGAAATTTTCCTATAAGAAAGACGATCTGATAGGACTCGTGTCTTTGTTTTCAGAATGGAGGTGACATGATGAAATGGCTCCTGGCAAGCATCATTGGGGTGGTCCTGACTCTGGCATCGGCTTCCACGGCGAACGCTCAAGTTCTGTGGGGCAGCCGCTATTATTACAACCCCTGGACAGGCGGGGCTGTCTACGGCGGCGGTATTTACAATCCGTGGATAGGCGGCTACTATGGCGGCGGTATGGGCTACAATCCGTGGACCGGCCGCTATTTCCAAGGGGGCGCCTTCTTCAATCCCTACCTGGGCACCTGGGGTTACGGCCGTGCCTGGTACAATCCCTGGACCGGACGCTATGGCTATCGTTATCGCGTCTGGTAAAGAAGATAGGCAGTGAACGCTTCAGCGATTGGCAAGATATTTAGAGTGGACAGAGTCGGATTCGAACCGACGACCTAAGCCTTTTCAGGGCTTCGCTCTACCAACTGAGCTATCTGTCCAGTATCCGAGGACGCTTTATTACCATAGAGGAATTTGCACCGGCCGTCAACTTGTCCCTCTCGAAAGAGGACGCGGAGGGCCGTGGATCGGATTCGCGCCGATCCGCCGCATCCGCGTCCTGTTTCGGGAAAGATGTCAGGGTTCACTCGACGGTGACGCTTTTAGCCAGGTTGCGGGGTTTGTCCACGTCGCAGCCGCGCAACAGGGCGATGTGATAAGCTAACAACTGTAAGGGCACTACCGTTACCAACGGCTGCAAATAATCCGGCACATCCGGCACGCAGATCACCTCATCGGCGCGGTCGGTCACTTCTTCATGGCCCTCGTGGGCCACGGCAATAACCGGGCCGCCCCGCGCCTTGACTTCCTCCAGATTGCTCATCACCTTATCGAAGATCGCGCCGCGCGGCAACAGAAACACCGAAGGCGTGTCTTCATCGACCAGAGCGATCGGTCCATGCTTCATCTCAGCGGCCGGATACCCCTCGGCGTGAATGTAGCTGATCTCTTTCAGCTTCAACGCCCCTTCCAGTGCCACCGGATACAGATATTGCCGACCCATATAGAGGAAATTAGCGACATGGCTATAGCGCTCAGCGATGCGGCGCACGGCATCGTGGCAAGACAGGGCGCGGCGCACGGCATCGGGGATGGCACGTAGCTCGCGGATCATGCGTGTCCCTTGCAGACTGGACAGGTGCCTCATGCGACCGAAGTAGAGGGCGAGCATGGCGAGGACAGTGACCTGGTTGGTGAACGCCTTGGTACTGGCCACGCCGATCTCCGGGCCGGCGTGCAGATAGACGCCGCCGTCGGCTTCACGGGCAATGCTGCTGCCAACGACATTGCAGAGGGCCAAAGTCGGATGTCCTTTGCGTTTGGATTCGCGCAGGGCGGCCAAAGTATCGGCGGTCTCGCCCGATTGCGTGATGGCGATGACGATGGTGTTGCGATCGATAGGCGGATTGCGGTAGCGAAATTCGCTGGCGTATTCGACCTCGACAGGCATGCGGGCAAACTCCTCGAACAGATATTCACCGACCAGGGCCGCATGATAACTGGTGCCGCACGCTGTCAAAATGATGCGGTCGACTTGACGGAGTTGCTGGGTATCAAGGTTCAGGCCGCCAAAATGCGCAGTGGCATCGGCATCGTCGAGCCGGCCGCGCAGGGCGTTCTCCAACGCTTCGGGCTGCTCGTAAATCTCCTTGAGCATGTAGTGCTCGAAGGCACCCTTGTCGGCATCGCCAGGCCCCCAATCGATGGTGTGAACGGCGGCCTCGACGCGCGTGCATTCGGAATCGAGAATGTGCCAATCCTTGGCCGTCAGCACGCACAATTGATGATCCTGCAAGTAGACTACACGCGCCGTTTGGCCAACAAGAGCGCCGGCATCGCTGGCCAGGAAATTCTCGCCATCGCCGATCCCCACAACCAGCGGGCTACCCAGGCGGGCGCCGAGGACCAGGCCGGGATGACGGCGACTAAGCACAGCCAAACCGTAGGTGCCCTTGAGCAAGGCCAGGGTCCGCGACACCGCTTCGATGAAATCTTCCGGTGCCGTGCTGTTGATGTCCAGATGGCGGGCAATGAGTTGGGCGATGATTTCGGTGTCCGTATCGCTGTGGAAGACGACGCCGTCGCTTTCGAGTTGGCGTTTGAGTGGGGCATAATTCTCGATGACGCCGTTATGGACGACAGCGATACGTTGGTCGCTGCTGAGGTGCGGATGTGCATTGCGATCATTGGCTGGCCCGTGCGTGGCCCAGCGTGTGTGGCTGATGCCGGTAACGCCGCGAGCAGGATGGTCGCGCAAATAGTGGGCCAGATCTTGAATGCGTCCGGCGCGTTTGCGCACGTGCAATTCGGAGCCGGCCAGCGTGGCCAGGCCAGAACTGTCATAACCGCGATATTCCAGGCGATGCAGCCCTTCCAGGAGAAGGGGCTGTGCTTGACGGGCGCCAGTGTAAGCGATGATGCCGCACATGGAACTGATCCTCCCTTGAACCTCCAGAACGATGCGGTCCTTGCTTAATATGGAGAATGTTGAGTTTAGCGAGAGAAGCGCGTCCAGGACAAGACCGCTTGCAGTGAAGCGGGCCAGTTGGGGGAAAAACAATTGGACTTGCCGCACCTGTTGCCTTATGTTGACCCTGATAATATGTCCGCGGACAGAGCCCGGCGCTCAGGCGATGTGCCAGCGCGGGTCCCATTGTCGCTGTGGTCTGTCCGCCTTTCGTCCGTTTTGGAGGGACCCCATCTCTTGCAGGAGGTATCGACATGCTTGCTTCTCTCACGCGAATCGCTCCGTCGGTCCTGGCCCTGTTATTGATGTACCTGGGGTTGGCCGCCCCGTCGGTCCGTGCCCAGGCGCTGCCGCGTCCATTCGTCGTCAAGCTCATCAAGCAACGCATCCGCCAGGCCTATGCCGTGGAGGCTCAGATCCAGCAGATGCAACAGTTGCTGGCCCAGGTGCAAGCAACGGCTCCTTTTGCGGTCTCTAATGTACAGTCTGCCATCTCCCAGGAGCAAGCCGCCTTGGCCCAAATCCAGACCCAGATCAATCTGCTGACCCAACTGTTGGCCACCGAGGACCAAGCCTTTGTGGTCTGGGATCTGATCCAGAAGATCCAGAAGCGGATCAACGCGGTGCAACAGCCCGGCAAGAAGAAACACTCCGAACATGAAGATAAAAAGAAGCACTCCAAGCATGAGGGCAAGGGAACGGGAGCAGTGGCCCAGGAAGCAGAAACCGCTGCTCTGCAGACGCTCCTGGCTGCTCTCCAGGCCCAGTTGGCCCAGCTTCAGGCGCAAATCAACGCCTTGCAAGCGCAGATCGTCGTCTAATATTAGCGATGGTAGGAGGTGTAAAGGCAATGGAGCCAGGGAATGGGTGTCCCCCACCCCAACCCTCCCCCACAAGGGGGAGAGGGAAAAGTCTGCTAGCCCTTAGAATTGGCGGAGCGAGTTGCAGGGCACGCTGCCAGCGTGCCCTGCAACTCGCTTTAGCTACAATACCTTCATGGATAGCCTGAATTTCCTTCAAGGCGCAGCCAAGGCCAAGCCGCAGCCGATTTACGTCCTGCACGGCGATGAGCAATTCCTTAAGCGTCGCGTGGTGGCGGCGCTGCGGACGCTGGTGCTTGGGCCTGACAACGATGGATTTGGTCTGTCCAGCCATGAGGGCGACAAAGCGAACTGGGCCGAGATTCATGACGAATTGGAGACACTGCCGTTTCTCAGTCCACGCCGGCTTGTTATCATCGATCGCGCGGAGCCGTTCATAACGCGCGAGAGGCCGCGGCTGGAGAAGTATTTCATCGAGCCGTCGAAGACTGGCGTGCTGGTGCTCGATGTGCAGTCCTGGCCGGCGAACACGAAATTGGCCAAGCTACTGCCGGAAACAGCGACAATTGTGTGTAAGACGCCCGCCGCGCAGAAGCTGCCGGAGTGGTGTGGCCAGTGGTGCGCCGACCAACACGGCAAAGCACTGTCGGCCCCTGCCGCTCGTCTGCTGATCGATCTGGTCGGCACGGATATGGGATTGCTCGATCAAGAGATGGCCAAGCTGGCGATTTACGCCGGCAACAACAGCCGCATCGATACGGCGGACGTGGACCAACTCGTCGGCCAAAGCCGGATCGAGAACACGTGGAAGATTTTCGATCTCATTGGTGCAGGACAGACAGGGGCGGCCCTGACGCTTTTGGATCGCCTGCTCGATCAGGGCGAGGAGCCGCTGCGCTTGCTGGGTGCGTTCAGTATGCAATTGCGGCGTCTGGCCCAGGCGGCGCGGCTGCACAGCCAGGGTCAATCGGTGCCGGACGCCCTGGAGCATGCCGGCGTGCCGCCGTTTGGCCGCAGGAGTGCCGAGCAGCAGCTTCGCCATCTCGGCCGCCGTCGCCTCGATAAGATCTACGATTGGCTCTTAGAAACCGATCTCGGCCTGAAAGGTTCCAGCCCACTGCCGCCACGCACCTTGCTGGAGCGCCTGGTGGTGCAGCTGGCCCGGAAACGATAAAACCTAACCACAGAATTCCAGGAGAACACAAAGAAAAGAACACTAAAGAGCTAGCGGACAAAACCTCCTCCCCCCTCGTGGGGGGAAGGCCGGGGTAGGAGGTGTCAAGGCAAGGGAGCCAAGGAGTGGTGTCTCCCCACCCGAACCCTCCCCACAAGGAGGGAGGGAAAAGTCCGCTAGCTCAAAAAAAGAAAACGTAAAACCAGTTCGAAAGAAACTTCCTTTCTTCTCTTCTGGGTTCTTTTCTTTGTGTTCTCTGTGACTCGGTGGTTCGTCCTTCTGTTGAAAGGTGAGGATGTCTCTTCCTCGTTTGCTGATCACGCTGGGCGATGTCGCTGGCATTGGACCGGAGATCATCGCGCGGGCCTGGCCGGACTTGCTGTCGTTGTGCCGTCCGGCGGTCGTCGGCGACCCGCTGTGGCTGCGGCGTGGTCTGGAGTTGATCGGCTCGCCGGCGCAGGTGCATGTTATCGGACAGCCCTCCGAGGCGGAACCAAAAGCAGGTGTGCTGCCGTGTCTGTCCGGCAGCGATCAAGATTTACACGCGGTCGAGCCGGGCCGCGTCAGCGCGGCGGCAGGGCGAGCGGCTTACGATTTTCTCTGCAAGGCCATTGATTGGACGATGGCCGGCAATGCCGACGGCATCGTCACGGCGCCGTTGCATAAGGAAGGGCTGCACGCGGCGGGCCTGCCCTATCCCGGACATACCGAGATCTTGGCCGAACGCACCGGCGTTAAGGAATTCGCTATGGTCCTCGCTGTGGGCAATCTCGCCGTTGCTCACGTCACCCTGCACATGGCCCTGCGCGAGGTTTTCCGCCATCTGACCCCCGCTGCTATCCTGGAGAAGGCACGGTTGCTGGACGGCTTGTTGAGGCAACTGCTAGGCCGACGTCCGCGTATCGGCGTGGCTGCGCTGAATCCCCATGCCAGCGACGGCGGATTGTTCGGCGAGGAAGAAGCCGTCATCATCGCCCCCGCCGTGCAAGCAGCCCAACGGGAAGGACTCGATGCCAGCGGTCCCTGGCCGTGCGATACATTGTTTGTGCGAGCACGGCATGGTGACTTCGACGGCATTGTGGCCATGTATCACGATCAGGGACACATTGCTTTGAAATTGCTCGGCGAGGGACGGGCTGTGAACATCAGCGCCGGTTTGCCAATCGTGCGCACCAGCGTGGCGCACGGCACCGCCTACGATATTGCCGGACGCGGCTGCGCCGATGCTTCCAGCCTTATCGAGGCAACGCGCATCGCCGCTCTGTTGGCACGAACAAGAACTAACCACAGAACTACAGAGGAAAGAGAGAAAACAGATAGAGAAAGAAAAAAAGACAAAGGATGAGAGCTGATCCTGACAGATTTCGGTTTTTCTTTTTCTTTCTGTAATTTTTTCTCCGTGTTCTCTGTGACTTTGTGGTTAGTTCTTGTCACTACGGCCGGTGTGTTCGGCCATGAAGGCCAACTCGGTCAGCTTGCGGGCCGTCACGCCGATGCGTGCGAAACACTGGGCGACGATGCTCTGAGGGGCCGTGAGCAAACTGATGAGGAGATCCATCGGCGTGATCTTATTGCGCCCATGATCGATGGCGCGATCATAGGCATCCCGCAACAAACAGATCACATTATCGGAAAGAAACTCGCGGTTGAGGGCCAGAACGGCTTCCTCCTCCCCTTGGTCTTGATGGAACAATTCTTGAAACTGATCGAGCAGCAGGGCGAGATCGGCTTGCAGGCGTTCGCCCCAGTTGCGAATGCTGGCGTCGGGGACGGCGAGCAGGCCCATGAAAACGTGGGGACTGCGAACGCTGTCCCAACGGGTTTCGCGCGCCAGGCGCAGGGATTCGCGCAGGGCACGAAGCGCCGCATCGTTGAAACAATCCAGACGCAATCGGCCACCGGGAAGAAAGATATCGTCCGCGGAGCCTTCAGGGGTTGCCATAATACGCGGCCCTTCCAGAAAAGACGGGACCCTATGGTTAGATTATGACGAACCTCGGCGAACAACGCAAGGAGCCGTTTGGGCAACCCGGCCCCTTGCCGTCGCTCCCATCGCTGCAATCGTTACTTCCGTTTCAACTTTTGATGACAGGTACGGCAGCGAACCTGGTGTAGGCGGACTTGCTTGTGGCACTTGGGACAACGGCGAAAGCGCGCCTTGCGCCGCGCTTTGGTCTGCGGTCGAGTTTGCATGAGATTTTTCCTCCATAGCGAGGGCAAAGAAAAAGCCCTATAGGGCACACTGTCCGTGTGCCTGAAAAGGGGCAAACGGGCAGCTTGCCCTACGATTGGGTCCGCTCGTCCTTAGCTAACCGTTGTTTTGTATAGATGCGTCGCCTGGCGACGGCAATGTGAAGGCAGCGCGGAATTTCCCCGCGACCTGGCGAAGGGTCGTCGCTATAATCTCTGACACGAGCCAGAAGCGTAAGGGTTAACGGAAAGCCCTGCAAGGCACGCTATCCGCGTGCCTCAATACTCAGCACGCAGCCAACCTGCTCTGCAGGACTTTCCCTTAGCCCTAAGAGTTAGCAGCAGAAACTCCCTCCCCTCAGGAGGGAGGGGGGGCCGTTAGCCCTTATTGTCGCTTTCGCTTTTGGCTCGTGTCCAAAGGAAGCGCGTGCCGAGGACAACATGCGAGCCGTCGTGCAACGAGTCCGCCGGGCTGCCGTCGTCATCGACGGCGAAACTGTCGCTGCCATCGAGCGTGGCCTGTTGGTGTTGCTGGGCATAGCAACAACGGACACGCCGGAAGAGGCGCAGTGGCTGGCCGACAAGACGGCCAACCTGCGGATCTTTAACGATGAGGCCGGCAAGATGAACCTCAGCGTGGCCGATGTGGGAGGTTCGCTGGTGGTGGTCAGTCAGTTCACGCTGTATGGCGATTGCCGCAAGGGCCGGCGGCCGAGTTTCATTGCTGCAGCGCCGCCGGAAACCGCCGTGCCTTTGTATGAGGCGTTTATCAATGCACTCCGCTCTGTGGGGCTACCGGTGCAGACCGGCCGCTTCGGAGCGATGATGCAAGTAGAGCTGGTCAATGACGGACCGGTGACCCTGATCCTCGATACCAAGGAAATTTGATCCATGTTCTGGAAACAGCTGTTTGCCACCAAATCATTGGAAACCTTGCAAGAGGAGGTTAAGGGCGAGCACCGCCTGCGCCGCGCCCTGGGGCCGATTTCGCTGACCGCTTCGGGCGTCGGCGCCATCATCGGCGCCGGTATCTTCGTTATGACCGGCCAGGTGGCGGCCCAGGATGCGGGTCCGGCCGTTGTGCTGTCGTTTGTCGTGGCCGGTGTCGGCTGCCTGTTCGCCGCTCTGTGTTATGCCGAGTTCGCTGCCCTGGCGCCTGTGGCCGGCAGCGCCTACACCTATGCCTACGCCACGCTCGGCGAGCTGTTCGCCTGGATCATCGGTTGGAACCTGGTCCTGGAATATGCCATGGCCTGTGCCTGCGTGGCTTCGTCATGGTCGAAATATCTCAATGAATTGTTACTCATTCTTTTCGGCGCCGAACTGCCGAGTTTCCTGAGTAACGATCCGTTTTCTCATGAAGGCGCCTGGTTCAACTTGCCCGCGCTGCTCATTACCCTGGCCGTGACCGCCATCCTGGTCCGCGGCATCCGCGAGAGTGCTACCACCAATTCCATCTTGGTTGGCATCAAGCTCGGCGTCGTTCTGTTCGTCATCTTTGCCGGCCTTGCTTTCATCAATTATAAGAACTGGATCGACATTCCTGTCGCAGAACGACACCTGCCTGAGGAAGAGTTAATCGGCGAGCTGGCTGCCAAGACGGTCGAGGCGGATCCGAGCTACAAAAGAGCAGCGGCCCGCCAACGGATTGAGCACCTCAAGCGGCAGAGCTTGGCTGCCTACAAAATCGAACAGCGTCGCCAAATCGCCGCGCAGCTGGCCGCTCAGGGGGCTTCCCAGAGAGCACAGGCTGAAGCCCAATCTCTGATCGCGCAAGCTCTCGAGCGCTACGATCACGATTTGCCTCAGAGCGATGAGGACAAAAATCAGGTCCGACAGATTCTCGACCAAGCCCGCCAGGAAGCACCGGCCCGCTCCACTGAGCGCTGGGGCCTCTTGGGCGTGCTTGGTCTGAATCGCTGGCTGACGCCCATCGACGACGCGGTTCGCAATCCATTCATCCCTTACGGCTTGGCCGGGATCATTTTCGGAGCAGCGATGGTGTTTTTCGCCTACATTGGTTTTGATGCCGTCTCGACCCAGGCCGAGGAAGCTATCCGGCCGCAACGCGACGTACCCATCGCCATTCTGGCCTCCTTAATTATCTGCACCATCCTGTACATCGGTGTGGCCGCCGTCATCACCGGCATGGTGCCTTATCCGGACATTGACACAGAGAGGGCCGTGGCTGCTGCTTTCCGTCAGAGGGGCGACCTGGTACATAATCCCTTGCTCAAGGGACTGCTGCGCGGGGCCAGCGGCCTGATCTCGCTAGGCGCCATCGCCGGCATGACCAGCGTGCTGCTTATTACCTTCCTCGGTCAGGTACGCATCTTTCTGGCCATGGCCCGCGATGGCCTCTTGCCACCGAGCATCTTCGCTGCGGTCCATCCGCGTTTCAAGACGCCGCATCGCTCCACGCTCCTTGTCGGGATTGTCATTTCCCTGGTAGCTGCCTTCACGCCGATCACCATGCTGGAAAAGATGGTCAACATTGGCACGCTGATGGCCTTCGTCATGGTCTGTGCCGCTGTGATGGTGCTGCGGCTGCGCCGGCCGCACGTCGAACGGCCTTTTCGCACGCCGCTGTTGTTTGTGTTCGGCCCCCTGGGTATTGCTGTCAACCTGGTCATGATGCTATTCTTGCCGCCGGCCACCTGGGCCCGCCTGGTCGTCTGGCTGGCCGTCGGCATGGCCATCTATTTTGGTTACGGTTGGCGGCATAGCTACATCGGCCGGCGGTTGAGCGGCCGGATTCCCTCGTTTGCCTTCGCTTCCCCGGATGGTTTGGCCGATACGCATCCGCTGCCGTCTGGCCCCGAAGCAATCCAGGGGGTTCATGACCAGATCCACGAGAAAAAATGATCTCCTTCTCCTACACGAACCCGCTGTGGCTGTCTCTTCCTCCCTCTCCCTGGGGGGGAGGGTTGGAGTGGGAGATCTTTTCCTCCTCCCCTCACAAAGGGAAGAAGGAAGAAAGACAGCGATGGGACAGGAGTTGTGGGAACCTGGATCAGGTGCCCAACTGCGGCGGAGCAAGGCATTTACGGGTGAACGGCCGGCGGACGTCAGCCGTTCGTCTAATTCGGGAGGCGCACCTACCGCATGGGAGCGGAATTGCAGTCGTTCACAACATACGGTAAACTAATTTTATGGTGCAGAAGACTCGTGCTCTATTCTTCACCCTTGCCGCCCCCTGGCTTGTGTGAGTTGCGCCAGACCGGGGCGGCCGTGCAGCGGCCGACATCATGGACAAGACTAACCTCGATCTCACGCAACCTCCGCCCGGCATGCCCGGTGATCTGCTGCACGAGGTGCGCACGCTAGGGGGCTATCGGCTGCTGCGCCAACTTGGCGAAGGCGGCATGGGGGCGGTCTATCTCGGCTATCACGAGGGCACAGACCAGCAAGTCGCCATTAAAGTCCTCGCCGATCACCTGGCCAGCAATCAAGCCTATATCGATCGCTTTTATCGCGAAGCCAAGAGTGGCGCTCTGCTCAATCACCCCAATATTGTCCGTACCCTCAACGTCGGCCAAGACCAGGCCACTGGCAAATATTATCTCGTCCTGGAATTCGTCGATGGCCCATCGGCGCAGGCGCTTCTGGATAAACAGGGACGCTTGGCTCTGGGCGATGCCGTGCATATTGCCCTGGACGTGGCCCGCGCCCTGGAACATGCTCATTCACGCAACATCGTCCACCGCGACATCAAGCCGGACAACATCCTCATCACACGCTCCGGCGTGTCTAAGCTGGTCGATCTGGGGCTGGCCCGACGTCTGGACGAGGCCAGCCATCTGACCGCGGCCCGTCAGGGCTTCGGCACCACCTACTACATGCCTTACGAGCAGGCCATCAACGCCAAGTACGCCGACGGCCGCAGCGACATCTATGCCTTGGGGGCTACCCTTTATCATCTGGTCACCGGCAGCGTTCCTTTCAGCGGTGATAATCACCTGGAAGTGGTGGAGAAGAAAAATCAGGGGCTTTTCACACCGGCCAGCAAACTCAATCCCGCGGTGCCGCCGGTCCTTGATCACATCCTGTCTCGAATGCTGGCCCGCGACCCGCGCGACCGCTACCAGACGGCCAGCGAGTTGATCGTCGATCTGGAGCGTTCGCGGTTGGCCGCGGCGGTGCCGACCTTCGCCGATCCCAACCAGGCGCTGCAAGATCCGTGGGTGCAACGCTGCCTGGCTTCCTCCGCCGAGCCAACCCGCCTCGATCCGGAGATGCCACCTTTGCCTTCGACCTCCACCATCGAACCGAACCTTGGCAGTGCAGATGCCATCCCGGCCGCGACACCGAGCGATGGCGTCTGGGTCTTGCGCTATCGCAATCCGGCCGGCAAACTGTGCCGGGTACAGGCCAACACCGAACAGATTGTCCTACGCCTGCGCCGCGGCCGGCTGTCTGCCAAGGTGGAGGCGCGTCATGCCAATGGCAAAGACTATCATCCGTTGTCGTTCTATCCTGAATTCAAGGACATTTCGCCAGCAGGATCAGCGGAATACCGGTCGGACCCTCTGCCGCGCAAGCAGCCGTCCAAAGTCAAGGTGGAACCAGCCACTTCCAATGGCGTAGCCTCTCCGCCAATCGTACAAACTGCGGCACAGTCGTGGCCTGGCCGTGCTCGTTCCCTCCTGTTGGGAGCCGGCTCCGTGGTGCTGCTGCTCTTGCTTATTTTGCTCTACTATTTGTTGCATGGTTGAAAGCGAGGGACCTTGTTGCGCTTCCCTGGGGTTGAATATTAAGGGCTAACGGTTGCAGGATACGCTGGCAGCATGCCCGGCAAGGCTTTCCGTTGGCCCTTATTCCTGTCCTGGGAAACAGGAGAAGGTGAAACATGAAACGCTTGCTGGGACCAATGGGTCTTATTTTGTGTGTGACGGCGGCTCGGGGCGCCGACGTCAGCGAGTTGGTGAAACAACTCCAATCCGAGGATACAGAAGTACGGCGCGCGGCGGCCAAAGCGCTGGAAGAGGGTGGCGCTGAATCCAAGGCGGCCGTGCCGGCACTCATTCGTGCCCTGAAAGACCGCGATACTTTTGTTCGTCGCTTCGCGGCCCAGGCACTCGGCGCCATTGGCCCCGAAGCTCACAAAGCCGTCCCCGCTCTGACGATCACTCTCAACGACTCCCGCAAGGAAGTGCAGGAGGCCGCTGCCCGCGCCCTGGGTAAACTCGGCTCCTCCGGCATCGAGACATTAATTGCCCTTGCCCGTGATGACAGCAAGGATACGGAGATGCGCCGCCAAGCCATTGACTCACTGGGTAGTCTCGGCAATACCGCCCACTCGGCCGTTCCGGCCCTGACGGCGCTGCTCAAGGCGCCGGCCGGCAAAGGCAAAAAGAAAGCCGCCCCGGACGATCTGCGTGTCGCCGCTGCTACCGCACTGGGCTCGCTGGCCACCGGTAGCGATAAAGATACTATCAAAGTGCTGGAAATGCTGACCGAGAAACAAGCGAAAGTCTCGCGCGAGCTGCGGCAGGCCGCCAACCAGGCCCTGCGGAAGATTCGCAGGAACAAGTAGAGTGCCGGGTTACCATAACACCTGCACCGGATAGTGGGCAAAGATCGGATCCGCTGTCACGAACTCCGCCGCTTCCACGTTGGCTTGAGTCGCCAGAAGACGATCGATATATGTCTCCAGTCCAAAAATCGTCCGGCAGCGGAGTATCAAAATCGGCAGAGGGTTGAAATGCCCCAGGATACAAGCCCGGCACGAGCGCACAGTTCTCGAATGTCAATGGTCGCGGA
>JAJPHU010000153.1 GCA_021325115.1 Planctomycetota bacterium | reverse complement strand
TCCTCTTTAGATGGGGGGGATAAAGGAGGGATGGTGGACAATGAGGTGGGCGCCGGCTTTGGGCGGCAAGCAGCACATATCCTGGCCGGCAAACTATTACTGTTGCAAACCTTTGCCCGCCTGGAAAAAGGCAGTGATGCCGAACTTGCCCTCGTGTTGTTGCGGGTGTGGTTGGATTATGCGGCGACGCAGCTTGATGAATATGCCCTTGTTGTCCGCGAGCGTCTTCATCCGGTCGTTCGCCGCGATGATCGACCGCTCGTCGAGCCGGACAGTGGAGCACCGCTGCGGACCCAGAGGGAATATCTGGCCGCGCCAGCGACGTACCATTCTGGTGATTTCTTGCTTGCACCTCTCGATTTGCTGCAACCGCGTCTGGTGCCAGAGATGGTCAGCGAAAAAGAAATTGCTGTTGCCGATCCAGGCGTCGCAGCCCTTCTAAGACTTTTGAGAGATATAAAAGGAATATATAGTGGCTATTACTCATCCTCTGATATGCTTTATTTGGCGGAAGCCTTGACGGTAGAAATAGTTGGCCGCTATGCTGCCAGTCCCTCTGCCGCACTCGATCTGGAATCGGCTTGTACCCGCCTGGTTCTTACCGACCCGTATTCCTCCGGCGGCGCTCTGCAGGAGCGCTGCCTTATTCTGCGGGTGCTGGCTGAGGTGGTGGTTCCGCGCTGGCTGCGCGGCGGTATCGACACAAGGGCGCGACATCTGGAACGCAACGTACTGGAGTTGGAAGCACTCAAGGCCGAGTTTCGCCGACGGCTCCTGGCAGGCTGGCAGGTATTCGGGGAAGCGCTGGGGCGAAACGCCGATGTACAAGCAAGTTGTTTCGCCCTCGCCGAAACAGCGGCCTGGTTGAAAGCCGCCGACAGCACGCTCGGCCGCATGGCCTGGCTCAGCCGGCTCTGCCAGGTCGAGGACCGCGAAGAGCCTTCCTCCCAGCAGGATCTCGCTCGCCGTGTGCTGGCCCATTGTTTCGCTGAGATCCGGGCTCGTCTTTTTCGTTTCGATGAAGATCTGGCCTCGCTGCGGCGCGGCTATTATGCTCCGCACGTCTATGCAGCGGCACTGCTACGGCGGCGCTTGCAGGGACCAAGAAGCGAACGGCCAGCGTAAGCCGGCCGGTGAGAACCGTGCCAGCCAGCTTACGCCGGCCGTTCGCCGCTACACTCGCTCGCCAACAGAGAGGCAGTGGGAGTGCGGGACTCAACCTTCACTCCAAAATCCTGGATTGTAAAAACAGGATGATAGTTTTTTACTCCCAAACTCTCGAAAAGCTCTTTTGCCCCTTGTAAGCGGTCTACAAGTGCCAGAACAGCAACCACCTCACACCCTCGGTCCCGCACAGCCTTGACGGCCTTCGCAGCCGAATTTCCTTTAGTGAACACATCGTCAACAATGGCCACGCGAGCGTTTTCAGGCAAGTTTCCCTCGATGAGCTTTTGGGTCCCGTGATGCTTGACTTCGTCGCGGACCCAGAACCCTTCCATCTTCCTTCCGTGCAAGTGGTAGCTGAAGACCGCTGCCGTGGTCAACGGCACCGCTCCGACTTCAGGACCGCCGATGGCATCGATCCCAAGATGCTTGGTGCGCTCGTACAGGATTTCGCCGATCAAGGGAACAGCTTCGGAAAACACCTCGGTCATTTTCCCGTCGATGTAGTATTCGCTGACCCCGCCGGACGCCAGGCGGAACGTACCGCGTTTGAAGGAGCGGTCCTTGAGGAGCTGAAGCAGTTGCGACTCGACTGTGGTCATCGGTTGAACCTTTGGTAGATGAAATTAGGGCAGCGATGGCGCTGAGATCGAGCGACGGTTCGGCTTGCGCTCGCGGAACTCGGCCCATTCGATGCCTAGCTCGAACAACAGCGGCTTGACCACGTCGGTGAAGAACATGTCTTCATCGAAGATTTTTAGCTCCTTGATGGCCTGGACGCGACGGCGGCTATCGGCCAGCATATCGACGGCTGGCATCTTGAACGTGTGAATGACACGGCGCAACGCCTCAATGGTGCCGTGGCGGTCGCGCTCCAGGTAGAGCTTGGCCACGTGCAAGTAAAAATTGTGATGGGCGCGCTCATCAACGCTGATTAATTTCAGAATCTTCGACAGGGCTGGATCGCCGACCGGCTCATTCTCGACGCATTGGCGGAGATTACGATAGTGCAAGAAGGTGGCCAATTCCTGCGTCATGCCGTACAGGACCATACCGATGGGGCTGTCGTGCGGCAAATTCCATTGGTACTGGCTGACCTGGGTCTCGACCGCGCGTAACTGCTCCTCGGTGCGCTGGCCGGAGGCGATTAGCCAATCGCCCATGGCCATCGAGTGCTTGGCTTCTTCATAGCCCCAGTTGGCGTGGAACCACGTGCGACCGCGGCTATGACGCAAGAGCGGCCAGGCTTTTTCGATATAATCCGGCAAATATAACTCGACGGTGCAGAACGTCTCCAACACGTCGGCGATGGCCGGATTCAGCTTGGGGTTGACCTGGTCCCAAGGGATGTCGTCGCGGATCGACCAGCGGCGCTTCTTCTCGGCTTTATCGAAAAACTCACGGAACAGGCGATAATAGGCTTCTTCCAGCCCGGTGTTGTCCTGTTGCCGGGTAGGGAGCATAAGCGGTCCTCCAACGCTGTAAATCGACCGGGGGCTTACACGAGCCGGAAGCATGAGTGACGCTATCTGTCGCTCACGCTAACAAGTTCTTGAAAGTTTATCCGCCGCAGGTAAACCTGTCAAACAGTGGGCCAGGAGTTTAAGGGCCCAGGGCTGGAGAAGAGACGGCTTGTTCCTTAAACTGACTCTGACAAACAACATTTCATCTGTCCGCAGCACCGGCAAAGGGCACCCGTGTCGGTGCTGCGGACAGGTGCGAAAGGGGCGGGGCAGGTATGAAATACGTCATCATCATCCCAGACGGCTGTGCGGATGAACCTCAGGAAGTGCTGGGCGGCAAAACACCATTGCAGGCGGCCCACAAGCCGAACATGGACCGTATCGCCCGGCAAGGCGTGGTGGGCCGGGCTAACAATGTGCCGCAGCCGTTGACGCCGGCCAGCGACGTGGCCACGTTGAGCCTGTTTGGCTACGATCCGCTCGTCGTCTACACAGGCCGGGCGCCTCTGGAAACGGCGGCGATGGGCATTCGCCTCGGTCCCGGCGATTGGGCCATCCGCTGCAATCTCGTCCATATCGAGAACGAGTGCATGCGCGACTTCACGGCCGGCCACATTTCCAGCGAAGAAGGCCGGCCGTTGATAGAAGCGCTGCAAAGGGAACTTGGCGGCGACACGGGACCCAATGGGGCGCGTCTGGAATTTCATGCTGGCGTCAGCTATCGCAATATCCTCGTCTACCGCCCTGCCGCTGGCACGCAGGCGCCTTTCAGCGAACAGACGAAGACCCAGCCGCCGCATGATGTGCCGGATCGTCCTATCGCCGATCATCTGCCCAAAGGCCCTGGAAGCGATCTGTTGAGGAGCTTGATGGAGCGCAGCCGAGCGATCCTGCGTAATCATCCCGTAAATCAGAAGCGACGCGATCAACACAAGCGCGATGCGACGCAGATTTGGCTGTGGGGGCAGGGGCGTGCACCGTCGTTGCAGCCGTTCGTCGAAGTCTACGGCAAGCGCGGTGCCATCATCAGTGCCGTCGATCTGGTGCGGGGCGTGGGTATGTTGCTGGGCTGGCAACGCATCGACGTGCCGGGGGCGACGGGCTATCTCGATACCGATTATGCTGCCAAGGGGCGCGCCGCCGTCGCCGCGTTGCCGCAGTTCGATTTGGTCTGCGTTCACATCGAAGCACCGGACGAGGCATCGCACGAGGGGAAGGCCGATGCCAAGGTCAAGGCGCTGGAGGAAATTGACCGCCACATCGTCGGTCCATTGCTGGAGGCGCTGCCCCAGCACGGCGCTTGGCGCATTCTTGTTTCACCCGATCATCGTACCACCCTGCGGACACGCGCTCACGCTTACGGCATGGTGCCATTCGCCTTCGCCGGCAGCGGTGTGGCAAGCAAAGGGCAAGCGTCTTACGATGAGATAATTGCAGAGAAAAGCGATCTCGTATTTGAACGCGGTCACGATTTGATGCGGCGATTCCTGGGGTGAGACTGCTTTACTCCGTCCGCTGCGCCCACAAAGGCGGCCTTTGTGGGCGCAGCGGACGGAGTAGGATCACGCATTTATTTCTCTTTCTTCGGCGGCGGTGCCGGCAGCGGCGGTTGGTATTGCAACAACAAATCGCC
>JAJPHU010000038.1 GCA_021325115.1 Planctomycetota bacterium | reverse complement strand
TGCGGCACAATGGCGAGGGCTTCCTCCGGCTTTAGTTGCCCCTGCTGGATCACCTGACGCAGGTTGGTACCGTCCACGTACTCCATGAGGAGGTAGTAGAGTTTTCCGGTCGCTGACACTCCCGGCTCAGCATGTGGTGGCGTGGTGGTTTTGCCAAAGTCGTACACGGGGACGATGTGCGAATGATTGAGTTGGCCAGTCGTTTCGCTTTGGCCGTTTGACAGCCTCAAGAAGCGTGCTAGACTCTCGAAAGATCGCTTCTTGAAAGGAGTATTGCATCATGACTCTGCTCGGATGGCTGCGCAAGACCAACAAAAAGTGCGAAACAGCGATTCGGCTGCGGCTGGAGCAACTGGAGGATCGGCTGACGCCGGCCACGTTCGATACGGTCACCAGCGCTGCCATCAACATTACCCCTAATTTTATCGGACTCAACGCAACCGAGACCGTCACGGCGACCGTAAAACAGCAAGGAACCGGTGTGCCCGTTACCAGCGGCAACATCACTTTCAACATTAATAATCAGACGGGGACAGCAGCCCTCAACGGCAACGGACAAGCAACCTTCTCGGTCACGCTGCCCCTGTTCGCTGTGGGCGTCAATCAAACACTTCAAGTGAACTATCAAGGCACCACAATTGGCTCCGATACTTACAATGCCAGCGCGTTTCTCGCGCCTGTGTATCTCAACTCGGATAACCAATTCCTGCCGGCCCAGATCACCTATGGATCGCCGACTTCCGCCACTTCTTTCCAAAGCTCCGGCGGTGAGACGGACGCTCTCTCCTGGTTCGGTTTTCCAATCAAATTCCTCTACGTCGATCCGGGCCGTATTCAGAATATCGTCTGGGGCGCATTCACGCTTGGCGGCGAAGATTCCATCTTTTTCGGCGTCCCACCGCAGCTTGGATAAAGCGGGTTCAGCGCCTCCTTATTTATTGTGGTGCCCTCTTTTGTACCTCTCTTAATCCATCGCTTTGTAAGTAACTAAACAGATCGCATAACTCCTCATCCTTCAGGGGATCGAGGATTTTTTCCGGCATCAGCGACACGGGCGCCGGGGTCATGTGTTCGATCTTGCTGTGCGGCACGACAGTACGCTCATTCTTGCTGTCTACCAGTGTTACAGAGGTGGGCGAATTTTCCACAATCAGACCGAACAGCGAGCGGCCATCTGTTGTTTCGATGTTAAACGCCTGATACTCGGCGCGGATGACAGCACTGGGATCGACAATTTGCGTGATGAGATACTCGCGGTTCTTGCGATCGGCGCTGGTCAGGTCGGGACCAATCTTGTTGCCTTCGCCGAACAGGGTGTGGCAAGTAGCGCAGTTCTTTTGAAACAACAATCGGCCGTTGGCCGCATTGCCTTTGCCGCCGCGCGACAGAATCAGATTGATGCTACGGATGCGGGAGATTTTCTCGCCGGCTGTCGCCGGTGCAATCATGCCCCAATGCTTGGTGACAAGCTTGGCGATGCGCTCATCTTTGTACGTCATCAGACGCTGGAGGCGGTCAAGAGGAACATCGCGCGGCGGGATTCGTCCAGCATCCACGGCCTGCAAAAGAGCCAGCCCCGACGCTGGCCGGCTGGCCAGCAACCCCTGTGCCCGGGCACGCAGCGCCGGCGAGAAACGAGGATAAAGTGCCAGCACGCGCTCAGCGATGCGCGGATCGGAAAACGGCTGCAACGCCGACAGGACAGCGCCGCGCAGAGCATCGGTTTTCGCTGCAGCGAGCAGATCCAGCAACAGCGGCACGTTCTCGGACTGACCGACCTGGTCCAGCAATTCAACCAGCGGCGCTCGTTCCTTCTCCGGGATTTTGACATCCGCAATTCGCTTGAGCAGATGAGCATATGCCTCCTTTTCACCCAGGCGCACGGCCAAACGCAGCAACACAGGCGCATCAGGCGAACGCCGCCATAGATGCGCAATTGCTTTCGACAAAACCGGCGGCGCATCCGTCCGCAGCCGGCCTTCCAGCGCTTTATCCATGCCGCTCAGCAACCGCTCCCGTTCTTCGGCACCGGGCGCTTTCTCCAGAAGATAAGCACACGTCTCTGCGCCCCTATCCTGCCCACTTTTGGAGGGAGAAGGGGAACCGCCTTCAGCCAGATAGCGGCGGGCCAAACGTTCCAGCAAAAAGTGCTTCACCAACGGCAGCCGCCAGGCGTCCGGTGTCTCAAGCAAGGCGAGCACTTGAGTGCGGTGAGCGATGGCCTTGTCCTCAATGGCCCACCAGAGCAATAGCGGAATATGTGGATCATCTATATCTTCAGAATGCCGCAATAGCTCGCGGATGATCGGCAAAGCATCCGCAGCGGGCAGGCGCTTGCTCGAACAGGCGAGTTGGCTGCGCACTACCGGACTTGTCTCCCGCCGCGCCAGGGCGATCAAGCATTCGCGCGTTTCCACGGACACGTGTTGATCATCACCAAGTAGACGCACCGTCCAGGCCCGGACGTGCTCATTGGCATGATGGAGCAAGCGCCGGGCAAACGCTTCATCGAAGCCGCTGCTGATGTACAGGGCCCACAGCGCTTCCAGCGCCAGTCGGCCATCGCTGTCAAGCACAACTTTGCGCAGCACCGGCAATACGGAAGCATCACGCCGCTCGCCAAGGATGCGCCGTGCCTCGCGCCGCTGCCAATTGTTGGGATGATTGAGCAGCGCAATCAGCTCCTTGCTCGACAGCCTGGCCAGATTCAGGCAAACGTCCGGCTTCGCCCCCTTGGCCACAATTTTGTAAATCCGGCCGTTCGTGCGGTCCCAATTATCGACCGGATCGACATGATTGGCGCGCTTGTCGTACCAGTCGGCAACATAGACGGCGCCGTCCGGTCCGGTCAGGCAATCGATGGGACGAAACCAGCTATCGTTGGCGACGAGAAAATCGCCGCCGAAACGGCTGGTGAAACTCGATCCCTTGCGTTCGACAATATGCCAGTACAGAGAGTTAGAAAGGAGGTTTCCGGCGATGTAGACGTTGCGAAACGCATCGGGATAGGCGCCGCCCTGATAGACGATGCCGCCGCAGGTCACGTGTCCGCCTTTGAAATGCTGATACGGGACATGGTCGAAGTAGCCGTAGGTGTGCGGATTGTGCAGAGGGCCATGCTTGCTAAAACCTTTGATGTAATAGCCGCCTTGTACTTGATGCAGCATGGCGAAGCCGCCCCAGTTCGTGCCGGCGAGGATCTGGCCGTGTTCGTCGAAATCGAGTCCCCAGGTGTTGCCGCCGCCTTCGGCGAATAGCTCAAAGCGCTTGGTAAGCGGATGATAGCGCCAGATGCCCTGCTGAAATTCGATGCCACGAATTTTGGCCGTCACCGTGCTGCCCTGGGCACCGTAGAGCCAACCGTCTGGCCCCCATTGCAGCGAGTTGGCGACAGCGTGAGCGTCCTCCATGCCGAAGCCGCTCAGCAGCACTTGCGGCGGACCATCCGGCACATCATCGCCGTTGCGATCGGGATAAAAGAGCAGATACGGGACCTGCAATACGTAAACACCACCATTACCCAGGCACAGACCGGAAGCGAGGTTCAGTCCGGTAACAAAATCTTTGGCCTTGCGATAGCGGCCCCTTTCGTCGGGGTCTTCAAGAATGGTGATGCGATCCGCCCCGTGCGGCCCCCTGGGCGGCGGTTCGGGTATGTGATCGTAAACGGTACGCAGGTATTGATCGACCTTGACCGGCTTCAGTCCGGCCGGATTCGGATATTGTAGATACTGAATGACCCATAATCGGCCACGCTCGTCGAAAGTCATCGTCACCGGCTGGCGGATCATCGGTTCGCTGGCGACGAGCTTGACCTTGAAGCCGTCGGCGGCTTTCATGCGTCGGAGAGCTTCTTCGGGGGTGAAGCCCTGAGCCGGCAGGGCGGGAGAAGCGAGAGCGATCATCAGCACGGAGACAAGGCAAGCACGGCGAGGCTCGTTCATGGCGCGGTCCTGATGGGAGGCGAGTTCGCGGTGGGCATGAGAGCATCCTATTTGGTGGACGACACAGCGGCAACTGCTATGCTGGTTCCTGAAAGAGCAGATGCATGGTAAACCGAGAAAGGCGGCGCGGACATGGGGGGTGCGGACTGGCGGCGGATCAATCGCGGACAGTGGATGGCCCTGGCGGCAGCGCTGTTGGGCTGGATGTTCGATGGCTTCGAGCAGGGGGTACTGGGCGTGGTCGGCCACCCGGCCCTGACCGATGTGCTGCATTCCCAACAGACCGGAGGACCGGGCGAAGGGGCGATCGGCGCCTGGAACGCCGCTATTGCGGCGAGTTTTCTGGTCGGCGCCGCGCTGGGCGGCTGGCTGTTCGGCTGGCTGGGTGATCGGCTGGGCCGCGTCCGCGCCATGGTGCTGTGCGTGTTGACCTACGCTTGTTTCACGGCTCTGTGCGGTCTGGCCCAGAGTGCCTGGCAATTGGCGGCGTTGCGTTTGTTGGCCTCGCTGGGCATGGGCGGCGAATGGTCACTGGGCGTCGCTTTGGTCATGGAGAGTTGGCCGCAAACACTGCGGCCGCTCCTGGCGGGGCTAATTGGCGCCGCTGCCAATGTCGGCTTTCTCTTGACCGTGCCTACGGTTTGGTTGGTGGACCGCGTGGCGCCGGTGGGGGCCGGCGGCTGGCGCTGGGTGTTCGGTGTTTGCGCCTTGCCCGCTTTGCTGACTTTCTTCCTGCGTGTCTTCGTGCCGGAATCGCAAAAGTGGCAGCATGCCGCCCAAACCGGACCTCGACCGGGAATGGCGGCCATTTTCACGCCGCAACTGCGCTGGCGCAGCATTCTGGCGGCCACCTTGAGCGGCATCCCTCTGATCGCCACCTGGGGGGCCGTCGCCTCCATGATTCCTTTGTGGATCAAGGCGGTGAGCGGCAAGCAGGAGTGGAGCCTTTATGCCCAGGGCAGCTCGGCCCTCGGTGCTTGCTTCGGCGCCTTGAGCGGCGCGCTGCTTGCCCACGTCTTGGGTCGCCGCCGCACCTATTTCATCCTCAGTCTCGGCTCGCTTTTGATCTGTGCTTATTTGTTTCGCTGGTACTTGCCGTCGGACCAGAAGGCGAGCCTGGATGCTGGCTTGTTGGTGGTGATCGGCCTGACGGGGTTCTTCACGGCTTCGTTTTACGGCTGGCTGCCGCTGTATCTGCCGGAGTTGTTCCCCACACGTGTGCGGGCCACAGGTCAGGGCTTCGGCTACAACTTCGGCCGTATCATCGCCGCCGCCGGTGCTCTCGTCACAAGCCATTTGCTCTACAATGTTTCACCGGGCCAATATGCCCAATCCGGAGCTGTGATTAGTCTTATCTATCTCACGGGCCTGGTTGTCATCTGGTTTGCGCCGGAGACACACGGCCAACCGCTGCCGGAGTGACGTTCTCAGGCAGCTCGGAGCTAGAAAGTGGCGACGGCACGCAAGAAAATGCCGTTGGTATAAAATTGGCCGCGCGAAGGCTCGTCGGGAACTTGACCGACTGACCACCAATCCTCGAACTCGTAACCGATCATGAAACGCCAGTGACTCAAACTGGCCGGCGTGTACGACAGCCCGGCCCGCAGCGTGAACACGGGAACCGTCTGTGTCCGCCGCAGGAAGAACGACCCCGCAATCGTGGAACCGTCCACGAGATCGCTTTCACGGTAGTGTTGTTGAACGCGGCCGACCAATACCATCAGGTCAGGCTGAGCGAACAGCGCCAGCCCGGGCACGAGATTGAACTCACGCCATATGTCCAGGCGCAAATGGGGGCCGGCGCCGTAGTAATCGTTGCTGGCATCAAGAGTTTGGGGAGCGCTGACGGCCACATTGTCGAAATATACATTCGCCGCCGCCATGCCGATTCGGCCACTTACGAACCAGCGCGGCGCGAAAGAGTATGGTACCGTGCCGTAGTCGAAAGCGATCTGATTCAGGTCCAGACGGCTCCGCAGCGCATAGGGCACGCCGTCGAGGGCTGTAACGATCTGCCGGCCATCATCGGCAAAGCCGCGATACGTGAAGGCGAAGTAGCCGAGGCTAGGCGGCAGGAACCAGCCGATTTCCCAGCGCGGCGCTCCGGTCCAATTGAGTGTGGCCGTCGGCGGATGCACACTGGTCACCATGCCGTTGGGAAAGATTGCCGGGCCAACGAGCGCCGCCTTAAGGTGCGGCTTGAGGATGTCGATCTCGTGATCGGCAAAGAAAGTCCGCGGCAGGCGCGACCAATCGGGAAGCAGGCCCCAAAGGTTTTCGGCGGAAGGCGGCGGCGGTGGCGGCGGCGGCGCGAAAGGTCCGGTGTTGGGAAGGACCAGGGATGGTCCCGGGGCCGGCGCCGGGGCCGGCTCATCACCCGAAGGCGGCGGCAACACGGTACTGTCACCGGCCGGCGCCTGCTGAGCCAGGACGGGGCAGGGCGCTAACGCGGCCAATGCGAGCAAGCATAGCGACATCCCACGCAACTTTGTCGTCCCGTTCATGCGCTTGCTCCTCATTCCCGCGCCAAGCGCGGGAATGAGGGGAGATACGCTGGTCTTGCTCTCCGGTCAAGGCCAATCAGATGATGCGGTAGAGCGGCCCGCCCGGCGCAGCCAGGGCTTCGACACGCCGCGTGATGGCCGGATCTTCCTCCAGCGGTGGAGCATGATGCGGCTTGATGCGCGCATCGATCACCAGAGGACCGGTGCAGCCCCAATGTTTTTGATGCGTAAAGGCGCCGACACCGTGAATGTCCGCTGCCGGGTTTGAGCGCGTGAACGTCACCCACAACCAGTTCCGCAGCGAATGGGCCGTGAAATCGCTCTCGTCCACCAGTACCATCAGAGGGAATTCCTCCATCCGTGCTCCTATATTCTGCATGGGAACGTATGTTTCTTCTAAGAGCCGACAGAATTTCTCTACATCCGGCGGCGTCGCGCCAGCCGGACCAGGATACTTCGGGGCTTCGATGGCGAGGACGCCCGGCAAGCACACGCGCGGCTTGCCGAATCCTTCCGGCAAAGGCAGCTTCTGGGGCAGTTCGACGCCCAGGCTGCGCCGCTTCCCCCCGGCCGCTGCAATGACCACTTTCGAGCCTTCGTTGAGACCACTGCCGGAATAATCGAGTGTGTCGATCGTTGTTCGTGTTTGGAAGTGCAGGTCGGTTTGCCAATCCACGCGCTCGAGCAAATGTCGGAAGAAAGCGGCGATGTCGTGAATGTCCAATTCCGGATCGTCTTCGTGCGCCACGATGAGTAAATACTTGGCCAGCGATAGCTGCCCCTGGCCGAGCAACGCGTTGGCGCAGGTCAGCAATTCTTGCGGCCGACGCTGTCGCGCATAGGGGACATAGCGTTCACTGCCGATGGCCAAAAGCAACGGATGCACGCCGGCGGCATCGACGGCGTGGACGGCATGAACACCCGGCACCACGCTGGGAATGATAGGGCCTGTCAATTCATGAATAAGATCGCCAAAGCAGGTATCTTCTTGCGGCGGCCGGCCAACGACCGTGAACGGCCAAATGGCCCCCGGACGATGATAGACACGCTCGACCTGCAGCACCGGGAAATCGTGGACCAAACTGTAATAGCCGAGATGATCGCCGAACGGTCCCTCCGGCAACAGCCGCTGCGGATCGACCGTGCCGCAAATGCAGAAATCCGCCTCGGCTGGAATGGGCAGACAAGGCGCCAACGAGACAGGATGGCAAGGGGGCAAGGCAATCGGTTCTTCTGTTCCTTGGGCACCCTGTCTCCTTGTCATCTTGTCAGGAGAAGGCGGTGTAACAAGAGCAATGCGGTGGCCGCCCAGGGCGCCAGCGAACGCCAGCTCCGGCATTCCCTCCGGCAACGGCATGACGGCCGCCAGCGTCAGCGCCGGCGGGCCGCCGACGATGACGTTAACGCGCAGCGGCACGCCCTGCCGCAGGGCCGCAGCGTGATGCACGCCGATGCCGCGATGGATCTGATAGTGCAGTCCCACTTCCCGATCCGGCTCGTAGTGATTGCCGGACAGCTGCACCCGATACATACCCAGATTGGAATGCCGCCACCCGGGTCGGTCCACCTCTTCGGTATATACCACCGGCAGCGTGATGAACGCCCCGCCATCCCGGGGCCAGCAACGCAGCTGTGGCAACTGGCGGATCGTCGTCTCCTGGGCAAGGATTGGCCCGTTCTTGACTGGCCTGGGCAGCATATGCACAAGTGCTCCGGGAACGTCCCGATAGCGCCATGGGTTTTTCCAGAAGGTGCCGGGATCGATCTTCAGCTCGATAAGATGCCGTACGGCCCGCAGCGTATCGCGGAACAGGTAACGGATGCGTTCAGGCGTGCCGAACAGATTGCTCACCATTGGGAAAGCACAGCCTTTGACCTGCGTGAACAGCAAGGCAGGTCCGCCCGCTTCGTAAACACGCCGATGGATCTCGGCCATTTCCAGGTCCGGATCGACTTCCTGCTCGATACGAATGAGTTGCCCGGTGCGCTCCAGATCGACGATACAATCGCGGAGATTGCGATAGCCCATGCGTTCTCCCATACAGGGGGTTAGGGGGTTAGGCGATTCAATCCACTGCCTAATCCCCTAATCACCTATTTTAGGCCGGTCCCGTCGGCGTAGAACAACGGCAACTGCAAATCGCTTTGCGTGATGGGAACGACATGTCCATCGCAGTAGAGCACATTGAAGACGTTGACATGGCGGCGTTGCGGATAATGCGTCGTATCGGTCGGATCGTTGAACGGTTGCCACGGTCCACGCGGCGCTGCGGTTTTGGAATTGGCGCAGCCGGGCGTCTTGCCGTGGTCCCAGACGATCAGGATGTTCGAACTGCCGTTGCCATTGATGAGCTGGAGGAGCGGCTTGCCATTGGGACCGCCTGTGACGTAATTCATGCCATAGCTGACCTGATACCACTTGCCCGTGACCGGATCGACTCCGTTGGGACAGAGAAATACTTTTCGATTGCCTTCAACGAATGGCCACAGCAAGGCGCGCGTAGGATCGAAGTCGGGCAACGGCGGATCTTCCGGCGACACGCGATTATCATAAGGCGCCCACCAAACTTCGTGGGGGCCCGTGTAGTAGGTAGGCGAAGTCAATTGATCGCAATAAAGATCCATTCCTCCCTGCCAGGGCGCAGGACAAAGACGATAGCGCGGCAACTCACCTAGCGTATCATTGTACATATGGCAAGCGATACCGATTTGATGGAGATTGTTTGCGCATTGAATGCGATTGGCAGCATCGCGGACTTTTTGCACGGCTGGCAGCAGCAGGCCAATCAACACGGCGATGAGGGCGATCACTACCAGCAATTCGATCAGGGTGAACGCCGTGCGGCGCACCGGGGACGAAGTTAGCAGCATAAGTCCTCCCGAAGAATGAGGTAACGGACGATGAACAACGAAGGGCAGGAGTGGATGAATGACTGGACCGTGGGCGTCCGTTTGTGGATGGAGCGATCGGGCGAGTCTATTCTGGGGCCGGGGCGGCTGGAGCTGCTGGAGGCGATCGATCGTTGTCACAGCATCAGCGCAGCAGCGCGGCAATTGGGCATGTCCTATCGCCGGGCCTGGTTGCTGGTGGACAGCATCAACCGGGCGGCCGGCGAAGTGCTGGTACGGCGTCAAACGGGAGGGCGAGCCGGCGGCGGCGCGGAGCTGACCGCACGAGGACGCACGGCTATCGCCGCCTATCGTGCCCTGCAGGCCCGTCTCCAGCAGACGGCCGCTCTCGGGGCGGAGGAGTTGGGGGCGCGTAGGCAACCCCCGTCGTCTTCCAGCGTCCATGTCGCCGCTGCCGCCAGTCTGGAAAATGTCCTGCACTGTTTGCTCGCCGATTTTGCTATCCAGCAGCCATCCGTCTCGGTGCGGACTATCTGCGGCGCTTCCGATGAATTGGCCGATCACATTCTCAGAGGTGTTCACGTCGATCTTTTCCTTAGTGCTGCCGATGAACCGCTCGATCGCCTGGAAAGCGCCGGCATTCTCGCCCCCCAAGGCCGCATGCTCCTGAGTGCCAATCGCCTGGCTGCCATTACCTCCACGCCGCGCATCACTAAACTGTCCAACCCCCGTGCTCTGTTGCAAGCATCTGTGCGCAGCATCGCCTTGGCCGACCCTTCGTGTCCTCTGGGCCATTACACACGCATGTATCTGGGGCCTCTGGGCCTGTGGGAGGCGATTCGCCAGCGTGCCCTCTTTCTCGATAATCCCCGCGTTGTCTTGGCTGCGGTCGAATCGGGCCAGGCAGATGTCGGCCTTGTGTATCGCAGCGATGTCCAGACAACGCGCCATTGCCGTATCCTTTTCACCACCCCTCTCGCACATCCGGCCATTCACTACACCGCCGCTCTTACACGACGCGGCGAACAATCTTCCCCCGCCCATGCTCTGCTCGCCTTCCTGATCTCGACGCCCGCCCAGCGTCAGCTCCAGCGCTTCGGTTTTCAAACTCCTGCCTCCACGCGCTCGTAGCGCAAATTCAGATCGTCGGGGCTAGCGGGTATTTCCCACCCTCCTGGGGGGGAGGGTTCGGGGGGCGAAACTCCTTGGCACACTTGCTCTTCTAACCCCTCGGCTCTCTCCCAGCCGGGAGGAGGGAGTGGGGGCCGCTAGCACTAAAGCGTTATATTCAATCGGATATAACGTGGCTACGTTGAGCAAATGGTATCGCTTTTGCACCACCTCTTCATCGAGGGCCGATATGCGGCGTTATTGAACACAGAACAGAGAGGAGGCATAACATGCGTTCGGTACTTTGGTCTCTGGTTTTGGCCGCTGGCGCACTGGGTTTAACGCTGGCGACTCCTGTGCAAGCACAGGCGCAGAAGGATGAGTTGGTGGGTTCGGCGATCACCAACGGGGACGTGCTACCCGTGGCGCATCACTGGCACGGCGGGTGGTACGGCCGCGGTTTCTACCCTGGTGGTTATGGCTTCTACCGCGGTTACTATCCCGGCTTCTACTATCGCGGCTACTATCCCTATGGCGGCTTCTATCGCCATTACTACTACGGCGGATGGGGCTATCCTTACTACAGGGGTTACTGGGGGTGGCCGTATTACGGCGGCTACTACTGGTGATAAGCCGGATTGTCGAGCCGGAAGCAGAAGCAACGAAAGGACCATGCGTCGCTTCTACTTCCGGCTCATTTGCTAAGGCGAGCCATTGTCAATCCCCCCGGCATGGACCACAATGGGACAAGGAGGTGGTCCATGACCGTCAACGTCTCGGAACTCAATGGTTTGGTGCGCGATCGGCGCGCCGGACTTGATCCTCTTTACCGCGAGATGGAGCGCGTCATCGTCGGGCAACGGGCGATGATCGATCGCTTGCTGGTTGGTCTGTTGACCGGTGGCCACTTGTTGCTGGAGGGCGTGCCGGGCTTGGCCAAGACGCTGGCAGTGCGCACCCTGGCGCGCGGCCTGCGTTTGAGCTTCAGCCGCATTCAGTTCACCCCGGACCTGCTGCCCGCCGACGTGATCGGCACGCAAATTTACAATCCGCGCAGTGGAGAATTCAGCATCAAAAAGGGGCCTATCTTCGCCAACGTCGTCCTCGCCGACGAAATCAATCGCGCCCCTGCCAAGGTGCAGAGCGCCCTGCTGGAAGCGATGCAGGAAAAACAAGTCACTATCGGTGATAACAGCTACATTCTCGAACAGCCGTTTCTCGTCTTGGCCACGCAGAATCCCATCGAACAGGAAGGGACTTATCCGCTGCCCGAAGCGCAAGTCGATCGCTTCATGCTCAAATTGAAGCTGACCTATCCGAGCAAAGAAGAGGAACGGCTCATCCTCGATCGCATGTCGGCGATTGAGCCGGACTTGAGCGTTGAGGCTGTCCTCGGTCCTGCGGATCTGTTCGCCCTGCGTAAAGTGCTCGACCAAATATATGTTGATGACAAGATCAAGCGTTACATCGTCGATATTGTCCAGTGCACGCGCAAACCCGGCGATTACGGCCTGGACATTGCGCCCTATATCCAGTACGGCGCCAGCCCGCGGGCCACGATCTTTCTGGCGCGTGCGGCCAAGGCCCAGGCGTTCCTGGACGGCCGGGGCTACGTCACGCCACAAGACGTGAAATCAATCGGTCTTGATGTGCTGCGGCACCGCGTCACCGTCACCTACGAGGCCGAAGCCGAGGACATCACGGCGGAGACGCTACTGCAACGCATCTTCAATTCGTTGAAAGTGCCCTGAGGAGATATCATGCCTCGCAAACAATCCGCCGGCACGTTGTTGTATCGCCAAGGCGGCCATGGACTGGAAGTGCTGATTGTGCATCCATCCGGTCCTTACAATCGCCGTGCGCCATGGAGCATTCCCAAGGGCCTACCCGAGGACGGCGAAACCGACTTGGAGCAAATTGCCCGCCGCGAGACATGGGAAGAAGTCGGCATCACGCCCGGCGATCTTATTTATCTAGGATTTATTGAGTATAAAAAGAGTCATAAAGACGTGCATTGTTTCACCGGACCTGCTCCGGCAGATGCGGAGCCGCGCCTCGCCTCCTGGGAGATCGATCAGGCCCGCTTCGTCCCAATAGAAGAAGCCCGGCAGCTTTTGCATCCCGATCAGGTGCCCTTTCTCGATCGTTTGCTTGCTCATCTTGACCCAGGTTCATCCGCAGCTTCCGCGTAGTCCAAATGACCTGTGCTCAAGGAGGCCGTTTTTCTCGTACCTTACGCCAGAACGAAGGAAAGACATTCCCGGCCGAACAGTAAGTTGTTTCAAGCGCCGTCAAATTTACATATTAAGGGTCCAAAATAGCGGCATTTCCGGCAATTTATCGCTCACTGCGCCAGGTCCAATGAATGCTTCCGGTCAACACCTCAACAGAGATACCCTAATTAGATCCGCTCGATCCGCAGTGGATTGTGGCGCAGAAACGCTTCCAACTCCGGCCGGGTGAACACGCCGGTCGTCGTGCCGACGGCGCGCACACAGCTCGCTCCCACAGCGCTGCCGATGCGCAGACACTCCGCTTCATCCTGCCCGCGCAGCAAGCCGTCGATGTAGCCGGCAGCGAAGGCGTCGCCGCCGCCGGTGCCGTCCACAAACGGCACCCGATAGCTTTCGGCACGCAGACGCACACCGGGCCCCACCAAAAACGAACCACGATCGCCCATGGTGATGATGACCGTTCGCGCCCCCAGTTGCTGAAAACGCTCCGCCTGACGCAGCGGATCTTTTTCGCCAAGGATTAGCTCGGCTTCCAGATCGTTCGGCAGAAACACATCCACATACGGCAATATTTTTTCCAGGCGCGGCAGATAATCGGCCCGCCCCGGTGTCACCACGTCGAGCACCGTCTTGGCCCCGGCTTGGCGAGCCGCAGCGAACACCGGGACTAATTCGTCTGCCTGCACGCCGCCCATGAGCAGATAGCCGCCCAGGTACAGCACCCGGCAGTTGGCCACACGCGGGAGCGGGATGTCGCCAGCACGGAAGGCGCTGTTGGCGCCGAAGGTATGGATGAAGCGGCGATCCTGACCGACCACGTTGATGATGAGCGTTTGACTGGTCTCCACGTCCGGGCTGATCTGCAAGGCCGAGACATCGACGTGGCGCTGGCGCAGCATGTCGGCGACGACACGGCCAAACACATCTTCGCCGACACGCCCCACCACCGCCGCCGATACACCCAGCTTGGCCAGATCGATGGCGACGTTGGCAGCGCAGCCGCCGATGGTCAACAGCAATTGATCGGCCAACACCAATTCACCCGGAGCGGGAAGGTGTGAAATAGGTGAGCTGATATGATCGGCCACAATGATGCCGGCACATAAAACATCCGTTGAAACGGTCATGACAGGCTCCACCAATAGTGCATGCAATCCCTCCAGAGAGACCGCGTTGCAGGATAACAGAAACCATGTGTCTTGCCAGAGTTTTTATGGGAACAGGCTAACGACTGGCATCGGCCGGCTGGTAGGGCAACCAGCCGGCTGATGCCAGTCGTGGAACTATTTTGGTTTCAAGATCTTGCCTTCCCCTTTTGACTCAACCATCCTGGATGGTTATGATGATGGAAAGGAAGGTAGAGGGGAGGCTCGCTCGTTGGGCTTCCCCACGCATGTGGGGGGTGAACCGGGCGATGCGATGGCTGCAAACAGCGAGGGGATGGCTCGGCGAATTGCAACGTTCGTGGCATCTGCCTCGTTCCTCGTCGCCGACGGCCCGCCGTGTTGCTTCAGCGCCCCTTAGCTACGGCCCGCTCGAGCGTGTGCTGTTGACCGACGGGGTTGCCCGGACTCTATTCGAGGAATACGCCAACCATCGCGCCGAAGTGCGCGGCGAAGAGGAAACGGGTTGGCTGCTGCTCGGGTTGCGGGAGGCGCGGGAAGCGATTGTGGTGGCCACGCTGCCGGCCGGCACGCTGCGGGATGCCAGCGTCGCCCATGTTCGCTTCAATAGCAGCGCCCAGGTATTGGCTAGCCGTATTGTGCGGCAGACCGATCGTCGCCTGACTACGTTGGGTGTGGTGCATACTCATCCCGGTTCGCTGCGCCATCCCAGCGACGGCGACTTGCGCGGCGATGGGCAATGGGTTGCGAACCTGCGCGGCAAAGAGGGCGTCTTTGGCATAGGCACCGCGGATGGTGTGCTGACGCCCGGCGACTTGTTCGCTTCTCAGCCGCGCCCTCACGTGCAATGCTTGAAGGGACTGCGCTTCTCCTGGTATGCTCTTCATCAGGGGGATAGCGCTTATCGCCCTTTACCCGTGGAACTGACAATCGGACCGGACCTGGCACGATCGTTGCACGGTATCTGGTCAACGTTGGAGCTCCACGCCGAGCGCATCGAACGACTGTACCGCCAACAGTCGGCGTTGCGTTTCGAGGTGATGTCGGATGAATGGGGACCAGGGTTGCTCCTCATCCTCCCCCTGGCCGAACCGGGCGACTCCTTACGGGTGCTGATTCGGCCCAAGGAGGTGCGTTATTACGTGTTTCGGAGCGGGGAACTGCTGGCAGTCCATCATCACGAGGAGTGGGTGGATCGCGGCGTTTACCTGCTGCTCGCGGAATTGGCGGCACGAGCTTGAGTGTGGGCAACGCCAGCCGCAAGGCTGGCTCATCTTGGGGTTTCCTCTGGCTCTGAGCCGGAGGCGGATTCAAACAAGGAGAACTGTCCATGGACTTCCGTCCTCTTAACGACACCGAACGACGGCAACTCATCAGCGCCCTGCGCGGCAACGCTGAGAGCGATCGAGCCATCCTCATGGACCGCCGCGATACCAGCTTCCTCGGCAGCGCCGATGAAGTCCCAGACGAAGAGGTGATCTCCGCCATCAAATCGGTCCCGTGCCACTATTAACCCAAGTTTTCGGTTTTCAGTTTCCAGTGCATGAAACGCTGGAAACTGAAAACCGAGAACCACAAGCCGAAAACTGTTGCTTATGAGTCTTCTCGACAGCGAGGCCGGCAAACGGCGCTTGCTTAGCGTCGAGATCCCGGTCATTGAACGCTACAATGAAGGGCGCGATCCTGCCTTCCAGATCCGCCTGAGCCGGCTGGGCGGCACTCTCGTTTTGCGCTATTGTCTCAAACCGGGGCATAATATTTATCAACTGGAGACACGATTGGTCTCCAGTTATCCCACGGTGCCGCCGGAGACGCGTGTGCTGACCGCGTTGAAGCATTGTCCGCACCTGCTGGAAGGTCAGACACTGTGTCTATGGCGGCAGGGCAGCACGCGAGCCAGCAGTCGTTGGGACCCGGCTCGTTTTACCTGCATCTTCGCTGTGCAGGCAGCCTGGCGCTGGCTGGCGTGCTACGAAATCTGGCACGAAACTGGAGAATGGCCGCTGCCGGAGGCAAAGTAGTTTTCGGTTTTCGGTTTTCGGTACACTAATTAACAGCGAACGGAAAACCGAAAACGGAAAAACTGAGGACGTTAGTTATGGCCCATCTCCTTCAGGTTGGCGCGGGAAGCGGCGGGATGCCGGTGCTCGATATGCTCAGCCGCGATCCGCGCCTGACACAGGTGACGCTCATTGAGCCAGATGTCTACAAACGACACAATGTCGAGCGCCATCTGTTTCCGCTCTCGGCCGTGGGGGAATCGAAGGCCGAACTGGCGCGGCGCTGGCTGCTGGAACGCCGGCCGGATCTTGAGGTGGATCTATTGCCTTATGATCTGTGCGATCCGGCACAGCAAGAGGCCATCGAAGCGGCGGCAGCCCGTTGCGATATCGGTGTCTGTGCCGCCGACAATGAGCCGGCCAAGTACCACTGGGACGCGCTGATGCGCAAGCACGGTAAGCCGTGGACATTGGGGGAAGTGCTCTCCGGCGGCATCGGCGGTTTCGTCCATTGGTTCGTGCCGGGCGGACCTTGCTACGGCTGCGTGGCCAGCTTCCTCAAGCGCTCCGTAGTGGTGGATAAAGCGCCGGCTCCTGATTATTCCCAGCCCGGCGGGCCGGTCTACGAAACGACCATACCAGCCAGCAAGGCGTCGATCCAGACCATTGCTTCGTTGCATGCTCTGGTCACGCTCGGCTTACTGGATGGCCCCGCTCATTATTCCCCCGGTTTCACGAGCCTGTTGCTGACCTTGCAGCATGTGCCCGAACTGTTTGAGGAAGCGTTTCGGCCCTACCGTTTTCGGGTGCCGCGCGCGGCGGACTGCTTGATCTGCCAGGCGCGCCCGACTCCTTCCTCGGTGGAGGAACTCGATGTGGCCCTGGATCAAGCGCTGGCTCGACTTGAAAATGCATGACTTTTGGCCGTTGTACCGCATCGGCCCCCGGTCGCAGGCCATGCACTTTCGCTATGAAAAAGCCGGCCGAAC
>JAJPHU010000006.1 GCA_021325115.1 Planctomycetota bacterium | reverse complement strand
GCAAACACGCTCTACGTTGTGCCAAAACGCACAGTCGTGCGTAGGAATCCGCACACGGCAAACCCAACCACGTATTGTAAAAGGCGTGAGAAACAGCAGTGCCCCAATAGTCGCATCTCAGATTGCATTAATTTCGGCACGAGAGATGCTACATTTATACGAAGACTTGTAACTTGTTGGAGAAGACGACATGGGCGGAATAAACTGACATTGCGTGCAAATTCGTCTTCATTGTTTTTTTCCATTATCTTTTCCCTCGCGGTGGTGACGGCTTCGTTCGTCATGGCAGCCATGAGAGCGGCTTGGACCTTGATGGGCAAACACAGCAGAGCGGCACAGATTGTGTCTACGCATCGGGGCCTTCTCTGGGTTGGTATTCAGCCTCTTGCTCTTGTTCCCCACGGGGGACCAGCAAGGCAAGATGGTTGTCCAACACCAGCGGGCGTCGTTGGCGATCATGGAGGGCGTTTTTCAAATCTGCTGGTTTAGAGGAGAATTAATAATGGAAGCCTTCTGGTCCGCTGCTGTCTCGGTAATGTTGGCAGTGTATGTAATGTTGGATGGTTTCCATTTCGGTGTGGACTTCCTCTATCGTTTCGTAGCCCAAATAGACGAGGAGCGACAAACCGTTTTGGCGGCGATCGGGCCATGATGGGATGGAAATGAAGTTTGGCTTATCACAGCTGGATTGTCTCCTAGCTGTTTGCCAAATTGTGGGCCAGGCCATGGACCCTGATTCTGGCCCTTTTGGTATGGACGGACTTGGTCAGCGTTTTTACTTTTCAATGGCAAGGTCGCGAGTTAGCGCCTTTTCTAGCATCGTGCCTATTCATGCTGAGCATCCTGGCGGTGATTATGACGGACAATTATCCCAATCTGTTGTGCTCCACACTCGACCCAAAATTTAATATCACCGCCGAAAATGCTGCGGTGAGCAGTTATGGTCTTCCTATTGGGCCGGCGTGGTGGCTAGTCGGTATCGTCTTGGCAGTCGCTTATTTCGTTTACCTGTTTCGGTTATTTCGCGGCAAAATTGAGCCACCGGCCGCTGGGTATGGTTACTAAGGGGAGGTCTCCTTGAGTGCAATCTTTACTTCTATCTGGCGTCTGCTACGCCGCTTCCTCATGGCCTTGATTGGCCTGGCAGGATTGGGATTAGCCATCGCTTGGATGTCCGGTTGGTTCCACGCCAAGGTGCCTCCGGGAGAGATGGAAGGGAAAAAGCCGGATTTGACAGGTCGCACATGGGTTTATGCTGAAATATTACAGACTACGGAAAGCGTGGACGCGGTTGGTACGGTTGAACCGCGCCGCAAGATGGTTGTGGCTAGCCAAATCCTCGCTACTATCAGCCGGATCACCGTCCACGCTGGCGAAGCAGTCGAGAAAGGCCGGCTTTTGGTCACTCTGGACGATCGTGAATTGCAAGCTCAACTTCGTGAGGCCGAGGCCGCCGTTGCCGCCTCTCAGGCCGACCTCGTTACCCGCGAACACGACTTCCAGCGCTACAAGATGATGTACGAGGGAAAGGCTGCGACCAAAGAAGACTACGACAAGTTCAAAGGCGCCTACGAAGTGGCCCAAGCGCAGCTTCGTCGCGTCCAGGAGCAAGTCGGCCGCATCAAAGTGATGCTCAGTTATACTCAGATCCATGCTCCCGTGGATGGCGTCGTGACGAACCGTTTCGCCGATCCTGGCGACTTGGCAGCGCCGGGCAAGCCGCTCTTGGCTGTACACGACCCGAAAGATCTCGAGCTTCATGCCAGTGTGCGTGAGGCCCTGGCCGGGACTGTCCAGCTGGGGATGGTGCTACCCATCCGCATCGATGCCGTCGGTCTGGACCTGGAAGGACGGGTACGCGAAATCGTTCCCCAGGCCCAAGAGATGTCGCGCTCCGTGTTGGTCAAGATCACGTTGCCCGCGGACAAAACGAGCAGACTCTATGTCGGCATGTTCGGCCGCGTATCTCTCCCTATTGGCCGTGCCAAGCGAGTGGTGGTGCCCGCATCCGCAGTTCAGTACGTTGGCCAGCTAGAGTTGATTGAGACAGCTGGACCGAATGGAAGTGTCGAACGCCGCTTTGTGCGAACCGGCCGTCGCTTTGGTGATAAAATGGAAATCCTTTCTGGATTGACAGGAGGAGAAAAAGTCGTCCTCCCTGTGCCGGGCGAATCCGACCGAAAGGAAAAGACGCAACCATGACTACTCCGCAAGAACAGAGCATCGTTTCGCGGATCGTCGAAGTATTCCTGCGCGGCAACCTGTCGGTGCTCCTCATTCTTGTTTCCCTAATTGCCGGTGCAGCTGCCTTATGGTTGACGCCGAGGGAAGAAGAGCCCCAGATTGTTGTGCCCATGGCTGACGTTCTCGTTCAGATGCCCGGTGCCAGCGCCGCCGAAGTCGAAAAGCAAGTGGCGACCCGGCTGGAGCGCCTGCTTTATCAGATTGATGGTGTGGAATATGTCTACTCCATGTCGCGCCCCGGCCAAGCGATCGTCACGGTGCGCTTTTATGTTGGCGAGGATCGCGAGAAAAGCCTCGTCAAGCTGTACAACAAAGTCTCGATGAATATCGACATTGTGCCGCCAGGAGTTACTGGCTGGGTGGTCAAACCTCTCGAGATTGACGATGTACCCATTGTCATGGTGACCCTTTGGAGCGAGAGCTACAACGACCACGACTTGCGTCGCATTGCTGAACAGGTAGAGGTAGCCTTGCAGACGGTGCCGAACACGGCCCGCACAGAAGTGGTCGGCGGTCGGCAACGGCAGATCCGCGTAGCCCTGGATGCGGAACGGCTGACGGCCCATCAACTGACGCCCCGGGAGGTGTCCAACGTCGTCCGCGGGGCTAATCAGAACCTCTCCGCTGGCAGCTTCAGTCGTGACAACCGCGAGCTGTTGGTTGAGAGTGGTCCTTATTGTCGTAACGCCCATGAGTTGGAGAGCCTGGTCGTAGGTGTCTTCGCCCGCAAGCCGGTGTACCTGCGCGATGTAGCCACCGTAACAGACGGCCCGGAGGAGCCAGCCAATTACACACGAATCTATTTCGGCCCTGCCGCCCACCATCACAGCAGCAACCAAGGCGATTTTCCTGCCGTGACTGTCGCCGTCGCCAAGCGCAAAGGCAGCAATGCTGTTTGGGTGGCGCAAGGGCTGGAGCAAAAATTGGAAGAGTTGCGTCGTGACGTGATTCCCACCGGCGTCGAAATGCTCATCACGCGCAACTACGGTGAGACGGCCAACGAGAAAGTTAACGAATTGGTCCGCGAGTTGGGATTGGCTATTGTCATTGTCGTCGGCTTGATCGCTTTCAGTCTCGGCTGGCGCGAGGCAATCATCGTTGTCACCGCCGTGCCACTCACCTTTGCCCTGACTCTGTTTATTAACTACCTGGTAGGTTATTCGATCAACCGTGTTACCCTCTTCGCCCTGATTTTATCGCTAGGTTTAGTTGTCGATGATCCTATTGTGGACGTGGAGAACATCTTCCGTCACTTCGCCATGCGCAAGGAGCCGCCGCGACAGGCGGTCCTCACAGCGGTCAACGAAGTACGACCGCCGATCATCGTGGCCACTCTCGTTGTCATTATCTCGTTTTTGCCGATGTTCTTCATCACGGGCATGATGGGTCCGTACATGCGGCCGATGGCTCTTAACGTGCCAGTAGCCATGCTCATGTCCATGGTCGTGGCTTTCACCATTACTCCATGGTTGAGTTACCATGTGCTCAAGGGGACTTACGGTAAGGATCCCCACGCCTTCGTCTTGGAGGAGTCGCTGACTTACCGCGTCTATAATGCACTGGTCTCTCCCTTTCTCCACCATCGCTGGATGGCCTGGGGACTGGTGTCGCTCATGATCATCCTGATGGTACTGTCGTCGCTATTGCCGCTGGCAGGACGTGTGCCACTCAAGATGCTCCCCTATGACAACAAGAATGAGTTCGAGGTTCTGGTGGACATGCCAGAGGGCACGACTCTGGAAAGTACCGAAGCAACCCTGCACGCTCTGGCCTCCGAGATCCGCAAGGCCCCAGAAGTGGTGAATGTTCTTACCTTCGCTGGCACGGCATCGCCGATGGACTTTAACGGTATGGTCCGCCACTACTATCTGCGTCGCAGCCCTCACCTGGGCGACATTCGCATCAATCTACTGCCCAAGGAAGACCGGCAGCAGCAGAGCCACGAAATCCTTCTCCGCCTCCGCAATAACCTGGAACAGATTGCCCATAGCCACGGTGCAGCTCTCAAGCTGGTTGAAGTACCGCCGGGACCCCCGGTACTCTCTACGCTGGTGGCCGAGATTTACGGCCCGCCCCAGCAAAGCTATGCCGAACTGATCTCCAATGCCCGCAAGGTCCGGCAGGCCTTCGAGTCGGAACCAGGCGTTGGCGATGTCGACGACACCGTGGAAGCTGACCAGACCAAATATGTCTTTATCGTGGACAAAGAGAAAGCGTCGCTCAATGGCATCAGCACGGAGACCATTGCGGCCACCTTACGACTGGCCATCCAGGGAATGCAGCCGGGTGAAGGATCGCCGGACAGCAGCGGCGCCGGCACGCTCCATCAACCGCGTGAGTTGAATCCTCTGGCGATCTTGCTGCGTTTGCCGCGCCCTGACCGTTCCAGCTTAGCCGACCTCGAACGTTTGAGTGTCAAAGGGCAGAATGGACAAGTGGTGCAGATCGCCGAGTTGGGCCGCTTCGCAGAAAAGGTCGAAGACAAGACTATTTATCATAAAAACCTACAACGGGTTGTTTATGTTACTGCTGAGACGGTTGGCCGGCCACCGCCTGATGCCATACTCAGTCTCAGCTCACGAGTCAAACAGATTTCGCTCGCACCGGGAACCCACGTCGAGTGGGCTGGGGAAGGCGAGTGGAAAATCACTCTCGATGTTTTCCGCGACTTGGGACTGGCTTTTGGCGGGGCCGTACTCGGCATCTACATCCTGCTGGTATGGCAGACAGAGAGTTATACGATGCCATTGGTCCGCATGATCTCCATCCCCCTAACCATCATCGGTATCATGCCCGGCTTTTGGTTGCTCAACGGCCTATGGAGTCAGCCGATCAACGGTCATGACAACCCCGTCTACTTCACAGCTACAGCCATGATCGGTATGATCGCTTTGGCCGGCATCGCTGACCGCAATGCTATTCTGCTGATTGACTTCATTCACCATGTCCTCCAGCGCGGCGGTGATTTGCGTAAAGCCCTGATCGAAAGTGGGGCTGTCCGCTTTCGACCCATCTTTCTGACCGCTGGTGCCGCCATGCTCGGTGCCTGGCCCATCACGCTTGACCCCGTGTTCTCCGGTTTAGCCTGGGCGCTGATCTTCGGATTAGTCGTCTCGACCGCTTTCACTCTGATTCTGGTACCGGTAGTCTACTGGCTGCTGTATGCGAACACACCTGGTCACGGCCTGACACTGCTGGACTCTGGAGGCGATTGACCCATGCCTTTGAAGGTGTCATTTTTTGCTTCGCGCCTCAGCCAGAAGTCGGGCGATGGATACATGTTTGACCTTGGCGAAACGTGTATGAGGGGGTGCGCCTGTAACGGGTTATTTACATTTCGATTACGGTTTCACGAGATGGCCATGAACGCCTTTTCTGCCCCTCCCCAAAAACTATCGGGTGCTCAGCCCACCAAGAGGGAGGGAGTGAGAAAACCGACTCGGCGACTAACGCAACCCCGCTCGCCAAAATCGAGAAGGACACCCATTAGCGCGAGCAAAACTTGATTTACGTCAGGAATGGGCCTACAATCGGCCAAGAAAGGACTCCTTAGGCCCAATTCGGACGATGTTGAGCTTGTTCGCAAGGCTATCTTCCGTTGTACAACCGGCGATAGCAGGTGGAAGGGATCGCCGGCCGATTTGGCTACCAAACTGCCGTAGTCAAAGCTGCCAGCTTTGGCTCCGGCAGTTTGGGCATTCGCAGGGTTTATAGGCATTGTGCGTGTCCATGAGCAACGCGAATAATCAGCCTAAAAGCTGCCCATTTCCCTGGAAGTGTGGGCGGTGCCGCCAGCGCGAGGTATATCCTCTCGAAGGAGAGTACACCATAGAGATCGTCCACGATGGCCGCTCCTATACCGTGACGCTGCCCTCTCTGCGGAGGTTCCGCTGCCGGAACTGTGGTGAAGTGAACCTGGACGAGGAGGCCAACAAGCAGATCAGCCAGGCATTTCGGCGCCAAGCCGGCTTGTTAACGCCGGAGGAGATCCGCCAAAACCGCAAGAAACTCGGTTTGACGCAAGAAGAGTTGGCAGAGCGTCTAAGCGTTGCAGAAGCTACCCTGTCGCGCTGGGAAAAGGGCTGGCAGATCCAGCAGCGCAGTTTGGACAAACTGATGCGCTTGTTCTTTGAACTGCCCGAGGTCCGACAATTCCTTCAACCGCGGGCTTCATCGGGCAAACGTCCCACCCTGGGCGTGAGGATGGAAGGACCATGGTGCTGGTAGGCCGGATTTACTTCAACGCTGTCTTTGGGGCACTGGGAGGACTGCTCGGCTGGATGCTGTTCGGTGTCTTCGGCGACAAAAATGTCCCCGACAACGAGCGTTTTTGGTTCAGCCCGCTGTTTTGGCAATTACTGGGCGGCGGCGCACTCATCGGCGGCT
>JAJPHU010000095.1 GCA_021325115.1 Planctomycetota bacterium | reverse complement strand
TCTCAGGGCTGCCGCTTGGGAACGTAGGTTGTGAGGTGGACTGATGAATTTGATGACCGCTCCGCCTTCGCGGTTGGACACGCTGCTGCCGTTGTTAGCATGTCCTTTCTGTATAGTGGACCTCGAAGAAAACTGGACCACCAATTAAGCTACTCTGGCGACCCAGGAAAGGAGGAAACGATGAAAGGCAAGCACAAACAGCATTCGGCGGCCTAAGGTGGATCCCATTGTCCAGACCAAAAAGTGCTTTCCTTAGCTACACCCTCGATCTCTCATTCGGCCTGTTCCCCAGGCATTCTTTTTCGTCTCGCAGACCCTTCACCCCAGCGGAGGGTCTGCGAGGCGAAAAAGAATGCCTCGTCTTTCCCCCGGCTGACTCCTCTCACTCGGCCCGCCGCCGCTCCTGGTACACCGCTGCGGGTGTTCGATAGTCCAGAGACTGATGCAACCGTTCCGCGTTGTCGAACGGGAAGTAACGCCCCAAACCCTGCTGCAACTGCGGCACCGTCGCGTAGCACCGCAGGTAGATGTCCGCGTACTTCACCGTCCGCCACAGAGAGGATCACCAAGGCGACTTGAGCCTTGAACGCTGCCGTGTGCTGCTTGCGTTCCCCTTTCATTATTTACCCCTTTCCTGGGTCACCAGAGTAGCTTAGCTGGTGGTCCAGTTTTTGGGGACCACTATAATACAAGTTCGAGCCGGCTGATGTTCCGAAAGGATTGAAATGAACGCCATCGAGTTGCTTCAGCGCCTTCACCAGCACCGTACCTGGGTCAACGGCAATTTACTGACTGCCGCCGCAAACCTCAGCGACGAGCAATTGCAGTCGCCGTTCCCAATCGGCCAGGGTTCCATTTGGAGGTCGCTGCTCCATCTCTATGCTGCCGAGTATGTCTGGCTCGAAGCCCTACTGGGCAACGAGCAGTTTCTCGTGCCAGGAGACTTGCCAGGTAAACTGCCGGGCAATCAGCAAGGCGAGGGAGGCGTCACGGACTTGGCCGACCTGCGGCTGAAATGGTCTGCCTTAGAACAGCGATGGATCGGCTACCTGGCCTCTCTGACGCCTGCATCGCTGGAAGAAGTCGTGTATAGGAAATCCAGCTCAGGCCAGCGGTTCGGCACGTGTCGAAGCGATGTCCTTCTGCATGTCTGCACCCACGCCCACTACACGGCGGCGCAGGTCGTGAACATGCTCCGACACATCGGTATCGAGAAACTGCCGGAGACGATGTTGATTTCCCTGGCCAGGCAGGAGGCGACGTACAAATAATTATTGCGCAAGTTGCGCTGACTAGGAAATTATCGTTTTCTCCGAGGTTTGCGTAACAGAGCGTATTTGTGAATCTTAGGTACTTCTCCGAAGTGGGGAATTTTTGGAAGCTCAGGAAAAATCCCGATCCCTACCTGGGAATCTGGCTGTGCCGAAATGCGCAGATGTGGACCAGAATGAGCCACTCGGTATGAGCAAACCGGATCAATGAATCTGCCTCCCTCCCCTGAAAAACACACTCGAAACACCGCTTTCAGGCAAGATGCTCCCGTATAATAGAGAGTGCTGACGCTCGTAGCCAAGGCGTGGCACGCCGCTTGCTAATCCAAACGTGCCCACGAGGCAGCGGCAGACAACCCCGCAAACTTGCCGTTGTTCGATCCCATGACCCTCAAGAAGAAGGATGTGTACGATGAAAGCACGGAAGGTAGCCGCTCAATACGCCGCCTACACCTGGTATCAGGAAAACCACAAAAACCAGAAATCGCAAAGTGAAGCCGTCCGCTTTGCCAAGGAAAACTGGACCGCCTTCCTCTCCGTCGCCGACGAAGGTTGGGGGCGGCTTCTCATCCGCATCGCCTCGGAGCGAGCCAAGCAGCGTGGCAGACAGCGACGCAATCGACACAGCTGCCTTGCAAGTTGAAGTATCTTGTCCTTCACCCCTCCCTCACGGCCACCAGCTTTCTTCGGTGGCCGTTTTTGTTCCTACTATGGGGTATAGATGAAAGACTAACCAGTTGAGCGTTCGACCGAACCAATATCCATTGAAGCAATTGCGGTAGAAGCAAGGAAAAACTGATGGACAAGTCGTGAGATGACGATCTATTTGAATATCGGAGGTACAGGATGACCGCCAAAATACAAGCACGACTGCCCGCTCTCACCGACCTGAAGGCTCTGGAACAGGCGGCGGAATGTCTCAAGACCCTGGCACATCCGCATCGTCTTCGCATGGTCCAGATGCTCCTGCGGGGACGCTACACGGTCGGCGAACTGGCCGAGGCGTGCGGCATCGCCAGCCACATGGCCTCCGAACACTTGCGGCTCATGCAGCATTGCGGCTTCATGACCAGCGAGAAAGACGGGCGCAATGTGTATTACCAGATCACCGAACCCCACCTGGCAAACATCATGGCCTGCATCGAGGCCCGGTTCGGTGGTACGAGTTGATTTTTTTCACCATATATATCGCAACGTCGAGACATAAACGAATAGGAGCGACGCCCCCCCGCAACTGCAAAGGGAGGAGGCAAACGGATGAAAGCCCTGATTCCGTTGGGCATCCTCCTGGTCTGGATCATCCTGCAAGCCTGGGTACTACCCCGCCTGGGCGTGAAGACCTGAATGAGCGGAACTAGCGAATCGAGTTCGACTTCTCACCGTGTCAAGAACCAGTAAATCCCACCGTTTCCAAACGGCGAAAGGAGTTTGCCATGACCGTTACCACCATCCACCCTCAGCAGCTTGTCGAGTTATGTAAGACTGGAAAAATCGACCTCATCGACGTGCGGACACCGGTGGAGTTCCGGGAGTTGCACGCCGCTGTCGCCCGCAACGTGCCTCTGGACCGACTCGACCCCATGACAGTCATGCAGGCCCGTAACGGCTCGAAGGAGGAGCCGCTGTACCTCATCTGCCGCTCCGGGAGCCGAGGCCAGCAGGCGTGTGAGAAGTTTCTGGCAGCGGGCTTCACGAACGTCGTCAACGTCGAAGGCGGCATCCTGGCGTGCGTCGATGCTGGTCTGCCGGTCGTCCGTGGCAAGAAAGCCATTTCGCTGGAACGGCAAGTCCGCATTGCAGCGGGATCACTCGTGGTGCTGGGGGTACTGGCGGGTTGGTTCGTTCATCCCATCTTCTCTGGCCTGTCCGCCTTCATCGGAGTCGGGTTGGTTTTCGCTGGCGTTACCGACACTTGCGGCATGGGGATGATGCTGGCCCAGATGCCGTGGAACCAAGTCAAGGATGCACCGTCTCTGTGCTGTGCGACAAAGGAAATCTGCTCATGAATCTGCTCATCGTCGATGGCGGCGTGGCTAGGGACGCGGCTTTTCACACCACACTTCGCTGTTCGATCCGAGCCAGTTCATCCTCGATCACGGCCCCCAGCGTCTTGTGGTCCTGGATACTCCACCTGGCGCGTGAGTTTGACCTTTACTTATCCTCCACTTTGGCATCCGGGTCGGCACTCCACTGCTCCCAGCCTGCCACGAACACCTTGACCTTCGGATAACCGGCCAATTCCAGAGCAAATGCCTCGACCGAGGCTCTTCCACCGGTTTGTCAACACGTCACGGCTGTCCGGTCTGGCTCTATCCCTCGCTGACGGAACAATTCCCGTAACTGCTGCGGCGACTTGAAGCGCCCGTCGTCAGCGAGCAGTTCCTTCCATTCCAAATGCTTCGCTCCAGGAATGTGTCCGCCCCGCTT
>JAJPHU010000209.1 GCA_021325115.1 Planctomycetota bacterium | reverse complement strand
TGTATCAATCCACCCCCCCGCCGGAGCTGGACGAAGCCGTTTGGAATGCCGTGTATTCGCGCCTCTCTGAATCTATCGGCCGAGTTCGTTCGCCGCGGCCGTGGTGGGCAATTGCTGCAGGGGCCGCAGCCGCAGCAATCCTGGCGATATTCCTGGCACGTTCGTTGTGGCTCCTCTCCTTCCCCTGGCGCGGGGGAAGAGGGGAGGTGTCGGCGCGGGTGCAGCGCGTTGAAGAGCCGTTTCCCGTGGCCGAGGCTGATGATGTGACCATTCTCAGTATGGATGCACGCAATGTTGCCGCCTTGGTGGTGGGCGAACCACCCGTTGGCGACGATCTTGAATTCGCCCGCCCCGAAGATATTCGCGTCATCTGCTGCGAACGCTGTCCTTACAGCGGCCGATTCGCCCGGCTCGAACAAGGCGATGAAGTGCCGATGCTCGTGACGGCCGCGGCTGTCACACCGGGCAATGATTAATTAAATCGACCCCGGATTGCATGAAAAACATGGGCAAGAAACATGAAGGATTGACTTACTATTTTGATTCTCAATTTGTGTTTTTCGCATAATCCGTGGTCATTCTGGAGGTGTTATGTCCTGGATTACTCTGATGCTCGTGGTCGCCGCGCCGCCCAAGCCGGTAGAGCGCGGCAAGGAGAATTCGGTGGATGTCGCCGTTATCGCTATCTTGGCCACGAGTCGTAACGATAAAATCGATCCGAAATTGAGCTGCATCGCCCGGGAGATCCACAAGACACGCAAAGAATTGACGGGCTTTCAATTGGCTACTATAGCGCATCAATCGCTGACCATCGGTGTCAAACACGTCTTTGAGGTACTTGACGGTGCCCAGAAAGTCGGCGTCACGGTGCTGCATGGGGCCGACGAGAAAGACCGCGTACAAGTGAAAGTAGCGCCGCCGGGGATGGGCGAGATCACTTACGATACCCGTTGCGGCAAGTTCCTCCCCATCGTCACGGAATTCCACACCAAAGACAAAGAACTGCTCATCATCGCCGTGTGCATTCGACCCTGCCACGAGAAATGAGGGGCGAAGACCGTTTTCGCCCCCTTGTTGCCATCCCTCACCAACAGAAACGCTTTCTCAAACTGGGCCGCTACCGTGCCTTGACACTTTTTGAAGCGGCCAGGTAAACTTTGTAAAGTAGCCGATTTTTCGGACCCTGCGGCTGCGCACCAACCACCGGGAGCGAGCAAGACCTGCCTTGGCGCAGCGCTGCTACTCGGGGAGAGTTATGCGTGAAGGCGATTATCAGCGATATCCACAGTAACCTTGAGGCGTTGCAAGCCGTCCTCAAAGACATTGAAAAATATCCCGTCACCGATATTTACTGCCTTGGCGATGTGGTCGGCTATGGACCGAACCCACGCGAGTGCGTTGATCTGGTGATGAAGTGCAAAATCGTTTTGCTGGGCAATCACGATCAAGGAGCACTGTTCGATCCGGATGGCTTCAATCCGTCTGCCGAACGAGCCATCTTTTGGACCCGCGATCAGCTCGAGTCTTCTAACGAGACTCGGCCGCTCCGCGAGAAACGCTGGGAGTTCCTGGCCGAAAGACCGCGCACTTTCCGCGAAGACGGCTTTTTGTTCGTCCACGGTTCGGCGCGTAATCCGCTCAATGAATATGTCTTCCCTGAAGACATTTACAATCAGCGCAAAATGGAACGCATCTTCGCCCTGGTGGAGCGCTATTGCTTTCAGGGCCATACGCATGTACCGGGTATCTTCATCGAGCAAGTGCCCGACGACCTGTACCAGTTCAGCAGTCCTGAAGAAATCGAGTATGTCCATCGTCTCGATGGCCGCAAGACGCTGTGCAACGTTGGCTCGGTCGGCCAGCCGCGCGATGGCGACTGGCGTGCCTGCTACGTTCTGCTCGACAACGACACCATTCGGTATCGCCGCGTCGAATACGATATCGACACGACCATTCGGAAGATTTACGCGGTCCCTGAATTGGAAAATTTTCTCGGGGATCGCCTTCGTGATGGGCGGTGAGGAAGATGACAAGGTGACAAGATGACAAGGTGACAGGGTGGCAGGGTAACCAGGTGATATTTTTCGCCTTGTCATCCTGCCACCCTGTCACCTTGTCATCTTCTTAGGATGTAACTATGCAGCAAAAAAACCTCTTCTTGGCATTCGTTCTTAGCTTTCTTATTCTGGCGGGTTGGACAGCTCTCAGCCAATATCTCTGGCCACCTCCGCCGCCCAAGCCCAAGAACACCGAAGCCGCCAAGACTGACACGAGCAAAAAGCCCGCCGCTACGGAGAAAAAGCTCGCTGAGAAAAAGCCGGACGAAAAGAAGAGCAAGAAGGAGTCGGAGCGCATCACTGTCGCCGATCTTCAGAATCTGCCAGCGACACCCGGCAATAAGCTCGTTCGCCTCGGCGCCAAAGAGCGTGATTCCAAGTTTCATCTGTTCGTGGAACTTGATCCGCGCGGCGCCGGCGTGCATAGCTTGTGGCTCAACAAATACCAGGCCGCCGACTCCTACGGACGGCCCGAATGGAGCGACGCCGAGAGGAAAGAACCGAAGCCACTGGAGTTGATCCCTGCCGATCTCAATGCGCATTCGCCATCGTTCCAGACGTTCGCTTTCGATATCAACGATCCCAGCGACAATCAACCGTTGGACACACTTGGCCGCATCGACTGGACCGTCCTCGATCTCAAGACAGAAGAAGTGAACGGCCGCCGCCGCGAATCCGTGTCGTTCCAGGCCGAGACGCAGGGCGTGATCGTCACCAAGACGTATACGCTGACCGAGGGCGAATATCACCTGGGGCTGGAAGTGAAAATGCGCCGTAAGCAAGGAGACGATAAGAATACCTCCTTCCGCTATCAGATGACGGGCGCACATGGCCTGCCGGTCGAGGGCAAGTGGTATACCAGTACGTTCCGCAATGCCCTGATCGCCCTCATCGATAAAAACGGCGTCACGCGCGACCTGCAAGATCTGCGACAGATCAGTCACTGGGGCGGTGGCAACCTGGTGCCGCGTGAATCTGGCAATGCCCTGCTCTATGCTGGCGTGGCCAACCAGTATTTCGCTTCGATGATCGTCGTCGATGATCAACAGAAAAATCGCGATTTTCTCCGCCAGGCTCGCCCCACCTTGGAGACCGCTGTCGCTCAGGGCACCGTCGTCAGCACTGCCGAAGATGGTACCCGTTTCGTCCTCAAGCCGGACGGCGATGGGCCGGAACGGACCTTCTATACCTCGCATGGCGATACGCGTTTGTTCATTGGCCCTATCCAGGGCAAACGCATCGAGGTCCTGTACCATACGGCTTCTGCTCCCGAGCACAACGGCGAATATCCCGAAATCGCCACCGAAATTTTCCGCGCGGATTCCCAGCCTTCTTTGTGGGTGAACGACATCACCGTGCGCGTGGCCACGGAGCCGGTGGAGCTGAAGGGTGATGCCGAGGTGGTCCACAAATATCTACTCTATAACGGACCCGTAAAGGTCGGTCAATTGTTTCCGCCGCCCGGCCTGGC
>JAJPHU010000206.1 GCA_021325115.1 Planctomycetota bacterium | reverse complement strand
GCACAGAGAGAAACACAGAAAAGGAAAAAAGAAAAACTCCAGGGAACGATGTGAATTCCCCTCTCGCGATTTGATCTTTTTGTTGTTTCTTTGTGTTTTTCTCTGTGTCTGTGTGCCTCCGTGGTTAAATTGTTTTCACTCTGTTTCGGCGAATTCGGCGAGGCGTTGGCTGCGGAGCGGTTGGCGCAGCTTGAGCAGACCGCGCGCTTCGATCTGGCGGATACGTTCGCGGGTGATGCCATAGGTCCGCGCCACTTCCTCCAAGGTCCGCGGCTGGCCATCCTTGAGACCGAAACGCAATTCGATCACCTCCCGCTCGCGCGGCGTCAGTGACCGCAGCACTTCGGCAATACGCTCGCGCAGCAAATGCTGATCAACCTGCTGGCCGGGATTGGCAGCATCGGGATCGTCAAGAAAATCTTCCAGGGCGCGCTCGCCGTCACCACCGAGCGGCTCATGCAGGCTGACCGGATGCCGCGATACGATGCGTAGCGATTGGGTCTCTTCGGGCGAGACGCCGATGACGGCGGCGATCTCTTCCACGGTCGGTTCGCGGCCCTGTTGGATCGACAATTCGCCGCGGACGCGCTCTACCGCTGCCAAGGTGCCGACCTGATGGCAAGGCACACGGATGGTGCGCGCATGATCGGCCAAGGCACGGGTGATGCCTTGGCGAATCCACCAAGTCGCATAGGTGCCGAACTTGTAACCCAGGCGATGCTCGTACTTATCTACTGCCCGCATCAAGCCGCGATTGCCTTCCTGAATCAGATCGGAGAACGGCAAGCCGCGGCTGCGATAGCGCTTGGCAATCGAGACGACCAGACGCAGATTGCCCTCAGCCAGTTCGCGACGTGCTTTCTGGTATTCAATGCGGCGATGCTCCAGGACGCGCACCAGCTTGGCGAGGTCGCCAGGGGAGGAGCGGGTTTCGAGGATCAGTTCGCGCAGCTGCTGCTTGGCGTCTTTTTTGCGTTCCAGCTGGGCCATTTGCCGCGAGAGATCACGCAACTCATCAACCCAGCGATCCAGCAGATCGATACGCGGCGACAACTCTTCGGCCAGTCGCACGGCCTTGCGCAGCCGCCGCCATTGTTCGCGGCGCATGCGATAATAACCCGACCCGGAGATGGAGCGCAGGCGACGGAAATCGGCATCGGCAGCGTCGATGAGTTTGTGCAGGGTTTTCAGATTGTGCGGCATGCGCTGCAAGATGCGATCGCGGCTGAGTCCCAGGGTCGTTACTACATCAATAGTGGGATCGAGCGCCAGCTGACCGGCGCGGACATGCTCGAAAGTGTCCACGATGTGGGCCAGCGTACGCCAGTTCATCATGGCGGCATGGCGGTAGCGGCGGCGCTTTAGCTCTAGCCGTTCGGCCAGAGCCAACTCTTGTTCGCGGCTGAGGAGCGGAATAGCGCCCATCTGCCGCAGGTACAATCCCAGGGCATCATCGGGAGCGTGCGTGTCTTCCTCTTCTTCGCTGGGGACGGCCGACTCTTCCGCTTCTGTTTCCTCCACGTCCTCCTCTTCCGCGGCAAAAGGATCGTCGGGCAACTCGCTCCACGGCGTTTCGCGGCGCATGGTCCGCTCGGCTTCCACTTCGGGTGCAAAGGCCTCCGGGACGGCCAGCGCACGTTCGGGAGCCGCATTCTTACCTGTCCGCTTGGGTGTCCGTCTTGTGGCCATGGCTCTATCCTGTGGAGTCCATCGATTACAGCTTGAGTAGCTAATTTATGAATTCGCCAAAGCTCGGAAAAGCGCCGGGTGGGGTTGCGACCTGATTATGGCAATATCCCCAAAGTCATTCTACGCAAGACAAGTCGCCCGAGTTTCGCTGTCCCGAAAAATAATGGCTTTACCCTCTGCTCTCAACGTAAAATGGCTCGCCCGTCTGGGCAGTTGCAACAGCCACTTCCTTACGGTCGCGGCTCGGACAGGTGTCGCTTGGATGGCCCCAACACCTGTTGATGCGTTTATTCTAGCTCATTCACAGACGGCACGCCGTTTGCTTCTACCTGAAGAGCTCCTTGATTTTACTTGCCGGAGAGGGAGCAAAGTGCGATGATTACGGTATCGATGCGTTTGGTGGGAAAAGGTGGAGGAACAGGCAGCAACGATCCATTCTCATCACTTGGACAGTCGGGGAGGTTGCCATGTACGCTGGGGTTTGCCGGAAATCGCCGCTGCTCCGATATAGCAGGTCTCTCGGAATGGTTTTGGGTGTCTGGGCCTTTTTGGGGCCGCTCGGTGCCACAGTCCAGGCCCAATGGTTCAATCCTTACATCCTCAATCCGATGATGGGGATGGGCGGAGGCGGCCTGGGGTTTCTCAACGGAAGCGCGTTTCTAAACGGGTCGGCCACGGTAACGCCTTTTGGCGTCATGACCAGCTTTAGCTCGGGCCTCGGCGCTGGCGGCGGCGCCAGCCTCGGTTATGGCGGCTTCTACGGCTACGGCGGCCTGGGCAATGGCTGGGGGGCCGGCGGCCTGGGTTATGGCAGCTTGCTCAACGGCGGCTACGGTTTGTACGGCGGGCCCGGCAATGCCCTGATGAGTGGTGCTCTTTGGGGTGCCGGCTACGGCTACGGTTGGGGTCTGGGCAACGTGCAATGGATGATGAATCCCTATCAAGGTTATCTCCAGGGAGTGGCCGACCTCACCCGCGCCAATGCCCAGTATTATCAGACCATCCAACAGGCCAAGCTGACCCGTCAGGAAGCGATCCGTTCCTCTTTGGAGACGCGGCGGGCCATGATCGAAGAGGCCGAGTGGGAGCGTCAGCACATGCCTGATCCGGAAAAGATCCGTCAGCGGACCATCGAGCGGGCACTGACGGCTGCCCGTGTCAGTCCGCCGCCTAACGACATTTGGTCCGGCCGCGCTCTCAACACTCTGCTCCGTCACCTCATCACGCAGCTGGGGGACGGTGCCAAGGGGCCGCGCATCCCGCTCGCTCCGGACATCACCAAGCACATCAACGTCAAGACTGGTGATTCCGTCGGCAATGTCGCCTTGCTCAAGAACAAAGGCGAGTTGGATTGGCCGGAATCGCTGCAAGGCAGCGCCTTCAAGGAAAGCCGTGATCAGATCAGTGCCCTGATGCGGCGGGCCTACAAGAGTGTGGATTCCGGTAACAATCCCGATTCGGCCACCCTGAACGATTTGCAGGCTCAATACCGCAAAATGAGCGACATCCTCAGAAACAACGTGTCGGAGATGAAGCCCGGCGATTTTATCGAGGCGCAGCGTTACCTGAAAGAAGTGGGCCAAACCATCACGGCGTTGCAGGATCCCAACATCGGCCATCAATTCAGCGGCGATTGGAAGCCGACCAAAGCTAAGTTTGTGCATGAGCTGGTGCAACACATGCGCGAGAAGGGGCTCTTGTTTGACTCGGCATCGGAGGAGGACCAGGCGGCTTACATGGCGCTTTATCACGCCTTGGCCGCTTTCGATGCCGGCCTGGCGCGCGTCGCCCGCGGCCAAGGCGAAGCGCCGGAGAACAAGTAAACCCGTGCCGAACAAGTAAACCAGGGCCCGAAGAGCCAGCGGGGCGTGGGAACGCCCCGCTGGCCTTTCCACGAACCCCATCTCCTCTATCCGCGTAAAATAAAAAAGAAGAGGCTCACGGCCCCCCAGCCGCTGACACATCTCCAGCGGTCAAGCCTTCGGAACCAGCCTCTTCGCTTACAGGAACGCAACCTTCGATTTCTCGCTCTCTGTTCGTGTTGCGCGCAGGGAGCAGATTCTGGAAAGGACGAAACTCCATGAGACGAAAACGCATTGTCAGTATTTGCCTCGCTGTCGCTGCTTTGGTCGGCGTCATTCTCGTCGGCGGCCCCTTCCTCAAGGGACAAATCAAGACGCCTGCTGCTGTGCCGCAAGAGTTGACTTCGTATCGTGACGTGGTCAAAAACGTCTTGCCTGCCGTCGTTAGCATTGAGCGGCGCTTCAAGCCGGTCGTTCACAAAAAATCTCCGGGGACGGATGGCCCCCGTTCGGAGACGCGACGTTTTTTCAAAGAATTCCCTGGTTTCCCGAAAGACCAGCTGCCCGAAGAGATACGTAAGTTCTTCGAGGAATTCGAGAAGCAGCCATTCCAGATACCTGAAATACCGCGGCAGCATGGCTTCGGCTCCGGCTTCCTCATCGATCCCAAGGGCGTGATTGTCACCAATTATCACGTCGTCGAGAGCGCCGATGAGGTGCAGATCGAGCTGCGTGACGGCCGCAAGTTTACTTCCAAAGACATCAAAAGCGATCCTAAAACGGACCTGGCCATCATCCGCATTCAGACCAAGGAATCGCTGCCGTACCTGAAATTCGGCGATAGCGACAAGATGGAGATTGGCGATCGCGTATTGGCAGTCGGTGCTCCGTTCGGTCTGACTGGCACGGTCACAGCCGGCATCGTCAGTGCCAAGGGACGCAATCTGCACTTGAACATGTATGAAGACTTTTTGCAGACCGATGCGGCTATCAATCCCGGCAACAGCGGCGGCCCGCTGGTCAATCTTCAGGGCGAAGTGATCGGCGTCAATTCGGCGATCAAGAGTCGCAGCGGCGGCTGGCAGGGCGTCGGTTTGGCCATCGCTTCCAATCTGGCCCGCGACATCACGGCCCAGCTGCTCAAGGATGGTGCGGTACATCGTGGCTATCTCGGCGTCTCGATCAAGGATCTCGATCCCGAAGTGGCCGCTCGCCTTGGCCTGGACAAGCAAACAGGCGTGCTGGTGGCCAAAGTCTGGGAAGGTTCACCAGCGGCCAAAGCTGGTTTGAAGGACGGCGACATTATCACGGCCTTGGCCGGTAAGCCAGTCAAGAATGGTCGTGAATTACAAAGTGCTGTTACCGCCCTGCCGCTCAATCAGGCGGTGAGCCTGAGCGTGTTGCGTGACGGCGAACCGAAGGAGCTGAAAGTGACGATTACGGAGCAGCCGGCCGAGTTCGGCATGGCGGTGGAACCGAAGCACCCGCAGTCGAACGCCGAGAAGCAGTCTGATGAGCTGGACCAACTCGGCGTCGAAGTGGCCGAGCTGACGCCGGAGTTGGCGAAGCAGTTCGGCTACAAGGAGGGCACGCAAGGCGTCGTCATCACGCAGGTGCAGCCGGACAGCCCGGCCGCTGATGCGGGACTGCGTCGCGGCCTGTTGCTGGTCAAGGTAGACAAAAAGCGCGTCAAGGACATCGCTGCGGTGCGTGAAGCACTCGCCAAGGCATCTGCCGAGAAAGGCGTGCTGCTGCAAGTACGCAGTCCAGAAGGCGGCACGGACATTGTGTTGGTGAGAATTCCGGCAGCCGCCGCAGAAAAGAAGTAACGCTAACTCCGGGGAGCGAGGAGCGGCAACGCCTTGATTCGTCCTAACCGCGTTGACGCTCCCCGCTCCCCGCTCCCCGGGGGATTACCTGACCTTCTGCTCTTTCACTTCGGGCACATATTTCCCATTCTTGACAAGGATTCGGAATGTCGTCGCTTCGATGTCGTCTTCGCGGCATCCACGATAATGTTTGTGTAAATAGTCGAGCTCCAAGCTCAAGAGCTTCTGTTCCAGCTTTTCCGGCATGAAGGCGAAGAAATGGCTGGGCCGCAGATTCAAGCCTAAGACAGACATGACGCCGAGCACCGATTCGGGTTTATCGTCTACCCACTTGACCATGCGCGAGATACGGTTGACATCCTCGTTGAGCAGTTTGGCAGGCCGGGTCGATAGATCCCGGACGACCTTGTACTCGGCCCCTCCGTTGGGATCTTCTCGGACAGGAATGAGGAGGATAGCGCCCAAGCCACGCAGTTGGGCGACGTAATCGGCACTGTTGGTGGTGTTAAACAGCATCGACCAGCGGAGGTTGCGTTTTTCGCGCTGGGTGAGGTTGCCAGGTCCATTGCTGCTTCCTGGACCTATGCCGGAGCCTTTGCCATCCCCACTGCCGCCGCCGCTGCCGGTACCGCCTTTTCCGTAGCTGGAGGTGGACGGTTTGCCATTCGGCGGCTGAATTCGTGCTGTCCGATTACGCAGGGTCTGAAGAACTTTGTTGGCATCGGCAGACTCTTGGATTCGCCGTCCCGCTGGATCCTCGAATTGCGGCTTCGGCGGATTGGCCTCGACCTGGATCTTGAGAGGTGCGACGTCTTCGGACGGGACATTCGTCGTTGCTGCATCGTTCTTCTGCTCACCAGCCTCGACAGGTGCGCCAGTGTTGGGGCCATCGTCTCTGTTGCCATGCGGATTGCCACCGCCTCCGCCGAGATCCAAACGCACCGCCTCAACCGGTAGCGAGCGCGTGGCATGGCTGAATAGCACCGCACTCAGCCAAGCCAGCAACCCCAGAAGTCCGAAGGCGAGAATGTGCAGCATGAGCGAACCGGCGCTCGACAAAGGAAACTCGGCATGGGGCGAATAACGCTGCCAGAAGCGTTCCTCCGGAGGGACTAAGGGCGAGGAAGCTCGCTTACCGGATTTTTCCGAAGCAGGTGCGGTTTGCGACATGGCTGCACCCTCTACTGGTGTGCTTTTTTATTTGGAAAGGACACAGATGCCAGGACCGTCTGGAGAGCCGCTCTGATGTCTACCGTGATGTATCTCCTATTAATCATAAACCCCGTCGTTCTGGGTGTAAAGCGCTTCTCGCACGTGGGCCGTATCCCTTGCATGGAGGAGTGGAAATTCGTGAGCGTCTTCTCAGCGCCATGTGGCGAAGCGGCGAAGCATTTCCAGACCGATGCGCTGGCTCTTCTCGGGATGGAACTGCGTGGCGAATACGTTATCCTGCCAGATGGCTGACGTAAACGGTGTCGGATAGTCCGTCTCCGTCGCCGTCAGTTGCGGATCATGCGGCACCACGTAATAGGAGTGAACAAAGTAAACGGATGCTTCGGACGGCAGTCCGGCCAGCGGTGGTGCCGGCTTGCGAACACGCAGCTGGTTCCAGCCCATGTGCGGCACTTTGAGTCCTGGAGCGTTCGGGAAGCGCACTACTTCGCCCGGGAAGTAATCCAGTCCGCGGTGCAGTCCGTCTTCGTGGCTGATAGTGAATAAGAGTTGCAAGCCCAGGCAGATGCCAAAGAACGGTTTGCCAGCGCGCAGGTGCTCGAGCAGCGGCGCTGCCAGGCCGGCCTCGTGCAGCCGGGCGATGGCATCACGAAAAGCGCCGACGCCCGGCAGCACGATCTTGTCCGCCTCGGCGATGCGATTGGGATCGCCGCTGATGAGGGCTTCCTGGCCGACCTTCTCGAACGCTTTTTGGACGCTGCGCAGGTTAGCCATACCGTAATCGACAATGAGAATTTTTTGCATCGCAATAGTATGTGAGCATGTGATTGAATTTACTTCTTTTCCACCTTGAACCCCACAAGTATCGGTGCGAACTCTTGAATGGTCATATTAATGGCCAGCACGCCGACTTGCATTTTTCCGGCCGCTTCACCTCTTCTGCAAGCATCTCCGTCCATTACTTGCCTTCCTCACTGAAGGAGAATGTCAGCTTACCATCGCTGCAGGCGATTCTCTGAACCTCTAAAGATAGGACGCGAATCTTCCCAAAAACAGCGTCCATGCTAGAATCCTATGCGGGCAACCGTCAACGAAAAGGTAAGAGAACAATAGCTAGCATCCGCTGCGGTGAACAAAAGCATATGAAGAAATTCAAGAACGACGATTGGAATGAGTTGGACATCATCGTGACAGGCACCGAGGCGGTGTGCCACGCCAACGGCGAGCCGTTGGCCAAGATGAAGGTGCCAGTCCAGGGCGGCATCGGATTGCAAGCGGAGACCGGCACGTTCGAGTCCCGCTGATCCGCATCAGGGAACGGGATTAAAGAGAGCGTGGCGTCGAATCGTGGGCGTTGCCCAGCAGGAGCCGAACCTCATCCTCGGCGAGGGGATTCATCAACGCGCAGCCGAGCAGCCACTTGTTTTCGGGTTGCGGCGCGGCGCGAACCACTCGTACCAACAATAAGTGTTTTCGTTCCGTGCCTGCTTCGGCTAATTCGATGGTGAGCAATGCCCCCGGCTCAAAGCGGCGGGGGAGCAGCAAACCGATGCCATTGCATGAGATGTCACGCACTATCGCTTGCCAACTCTCTTCGCGTTGTCTCGATAGGCTTTGACAAAATCCGGCGGCGGTGGACTGCAAACGAACCGAGGCCCGCCGTTCCACCTTATAGACCGCAGGTGCGGATTGGTCCCCTGGGATGGTAATCGGTTGTGACATATGCGCCTTGCTCTTGGAAAATGGGAAAAGTCACTCCAACCATAGATCACCCTTCGCCGTTTGTCAAAACCCCTCTTGACAGTTGGAGTTTGAGAACGAGAGTCTGTTCGTCGGTAGTAGCTTGCTGTACACCATGGTGTCCCCTCTCGTTCTCAAGCTCTGCCTGGGAACGACAAGGCCATGCCGCAATCGAGGGGCACACCCCCTGTTGATCGTCCCATCTTGACGGCACAGTGAAGCCTGCATTACCATCCAGCCGCCCCAGCGTGCCGGCGGGCACGCGGACCGGAAAGGATTCCCTCATGCCGATCTCCCTCCCTACTCGTCCACGTTATTTCCTCGTCCCCGCTCGCCGCCTGTCCGAAGCACCCCAGACGTGCCCACTCGGTGTCTGGTTGTTTCCCGCACTTGTGTTCGTCGTTGCCGTAGTGCTGGCCGGTTGTTTGTATGCTCGCTTTCTCGGCGTTGATCGCGCTCTGTGGTATAACCCCTATCACGACCGCAACGCCCACTATCTGTACAGTCTAAAACTGGCAACCGATGTGCAGAATGGCCGGCTGTTGCAACTATTGCACGACCTGAACGAAGCCCGTATTTGGCCGCCGCTGCACGGCCTGGCGGCGGCGCTGGTGTTGCTGATCGGCGGACGAGATTATCGTCTGGCAATACTGCCGAGTCTGGCGGGCTGGGTAGCTACAGTGCTGCTCGGCTTTTTGGTAGCGCGGCGGGCAGCGTCGCGCCGCGGCAATCTGGCCGGACTGATCGCTGCTGCCTTTCTCGCTGCCAGTCCTGCCCATCGCGCTTACGCCGCCGACATTATGCTCGAAAGTCTGGGTGCCGCGCTATCGCTGCTTGTCCTGTACAGCTATCTGCTCACTGTGCAGGGGCGCGTCGGCGAGGTTGCCAAGGCACGTTGCCTTGCCGTGACGCTGCTGCTTCTGTTTCTGGAGAAATACAATTATTGGTTGCTCGTGGTCTTGGCGCTGCTCGCCGCCGAGGGATATAGCCGAGGGCGGTTGTATGGGCGCGCTATTCGCGCCGTGCTGAGCAGCACCGACTGGCGGCGCTGGACGGCAGCGCAGCTTCGTCATCCGCTGACCTGGGCCGCAGCGATCCTATTGCTTGCCAGTGTCTACGTTTATCAACATGGCGAAAGGCCGTTCCGCTTGTGGGGACATTCCCTTTCTCTGTATCCTCCGCATAATTTGATTCATCTCATCTACGTCTTGCTGTTTATTCGGCTGGCGTCCTGGTGGCGTCGGCAGGGACAGCAATGGACACGGCAGTTCGATCCGCGCTTGCGGCAGGTCGTTCTCTGGCTGATTGGCCCCATCGCGGTGTGGTTTCTGCTGCCCAAACACCCCAGCTATTTTTTGTGGTATCTCAGTTTCGCCGACCGTGCACCGCATCAGCACATGGATTTTTTCGGCGGTTTCCGCGATTATGCGACCTGGGCCGTGCAAGATTATCACAGCAGTCTTGCTTGGGCATGGGCGGCTGCGCTTTTGTGTTTGTGCGGTTTATTGACTTGGCGGCGGCTGCGTCCAGGAGGGATTGCTGTCTTGGCCCTGGTATTGTTGGCCTCGGTGCTGACGCCGCTGCACCCCAATCACAAGGGCCGCATGTTGCATTCATGGATTCCAGCTGTGTGGGTAACGGCCGGCCTGGGCGCGGCGGCACTATGGGGACCGAGAGAGCGAACCACAGCGTCACAGAGAACACAGAGAAAAAACACAGAAGATAGAAAATGGCGGATAGAGAATGGAGGACAGCAAATAAGGCCTTTTTTCTATCCTCTATCCTCTATTCTCTGTCTCCTGTGTCTTCTTTGTGTTCTCTGGGACACCGTAATTCGCCCTTCTACCCTGCTCGGCCATGCAGTCGAGGGGGGGCCACACCCCGAACTACCCTCCATGCTTGAAGTCACCGATACCTATCTTTCCGACATCCGTGATGGAGAACGGACCCTGCTGCTGACCTCGCTGCCTCTTAAACCAATGGCGCAATGGACCTGGTTGGAGCGGTTCGGTCATTTCGAGAACCTGGAAGAGCGCTGGTATGGTTTTGGTGCTGCCGGCGCGGACAACCGCCGCGGTTTCACGGATTGGCTGCAAACGACTGCCTGCAACACACTGGTGTTCTGTGAAACAACCATCTCTCGTGAGGGTGTGGATTCCGGGCCGGAATGCGCTCTGCACGCCGAACTAAAAGATGTACTATCCGGTCAACGAATCTTTTATCTCGCCGAAGAACAGGAACTGCCGCACCTGGCTTGCCGTATCCAGATCTGGCAGCGTCCCACGCCGGGACGAGAAAATGTTGCAGAAGGCAGGTGAATTGTGCCGATGGTGACGATGTTCCTGATGGAAGGGGACTGCCGTGAATGATTCCATCCAGACATGTCTGGAACAGCTCCACCTGATTGAAGCGGGGAGTCTTCCCCGGGGCGAAACAGCGCTCCTGAGAGATCTGCTGACGCGAAGTCCAGCAGTGGGAAACGGCCTCGCTGGCGTGAATGCCTACAAACACCGCCTGCACGCTCTTCGCTGTGAGAACATCAACCTCCGCCGTCGTCTGTACGACCTGGAAACCCAACTGAATCAAATGCGTGCGACGCGTGGCTGGAAACTATTGGAGAAATACAGACGATGGCGTCAAACTGTGTCGGGATGGTTCTGTAAACAAGGCGAGCCGGAAGCGTAAGCGGTCGCGGATGGTGGTGGGACCGGCGTCTCGCGGGCTATTCCATCGCTTACGCTTCCGGCTCGTGAACTTTTGGTGCGCAATTCATGTCCAGTGCTACAACAGAAGATGTGAAAGAGATAGCGACCGCCCAGGCGAAAGAGCACTTAAGGCGCTTTTTAGAGAGTAATAGTCTCTTGGAATTGCCGCGGTCGACGGTTCCGCGCTTGAGTATTTTGCTGGTCCTGTACAATCGGGCGGAATTGACATTGGCTTGTCTGCGGTCGATTCAGCCGCGCTTGGCAGAGATCGGCGCCGAGGTCATTCTGGTAGACAATGCCAGCCGCGATGAGACAGGGACATTGCTGGACCGTCTCTCCGGCGCCCAAGTGATCCGCAACCGCGACAACCGTGGTTTCCCCGTGGCCGTCAACCAGGCTGCGGAAGCAGCCACCGGAGAATTCTTGCTGTTGCTCAATAACGACACCGAAGTGCTGGGTGATAGTCTGGGGATTGCCCTGCGTTTCTTGGAGGCCAACCCGGATGTCGGCGCTGTCGGCGGACGAATTCTTCTCCTCGATGGTACGCTGCAAGAGGCTGGCTGCACATTCTGGCGCGACGGCCATGCCTTTCAGTATGGCCGCGGCGATGACCCCACCGCGGCGGAGTATCAATTTCAGCGCGACGTGGATTATTGTTCCGCCGCTTTCCTGATGACGCGCCGCGCCTTGTTTACCCAGATGGGCGGCCTGGATACCGCCTTCTCGCCGGGCTATTTCGAGGACAGCGATTACTGCATCCGTCTGTGGCGGGCCGGCTGGCGCGTCGTCTATTTGCCGGAAGTCGCTATCCTTCATTACGAAAATGCCAGTGCCGCTTCCAGCCAAGACTCGCGCGCGCTGTATCAGCGTAATCTCCCTTATTTCACGCAAAAACATGCCGATTGGCTGGCCCATCAATGTCCGTTCGGTACACCGCCTTGGCTCATGCGCGGCTCGCATGATGAGCGCTTCTGCGTTCTTTATCTGCCGAAACAAACGAACGGACAAACGCCTGAATGGAGTCGAGTCGTCCACGAGCTGCGGTCCCGCAACTGCTTTGTCACCGTCTATCCGATCGACGTAGGATCGGCTGTCGTCCCTCCTCCTCTCCCTTCAGTTGAGGAGGGGAAGGGGGGGCCGAGGTTGCCTGCAGACGTAGAGGTTTTGCCAGGCGGCAGTCTCGACAGCCTGCCGCGCTTTCTGGCCGAGCGACGCTACTACTACGACGGCATGTTGGCGAGCGATAGGGAGATCCTCGCCCAGCTGGAGCAATGGCTGCGGCAAGACGAACAAACCAGGTGAAGACCGTATGATTGCACGCGAACAGTGCCGAGATGAGAGAGGAACAGCGGAACGGCTGACGGCGCGTTTTGCTGTGCTTTGGGAGGAGTATCGTCGCCTGGCAGAGGAGCGAGCCGCCCTCGAGTCCAGTACCGCCTGGGCTTGGGCGCAGCGTCTGTCGCGGTGGCGGCGGCGTCTCGCGCCGGAGGGGAGTTGGCGACAAAAGGCTTTGCGTTTGTTCCTGCGCGGCTGGCGCCTGAGACGATGCAAGGAGGTCGATCCACCTACCCCGGGCGAACGGCAGGTGTTAACCCTTCGGTGCAACGAGCGGGGGATTGGTACCCTCCGGTGCAACGAACGGAGGGTGTTACCCCCCCGTTCACCGGCGCTAAACCAATTCCGCATTGCCTACATTGGTTCCCAAATCGCCCTGGATGCTGCAACCATGCGCTATCGCGCTCACAATCTCATTGAGGCTCTGGCCCCCCTTGGGGGGGAAGGAATGTTTGTGTCCTTGGAAGAAGTTCCTGCTCAGTTGTCCGCTATCCTGGCTCACGATTTGATCGTCCTGGTCCGCAGGATATGCAACGATTCTCTTACCACACTCATTGGGTTGGCCCGGCGGCGCGGACTGCCGATCGTTTACGACATTGATGACTATATTTTCGATCCCTGGGTCATGCCTTACGTTGAAGCGTTCCAAGATCCTTTGGGCCGAGCGAAAGTTTTGGGACTTATGGACGACCTGGGCGCCTGTCTGGATCGATGCGATTATTTCACCGGCTCCACTTCCTACCTGGCTGAAAAGGCCGCCGCACTTGGAAAAAAGAGTTTTGTGATTCACAATGGTCTAAATTCCACTCAACTTATTCTATCGCAGTCGGCCCGCGAGCAGCGTGGCGGCCGCCAGCACGATCCCTGGACGCGCATCGGCTATTTCAGTGGTACGCGCACGCATCAGGCGGACTTCCGCGTCGTCTATCCCGCTTTGATGCGTCTGTTGCACGAAGAGCGCCACGTCCGCCTGGTTATTGTTGGCCATCTGGACGTTGGCGCCTTTCCTGGTCTGGCGCCCTTCAGGGACCAAATCGATCTCTTCCCAACCTGTCATTGGAAGGAACTGCCGGCTGTCATAGCTGGCGTCGATATCAATCTTATTCCCCTGGAGCTGACGCCGTTCAACGAAGGCAAGAGCAACCTCAAGTATTATGAAGCGGGATTGGTTGAGGTCCCCTCGGTCGCCTCGCCGACGCGCATCTTCTGCGAGAGCATCACCCACGGACACAACGGCCTGTTGGCGCGGACCCCGGAGGAATGGTACGACGCTCTCCATGAACTGATCGCGCGGCCCGACTGGCGCCGACAGATGGGGCGAAACGCCCTCGAACACGTCCTGCAGAATTATACTCCAGAAGCGATCGGCACGGAGGCAGCGGCCGTCTATCGACACATCCTCGATTTTCACCACAGCCGCTGTTGATGAGAAGCTTAGGGTTAACGGCAAGAGTCGCAGGGTACGCTGGCAGCGCGCCCTACAGTTTTTTCTAATTAACCCTCAGGTACGCGATTGCTGACGCAGCGCGGTCAACCGGCCTTTCTCACCTGTTGCCAAGAGGTATTCGCCGTCGAACGCGGCTGCGGTTGCCGAGGAAGCGAAAGGACAGAACAGACCCAAGGGGGCATGCGCCGGTGCGCGGCACAGAGCAGCGCCCGAAGGAAAGCTGGCCCCAGAGTGCGTAGGGATTGATATTCCTGCAACCGTTGTTGATGTTCTTGCAACTGTTGCCGAGATTCCTGCAACTGTTGCTGGCATTCTTGCAGGCACTGCTGATGCTCCACCAAGCATTGTTCGCGTGCTTGCAAAAGTTCCTGCATCCCTCGCAATTCATCCTTGTAATGGGCCAATAATGTTTCCAGTCTTTGAAGAGAAGCTGCCTCTCCCTCAACCATACAATCCCCTTCAAGGGCGACTTCGGCTACTGGACCTGTGATCGGCAGATACACCATCGGATCGCCCGTCTCGAAACGGAAAACGCCCTCCGCGAGTCGATCGCCATTGCTCGACGCTTGATCTAGATCGAGCTCGTGATGGGCGCCGCAGTCGTCCTGCCAAAACACCCGCCGCAAGTGTACCCGACACAAGCGTGCTTCCACGGGATCCCAGCGTAGACGCCGGCACGGCACCGATGGATCGAGCCGGTAGGAGACCGTAAAACTTGGTTCATAGGCGACTGGCTCGTAGACAGACTCCTCGGAGCGGAAACCGCATCCGCTGTCCCAATACAGCGTCGAATTATGCCACTGTTCGCGGCCCGGTACGCCGCGGAACGCTACCTCCGACAAGTCGATTAACAGCGAATCATCGGCCTGTGGCGCGACCGCACCATTGGTGCAGATAGCGATCAGGTAGGTGGTTTCCTTACTATCTCGTTGACAGGGCCGAAAACGCACACCGTCGAGAAGAAGCTGATACTCACTCCGCGCCGCCGAAGGAGCAGCAAGATTCCAGATATAGGAAGTTGGATAGACACGTTGACTAACTAACCGGATATGGGCGAAATGACGGCCCAAAAATTGGACAAGTTCCTCCTGGTTGAATTCATGCAGATGGTACGGATTCTGGCTCTCTTGACCGCGGCTGTAGACCATGCGGTTGGGAGTAGATACCAGGAGAAGACCTTCAGGTTTGAGCAAGCGCCTCACTTCGCGGACAAAGTATTCCTGTGTCGCGGCGTCGAGATGCTCAATTGTTTCAAACGAAACGATGATGTCCAGGCAGTGTTGACCGGGGATGGGAATTGCTGCGGCGGAACCTTGAAGGAAGCGCAGATTGTTGCGGACGTAGGTTTGGCGGGCGTGTTGCACGGCCTCGTGGCAAACATCCACACCGTAGACCAAAGCCGCGTATTCGGCCAGATAGTCGCTGCCGTATCCTTCCCCGCAAGCGATATCGAGCACGGTTTTGCCGCTTACAAGGGGCGTGGCAAAGCAGTAACGGTGCCAGTGTTCATAAGAAATGAACGGTTCGTACGGGCCAAGCACCGCGTTGTTGATTTGGGGAAAATAGCGCTCGCCGCTGATTTTCATTGCTGCTTCCTCTCGAGACGCTTGCTATGCCACGGGTGCCTACAATAACATAGGGGTTCAGTTAGCCTCTCTCGTCCGTTCAGGCAGCACGGACATAAAGAGGTGTGCTCATCGTGAACACCTGATTCAAATCAAGGAGAGTAGAGCCATAATCGTCGAAAACGACGGGGAACGCTTGCAAATCGGACAAAGCGCGCTGCAAGCGCTCCTGCTCACTCTCAGTCACGTAAAATAACAGAAAGCCGCTTCCTCCTGCACCCAGCAGCTTGCCTCCCTGAGCACCGTTGCGCAAGCCCACCTCATAATAATGATCGATGCGCTCATTGGAGATACCCTTGGCCAGTTCCTTCTTGTACATCCAACCGGCGTGCAGCGCCGCGCCCAAAGCATCAATGTCGCCGTGGCCCAAGGCCGTGAAAAGCTCACGCGCCAACTGGACCATCTTGCCAAGAATGACCACCTTGCTGCGATCCGAGCGAAGGTTGTCCCGCTGTTCACGCAACACCTCCGAGGCAGCGCGAGTCTGACCAAGGTAATACAGGACAAGGTTTTTCTGCAATTGCTGATAATGGCGCGGCGTCATCACGACTCGCTCCACATGCACCGAATCGTCAGGCTGGAACAGGATCAGGTTCAGGCCGCCGAACGCCGCAGCATACTGGTCCTGTTTGCCAATCGGCTCGCACAAGCGTTCGATCTCAACGTGACAAGCGCTTTCGGCCAATTCGGCTGTCGTCATGTGTCGGCCGGTGTAGGCGTTGCACAGGTTGATTAGCCCCACGGTGAACGACGACGACGATCCCAGCCCCGTGCCGGCCGGCACATCGGCGCTGGAATTGAAATCGACACCGGTGATGCCATAAGCAGAGAAGACTTCGTGGATAATGCGGTGTTGAATCTGCTCGACGGAATCGACCAACTCGCTCTGCGAATACTTCAGAAAGATTTTCTGCTCGTGGAAATAGGGATGCATCGATAAAAACACGTATTTGGCGAGGGCGGCACTGAGGACAGCCCCGCCGTGCTCGCGGTAAAACTCTGGCAAGTCGCTACCGCCGCCAACAAAACTGATGCGCAGCGGTGTCCGCGTGATAATCATGCCGCCTCCCTTTTCTCGTGTTCCGGTCCCGCGTCCCTTCTCTTGCTGTCCAGGATTTCGCGGATGGCCAGGCGAACGGCCTCGTCGGAACTAAGTCGCGCGCGCCAGCCCAGGGCGTGAACGCGATTTAAGCGATAATGGAACTCCGGTACGTCGCCAATCCAGCCGCGAGTGCCGCCGCTGTAGCGGATCGAGGCCGCCAAGCCCATTTCCTCGATCACCATTTCGGCGATGCGCTGCACCGAAGTACGCGATTCAACGCCGACGTTGAAAACATTGAGCCGATCACCGGCCTTCTCCCAGACCAGCAGGATCGCCGCCACCAGATCGCGCACGTGCAGATACGGTTTGTTCTGCCGGCCATCGCCGAGTACGTCCAAGACATCCGGGTTGCGTTGCAGTTTGGTGATGAAATCGTGAATAACACCGTGGGTGGCCCGGCTGCCGACCACGTTAGGAAAGCGCACGATCCAGGCACGTAGGTCATAATTGGCGGCGAAGCTAGAGATAAACGCTTCCGAAGCCAACTTGGCAGCCCCATAGTGCGAGACAGGCTGAAGCGGGCCGGCGTCTTCGCTCAAGGGGCCGTGCAATTCGCCATAGATGGCCGAGGTCGAAGCGAAGACGATTTGCCGTGTTCCCTGTTCTTTCATGGCCCGCAACACGGCGTAGGTGGTGGCAAAAGTGTTGTCGCGGTCCACGTCGGGATCGTGATGACTGCGTGCGATGTCGGAGTTAGCCGCCAGATGGAAGACGGCGTCGAAGCGTTCAGCGGCGAACAAGCGTTGCAATTGTAGGCCGTCGAGCAGATCGAGACGTTGAAAGCGAAACCGCGGGTGGTTGTTGAGGTGAGCGAGGTTCGCTTCCCGTCCGAGTGAAAGGTTATCGACAGCGACAACGGTATGCCGGCGCTCGAGCAGAGCGTCCGCCAGATGACTGCCGATGAAGCCGGCTCCGCCGGTAATGAGCACGTACATGCGCAACCTCTCGGACGCTTGGGATTGTATAAGATGGATTGATCACAAGTAGCAGTATTGTTATCGGCGAAGGGAGAAATTGCCTTGAATGATAAGGGGGCCACCTCTGAGTAACTTTGTTGAGCAGCGAACCGTCGGCAAGCACGACGGCCCGCCGCCCAACAAAATGGCCCAGGAGTTGCCCTCAAACCGAGCGACGCAGACAGCGGCGAACGATGCGACGGAGTAGACAGAAAAAACCTTCGTGTCGCACGATTTGTGCGCTGCGACGAAGGCCCCGGAACAAACGGTAGCGCCAGGTCTGATCCGGCGCGAGTTGTCTTCGCCAGTGGCGGAACCGCTCACTGAGGCGATAGCTGAGACTATGTTTTAAGGTCCGTAATTCCTCAAAAGCGGCCTCCGCATCTGCGCGCGCTTGCTGGGCTGCCTTCTTGAGTTGGTTGATTTCCTGGTTCCATTCCAGGAAAGAGCCGTGGCTTCCCCGGACAACTCCGTCGCTCCCCGAGGCGCGAATGGCTTGTTCCGTAGCTAAACGCAACAGACTCAGGAAGCTGTAGTTGCTTGTGAACAATTGCTGAAGGCGCCGCCGCGCTGTCTCCGCCGCGGTGTTATCGCGGCCAGCCACCATGCCGAGACGGCTGGCCGATAGCACTTCGCCGCTGTCACGCAGCAACGCCAAGCGGCGCGGCGAACCTGTAGGGAAACGCTGTACAAGAGCATCGAGAGCTGCACAAGAGCCGACAGCGCCCAGCCCGAAGACAAGGACAATGGCAGAGGGCAAAAGATTCAGCCATTGCTCCACTTCGGCATCCACGGCCGGCCGGTTGGCTGCAAGGAAGACAAGGACATCGGTCTCGCCTTTCAGCGCCGCCGACATCTCGTCATAGGACAACCAGTGAAGAAGAGAGAGGTCTGTGTTCCGTTGTTGCAGAAACTCTTCCACGGCGCCGCGATAGGCGCGGCGGTCGCCCGGCAGAGGACCGCCGACGGCGAAGACGCGCGGCTGACGCGGATGCAACACCCCCAGGAGCGTGCTGGCGCCGCTGGTCTGTTCGGCAGTCAAGTCGAGAAGGACCGGCTCGCCCGGATGAACATTCACCAACAGATGGGCCAGGTAGGCATCCAGAGGTTCGAGCACAGCGCCTGTGTTGCCGCTGAACAAACTCCGTTTGTCCCGATCGGCCTGATACTGCTCAATCGGCCCAAACACACTCAGGACCGAGGGCAAGCGGGGACGGGGGGCGTGGAATACAGGATACATAGGATTTCCTCGTGTGGCGCTCAAAAATACCCCAGAGCGGGATGAAAGCGGAGCAAGTTAGTGTTCAGCGGCAAGTGATCGCGCGCCTGGAGCTGATTATAAATCCGCTGACTACGCGACTCTGCCTCCATCGCCTTATTGCCCGACGTCGTTGCCATGGAGCTAGGGAGCACGTAATAGTAGCCGAATGCCAAGGGGACGAAGACGACCTTGCGGCCGTTGACGGCCAGGTGCAGCCACATTTCGTGATCTTCCAGCGCCCGGTAGCCGCTCTCGTAGCCGCCCAGGTCGAAAAGCTGGCAGCGATCGACCAGGGAGAAAGCGTCGATATAATTGCGTTGAAACAGCTTGAACTGAACACTTTCGTTGCTGAGCAGGTTCATGGCGCAGCGCGACGTCGGCGTGCGTACCAGTAGATTGCCATAGACCATGGCCGCTTCTGTCTCTTGCAGGGCGCGCAAGAAGGAAGGCACATTTTCGGGGATCAATTCATTGTCTGCGTCGAGGAAGGCGATATAACGATAACGCGCATGGACCAGGGCCAAATTGCGGCTATCGGCGAGGGTGCCCGTGTCAGCCAGCAACAGCACGCGCAGACCCTCGCGATAATAGAGCGCTTCCAGCTGGCGCAGAAGCAGCGGCGAGCCATCGCGCGACGCCTCATCGATGATTAGGATCTCACCAGGAACGTCTTCGTCGCGCAATCGGATGAGGGTCTGGAAAGCGGAATCGATAGCGCGCGGCAGCAGCAGCTCATGGTTCCAGTTGGGGATGGCGATGGTCACACCTTCTTGCGCCAGTCCCGTCCACATTTGCGCCACCATGCTTTCTCCTCTTACTTCTCGTTCTCACCCTCTGTGCAGGAACGAGTTAAGCAGCCCGTTGCCGCGCTGAATTCGCACCGGACGAGGTAAGTCCCAGAATGCGGCCCAATTCCGTGCTCAAGAGCGGCGCACGCCGCCAATCACACCAGAAACGCTCACGCACACGCTGGAAATCGCCGTTCTGTAAGCGTTGCCCCACTTCTGCTGCTTCCATCATGAGGTATTTGAAACACGCCTCCGGCGGCACTTCTTCGCACGAATCGAGAACCTTGATCGGAACGCTGCCAGTCAAGAGCGACATGCGGAAGCGTTCCGGTTCCATGTAAAAGTGACGATGATGCGAGCACCAGATCTGATAGCGCGTTTGCCGTAACACCATCTCGAATTTTTGCTGATTGAGATGCGGCGAGCCTTGCTCGGTGTAGGGCGCCGGCGATGGCATGTAGATAAAGCCACCCGGATCGACACTCTGAATCAGATGGTCTACCAGCGCCACACGATAAGGGGTTTTGTGGCCCACGAAGGCCCATGGAAAGGCGCGCGGCGTCTCACGGTGCGGCAGGTCCTCGAGGATAGCTTGCTCCGACGGTGTTAAACCGGAGAATACGAAGCGATAATTGTCGCGTCGATCGGCTGCCAAATAAGAGCTTTGATCGCACAAGCCCAAATCGAGGATCCACTCAATTCCGCAACGGTGGCAGTATTCCCAGATGCGCTCATACCACACCGTCCGTACGCAATCGATGGCACAAGAAGCGCTGTGTCGCCAATGCCGTGCCAGTGCGGCAATACGCCGGGCGCCTTGCTCTTCTCCCGCGGCAACAAGCACTTCCGTGAGGTTAGAAAAGATGCACCAATCGTAGTCTTGATCGGGACACTCGGCCAACGTGCAGATATCTACCGCACCACCCAGCGCTTGCAGCGCTTCACCAATTCGTCTTCCGCTTTGGTTGTAAAAGTAATTCACCGTACCAGGAATGACGATCAACGCTCGGAAGGAGCTTCCTTGTCCCGTTGGCGTGGACATGATCGCTGTGATCTCCCCTTCCCCAAATACGCGCAGATAAAATCACAAGACTCTAATTCTTTTGTCGGAAAAAAGAGGGGAGGATCTTTCCTTATTTAACGGCTTCCAAACGGAAGCCGGCGGAGAGCCGTTTCTGGACCTCTTGCGGCAGTCGGCCGAGCATTTGCCAGACCGGATGCTTGCGTTCCGCTGGATTGGCCCACAGCGATCGCCAAAATGCCAGCGGCGTAGCCGCCAATTGTTGGGCCGCTTCACGGCCTTGGGTTGTTTCGACGGCCGACAACAATTCCGATGTCAGCCAACTGATCACGCAAGCGGGACTGAAATTTTCGGACACTTCCAATTTGGTGATGGTGAAGGAATCGAACCAGTGACGGAGTCCATATTCAGTCGTGTTGTAGAAGTGATAGGGAGCTTCGTGAACAGGCTGCAAAAAGGCAGTGTCGAGAATGAGCTTGCCGCCGGGTTTGAGAACACGATGGATCTCGCTGGCCGCGCGCTTCGGCTCACGCAGATGCTCAAAAGTATTGAAAGTGATAACGGCGTCGAAAGCCTCGTCGGCAAACGGAAGGTGGTGCGCGTCACCGACCACATCGGTATTGCGGAAGAGACACGCCTCGAACTCTACACAGTTGTCGAATTTGAAGTGGGTCCCGCCAGCACCGATGTTGAGAACGACACCATCGAACCACGTCAGCCAATCTTGCACATACTCAGGAATCTCATTGCTGAAATGATGGGCCGGCATGATCGTGACGTTGGCGGTATCTGACCAGAACACTGGCCGCCCTTCGCGCAGGGTAAAATGGGTGCCGCAGCCGCAACAAAGCAGATTGTCCTCGCCTCGTTGGAGAGCGGCGTGGCAGGAAGGACATGCTAACAACGGCAGCAGCGTGTCCAACCGCGAAGGCGGAGCGGTC
>JAJPHU010000291.1 GCA_021325115.1 Planctomycetota bacterium | reverse complement strand
TTTGTCCCATTGTTTTTTGGCCGCGAGCAAATCGCCCAGACGGAGCAAGGCCATCTGGCTGTCCCCTTTTTTGAACTTCGCTTTCTCCAGCAAGGAGCAAGCCAAGTTGTCGAGTCCGGCGCGGCTGGCAGCCTCGGCCAGAGATGGCAGCCACGCCTGCAACAGCTCGATCAATAAGGACGGCGGCTGCAAAGCTCCCAAGGTGGGCAGAGGCTCCCAATGCTCGGCTTGTTCGACCCACTTCTTTACCTCCTTGGCTGCAATCCTGCCTTCCATCAGTTCGCGTAGACGGTTCAGCACTGCTGCCGGAGGGTCGTTTTTGAATTGTCGCCGCAGGATGGCCCACCATATCTGGGCCATCTTCGTCTGTTGGGGGAAGAGTCGCTCTAAGTAAAATTGCTCCAACTCTTCTTTGGTGAGATCTTTCCGGTCCTTCGGCGGTGCGGCGCCCATTGCCTGGGCTGCATGGGCGAAGGCTCGGTCTTTCAATCCCGCGCGTATTTCCTCCGCCAGCAGTGCTCGGACCTCATAGGGATCCACTTCATCTTTTATACGTTCAGCGTAGCGATCAAATAATACCTGTCCTTCTTTTTCGCCCAGCAAACAAAGCAACCGCGCGCAGGCCAAATCAAGATAGGAGAATTTCTCAGCGCTCGGTCCCGGCTTCTTGGCCAAATCGATCGCCGCACTGAACTCGAGCCGGGCGCACAGGATGTCGAACAGAAGAGTTTGCTGTTCGGGCAAAGTGCGGAGCAATTTTAAACCGTCAGCGGGACGATCGTTGAGCAGCAGCCCCTTGGCCGCTACCCACGCCGAAGATTTGTTCGGTTCACTGCTCTCGGCGCATTTTCGCAATTCGCGTACGGCATTCTCGAATTCCTCCTGCTTGCCGGCCAGGCGCGTAAAGGCGGCCCGATAGGCCCATTTTTCAGCGGGATTGCTCGCTCTGGCAACCTCTGAGCGCTCTGCTAACGCTTTCCAATCGCCCAGTTCGTAGAGGATGCCATCGATAAGATCGGCACGTCCAGACTTCTCAGCGGCTTGGCGCGCTGTGGCGAGATCACCGTTGGCGCGCTGGAGATAGGCCAATGTCTCCGCGAGCCACTTGTCCTGGGGATGTTCGCTTAGCCGGGCACGAAAGTGGGCAATGCGTCCGGGCAATTGGCCGCGCAGCAGCCAGTATGCGGCATACTGATTGTTACCGATGAATCTACCCTCATGGCCAACCTCCAGCAGGCGCTCGAATTGCTCGTATTTGCCTTCGGTTGCGGCGAGAAGAAAAGCAGCGGGCAATTTGTGAACAACCAACTCACCCAGCACTTTGCGCTGATTCTCATCCTTCTCGGCTGTGGTAATTTTCAGGACGGCCTGCAGGCCTGCTTCACCTCTGTCGAGCAGTTTCTGGAGGATTTCTCTGCGCGAATTGCCTGCGCTGGACTGATACGCGTGGATGAGGGCAACGATGTCGTCCGGCGTGTCGGGATAGATACCCCAGCGGAACTTATCCAGCAGCTCACGGGCACGGCGAACCACTTCCGCATCATCGCTTTGGAGTGCTTTCTCCAGGGCAGATTCGGCAGCAGCGCCGGCTTGCCAGAGTTTCTTCGAGGCATTCTCGCGTACTTTGAAGTCGTTATCGCCCAGCTCTTCAACCCATTGAGCGATCTGTTTGGGCGTAGGTTTCGACGCCGCCGGTCTATCCGGACCTGAAGCGAAAGCGAAGAGGCAAGAAGAAAGAGCGAGCAGGAACCAACGAGTGCAGGACAACACGACGGCCTCCTTTGCACGGAGCAAGAACTCGAACCACTATCGCTGTTGCAATCGTAACCATCCGCCGCGACAGCGGACAAGGTAATTTCCCTGGCGAACGAATCGCGTCAGCCAGCTGGTAAGGCCTTACCAGCTGGCTGACGCGATTCGTTCGCCAACGGGTGCCCCACTCGATCTTGGCAGCGCGAGTCCCGATTCCAAGACACATCGCTCCTCGGCCAGCTGCTACACTAATTGGCCTTCCTCCAGGATCAACCAGCCAGGAACTTCTTCGGGCGGTTGAAAAACCGGGGCCCACTTGAGGCAATCTACCCCAAGCCGAAGCTCAGTACAGTGGGTCGAAGGCATCGGATCTATCCGTATTTGCTGCGGGACATGCGCATCGAGCGACCGGATCAGGTGTGGATCACCTCTGTGCCGCTGGCCAACGGCTTCCTGTACCGGGCAGCGATCCTCGATGGATTCAACCGCTATGGGATCGCCTGGCAGCGATCGAACACGCGGGACGGTTCGTTCTGTGTGGAGGGGGTGGACGAGACGTTGAGTCCGAGACGGCCCGAGCTGTTCAACACCAACCAGAGGGTGCCGTTCACGGCGGCGGCCTGGACGCGGGGCGAAAAAGAAGCCCCTGGGATAGGGCCGGAAATAAGCGTCATGAGAGAGCTGATTTATCCTGGACTGTTGGTATCGATCGGATCTCCTTTTGCCATTGAGACTTCGCTCTATGATACCGCTACAATAACCAGAACCACTGCCACGTAAGCGTCGAGTTATTTAGCTCAACCTGGGAACAACTACCTTCATCTTAACGATGTAGCAGCCTTGATGCGCGTTGGCACCGAACGTAAACCTGTGGCAACGATTTCTTGCTGCGCGCCGGCGGCACCTGCTTCGTGATATTCGGCGTCCTGATTCACTTGCCACAAATCATAGATTTTTCGTTCTGCCAGAATGTTGCGCACGCACAGCATGGCCGTCATCATGGCGTGATCCTGATTATTGTATTTGTGCATACCGTTACGCCCAACCAGGTGCAGTGTTGGAAAACGCGCCTCTATTTCTGTGCGAATCGCGGCCACATTGGCAGCATAATCATCATCGTAGACAGGATAGGCTTTCGGCTGTCGCACCACGCAGCCATCGAGCACGTCTTCCGGCTTGGCCAAGCCGATCTTGGTCAATTCCTGTTTGGCTTGCCCGATCAATGCTTCGTCACGGGATGACCATAAGCCATCGCCCTCGAAGCAAAAATATTCCAATCCATAGCAACACAACGATGGATCGGGCACCATCTCCGGCGACCATGACTTGAAGTTTTGGATGCGGCCGACCTTGACACTAGGATCGTGGATATAGATCCAGTTATCGTCAAACAGTTGGCGATCCTTGAGAATCAGCATCACAGTGAGGAAATCACGGTATTTCAGGGCATCGGCGGCTCGCAGGGCGTTATCCGACAGGGACGGACGTAGCCCATGCGCCAATTGGCGCAGTGGTGCTGATGAGATGACGTGACGCGCCTGCACCTGGAACCGTGCTTTCCGCTCATCTTCGTAGGTGACGATCCATAAGCCGGCCTCTTCCTCCCAGCGGCAGCCCACTACCTTTTTGCCCATTTCAATAATGCCGCCCATCGCCCGGATTTTATCGGCGCAGGCTTCCCACATCATGCCTGGTCCCTTACGGGGATAACGAAACGAGTCGATCAGTGTCTTGATGACCTGCCCCTTGTCTTTAGTTTGGGAGCGCTGTGGCCACACGGCATTGAGGATGGCCGTTTTCAGTGATAATCCCTTGATGCGCTGCGCCGCCCAATCGGCAGAGATTTCCTTGCAGCTCATGCCCCACACTTTTTCCGTATAAGTCTTGAAAAAAATGTTGAACAACCGCGCCCCGAACTGATTGGTCACCCAGTCCTCAAAGCTGCGCGGATTGGCATTGGGCCACAGTCTTGCTTTGAGGTACGACAGCACACAGCGCGTTGCCTCAATGATGCCGAGTTTACGCAGAGCTTCGCCGGCCTTGAGTGGATAAGCGAAGAACTGGCCGCGATAATAAATGCGCGAGGAGCGCGGCCGATCTAGCATATCATGCGGCAGGATTTCGCTCCACAAGTCCTCGACTTCTTTCGATTTGGAAAAGAAGCGATGACCACCGATGTCAAAGTGAAAGCCCTTGTAACGGGCGGTGCGTGAGATTCCACCCACATAAGTAGGATCAGCCTCCAGCACAATCACGGATGAACCGGCCTTGCACAAGAGGTAGGCAGCAGTCAAACCTGCTGGGCCGGCCCCGATGACCACGACATTGGGAATTGCACTCATGGAATCCTGTACGCACAAGCAGCGCATGAGAGGACTGGTTCTGTCGCCCACACAAGATCATCTGTGCAACTATAGGTCAGAAAACGACGTGATGCGGAGGATGAACTTCCCCACGAATTGTGGTCCCCTAGTTAAGGGGATATGAAGGTCCAACAATAGCACCCGCTGGCTGCTGTACGGGTTGGGCATCGGGCCGCACATCGCCACGAGGGAGCCAGAACATGGCAGCGGTCTGGGGAAGATCGCTGAGTGACGAAGAGGGCCCTTGGTTGATTCAAGGATCTGTGTCGGCTTCACATCCGCTATGACCGCTAGGCTATTATCCAGCCTTCAGGAGGCCAGGAACACCTTGGCCGCTTGCGTGATCTGTTTCCGTCTGTTGCAGGACGACGATATCCCAGTTGGGTAGGTTTTGGCAGAGGTTTTTAGTCACAGAATGGCGAATGGTCCGGGTTAGCTGGCTGGCGGATCTACCGGCCGGCTAACCCTGTCCGTTCGCTGTTCACCCCAGCGTTGATCGGCCCACAGTGCCAAGAGCGCGCAGGCCAAACCTGCGGTCCAGCCAGCGAGCACGTCGCTGGGATAATGGACGCCGAGATAA
>JAJPHU010000347.1 GCA_021325115.1 Planctomycetota bacterium | reverse complement strand
GAAACCAGACGTATTGTCTTACGACCGCGGCGAGGGCACGGCGGAGTCCGCCGCCTTCGCCGCTGGCCTGGCGGCGCTCGTTCCTGCCGCCGGTCACACGCCTTCGGCTTGTTTGCAAAACCTGCACATCCTTCCTGGAAACGTATTGCGTCTTCCGGAACGGTCGCCCGACCGCTGACGAGTGACGAACTGTCAGGCACGTGATGCGATTACTTTACCAGCCCGCAGCAAGCTGGATGGCTCCCCGTGCGGGTTCGTCGACAAGGGTAATCGGCCCTAGTGGAACGCCGAGGTTTGCCAAGGCATCCAAAACGCGCTGTCGATAGGCCACACTGCCCAGAAATAGTCCACCGGCCAAGGCGAGAGGGATCGGAGCTTCGCAGTGGAGTTGACGCACCACCGCCTGGCCCGCTCGCGCCAATTCTTGCGCTTGCTGCTGCACAAGCGTGGCAGCAACTTCATCCTTTTCTGCTTCTTCGAGCACCAGAGGCGCCAGCGCCGCCAAGTCGGCTCGGTCGCGGCCACTGCGGTAGACAGCGGCGATCAACTCTTGCGGCTGATTTAGACCGAGCCGGCTCAGGAAGCGTTCCGTCAAGCGCGTGGCCGGGCCGCGGGCATCGGCGGCGCGAACTACCGCTTGCAGGCCAGCCAGGACCAGAGCGTAGGCACTGCCTTCATCGCCGAGCAGATGGCCCCATCCTCCGGCCCGCGCCCGCCGCCCATCCGCGCTTTGGCCGAAAGCAATCGATCCGGTGCCAGCGATGAGCGCAAGCCCCCAGCCGTGCGGCGTCCCCGCGGCCAGCAAGATTGCGGCATCGTTAGTGACCTGGACCTGGTTGGCCAGCTGTACACGCTCCGTCCAGGCACGGATCAGGCTTTGGTCATCGGCCCGATCGGCTCCGGCCAACCCCAAGCACGCCGATGCCACGGAGCAACGCGTTATTCCTGCTGTGGTGAAGGCCGCGTTCACCGCTTCGTCCAGCGCTGCCAGCGCTCGCTCTTGACCTACTGCCTGCCGGTTAGACGGACCTGCCGTGCCGCGGCCCAGGATCGTCCATTGGCCCGCCCTACCCGCCGCCAACAAGGCAACGGTGTGAGTGCCGCCGCCGTCGATGCCGAGATACAGTTGCTCACCAGCCCGTAGCGCCAACGAGGTTTGTCCCCTCGCTGGAGTTGCCACCGAACATGACAACGCTTTCCGCACCTGACCGCCCGCCGCCGCCAGCCGAGAGCGCGCTTCCTCCGGCTCGACGCCACCCAGCTGCACCACCAATGCCGTTTTCAGCTCGCCGCCGCAGCGACGCAGCAATGCATCCGCCGCCTCGACCGAGAGGCCGGTGAGGAAACGCACGATGCGGTTGGTGCGCGCTCGCAGTTTGCTGTTACTGGCCCGCAGGTCCACCATAAGATTGCCATAGGTTTTGCCCAACAGGACCATCGCCCCCGTGCTGAGGATGTTCAGCACCAGCTTGGTGGCCGTGCCTGCTTTGAGCCGTGTCGAGCCACTGACCACTTCAGGACCGACCACAGGAACGATCGGCAGATCCACTTGCGAATTCAGCTCTGCATCGGTGTTGCAGGCAATGCCGATGGTGAAAGCGCCCTGCCGCCGGGCATAAGCAACGGCCCCCAGCACATACGGCGTCCGCCCACTGGTGGCGATACCGACGACCACATCGCGGCTGCTTACTCCCAGCGATTCCAGATCGCATGCCCCCTGTTCCGGATGGTCCTCCGCCCCTTCGACGGCGCGTGTCAGCGCCGCTGGCCCGCCAGCGATGACACCGATGACTTGCTCCGGCGGCGAGTTGAAGGTCGGCGGGCACTCGCTGGCATCGAGCACGCCAAGCCGGCCTGAAGTGCCTGCACCGACGTAAAGCAGGCGTCCGCCCCTTCGCAGACGATCGGCAATGATTTCGACAGCTCGCGCCAGAGGTTCTGCCTGTGAAGCAACTGCGGGAACCACCCGCGCATCTTCGGCATTCATAAGACGGACGATTTCCAATGCCGTCATTTCATCCAATCTTGTCGAGGCCGGGTTCCGTGCCTCGGTTTGCAGATGATCCATATTGCGGTCCCAAACAATGCACAGCGAGGGCCACAGCGACGGTCGTCACTGTACCTATTGGAGCATACCACGGCCACGCCAGGCGCTGATCGCCCCACAACGGCGGCAGCCAGATAAGAAAGACCACGAGAAAGCCAATCACCAACCCCGCCAAAGCGGCCCACGACGGCACCGGACGGCGCAGGCTGCCCAGCAGGAACAGACCGAGGATCATGCCCGTGGTGAACCCGGCCACGGTGAACACCTGATCGATGACACTGCGATCGTGCAGCCAGTGCAGGGCAAACAGCGCCACGACGATGCGTGAGAGGCCCCAGAAGAGTGTCATCCAACGCGACACGATGAGATACGCGCGCTCCTTTAAACCGGGACGCAGCGGCCGATAGAAATCGTTCACAAACGCGCCGGCCGAGCTGTTCAGTGACGACGAGAGGGTACACATGGAAGCCGACAACACTGCCGCAATCACCAGGCCGATAAGCCCGTGCGGCAGAAAGTGGATAATGAAGACGCCGAACACTTCGTCATCCCGTGTCCCCGCTGACAGACGCAGCGTCCCCTGTTGATGGAGTACGTACAAACCTGTTCCAATTGATAAAAAGAGTAGAAATTGGAACAATACCACGACACCGCTCAGTACCAATGCCACCCGCGCCTGGCCGATCGACCGGCTGCACAGGTAGCGCTGCACCATCATCTGATCGGCTCCGTGGCTGGCCATGGTGAAGCAGGCGCCACCTATCAGGCCTGTCCAGAACGTGTACGTCTGCGTTAGGTCGAGGGTGAAATTAAGGATGGTGAACTTGTGCATCTGCTCCCCGACCGCGAGGTATCCCGGCACTCCCTGCGGTATCTGCTGAACAATGCAAATGCCGGCCACGATGGCGCCGAGGATATAAATGATAAACTGGATCGTATCTGTCCAGATGACGGCCTGAATCCCGCCCAGAAGCGTGTACAGGATCGTGGCGCCGCCAATGGCCAGCACCGAGGCAGGACCGTTCCAGCCTGTAAACTGTTGGAGCAGCAGGGCGGCCAGATAGAGACGCAGCCCATCCGCGACAACGCGAGTAAGAAGGAACACGCCGGAAGCGGTTCGCTGTACCGAACGATCAAAGCGCTGTTGGAGCAACTGATAGGCCGACAGTAATTCGCCGCGCAGGTACTGCGGTACCAAAAACCAGGCGATCAGCGCCCGGCCCACCACGTAGCCGAAGGCCAGTTGCAGGAAAGTGAAATCCCCCTTGAAGGCCACGCCGGGCACGCTCAGAAACGTCACCGTACTGGTCTCAGTGGCCACGATGGAGATAAGGACAAGCCCCCAGCGGACATTGCGGTCGCCGACAAAATAAGTGCTCAGGTTGTGCTGCCGCCGGCTGAACCAGGCCCCCAGCCCAATCGTCCCCAACACGTACAAGAGGACAATTGCCACGTCTACGGCCGCCAGTTCCGAATGCATCCTATCTCCTATACAGATCGCCTTTATTCTGAATCAGTACATCAAATAAGGCTGCCGCCGCTGGCGGAAGGCGTCCTCCTCCGCCTCCCAGATCCGACAGATATCGACGGCCGGCACGCCGGCTTCCAACGCCCGCCGCTCGCGGTCGCTGCCGAACAGAAGATCGATGGCCGGACGATCGCTTACGAATTCGTAAGTCTCCTGCCGCCAGGCGAACGCCCCACCCGACTGTTCCCGCAGCGCCGCCAACACCGCCAGGCCGGTACGCACCGGCTGAAACGCCTGCCGATCCGTCACATGCAGCTGCACCCCTGCGCAGGTCTGTCCAGCGAATTTGTGGAACGTGGGACGGAACCAGGCGGGCCGAAAAACGACACCGGGGCAGCCTTCCTCTTGCAAGTGTTGGCACAGTTTGCGGGCATCGATCCAGGGAGCGCCGCACAGCTCGAATGGCCGGGTGGTCCCACGTCCTTCCGAGAGGTTCGTTCCTTCCAGCAGGCATTGCCCCGGATAAACGAAAGCGGTCTCCAGCGTGGGCATATTCGGCGAGGGGAGCACCCATGGCAGGCCCGTCTGCTCGAAGTCCCAGCCGCGCTGCCATCCTTCACAGGGAACTACCATCAGCTCGACACGCAGATGTCGTTCAGCCCGGTACAGGCGGGCCAACTCGCCGATGGTCATGCCGTGTCGGGTGACGATGGGATGGATGCCGACGAAGCTTTCATACCCTCGCTGTAACAATGGCCCCTCGACCTTCTCGCCACCGAGGGGGTTAGGGCGGTCCAAGACGAAGACACGAAGCCCCTGCCGCGCCGCCGCCTCCAGACATAGGAGCATGGTGGCCTGGAAAGTATAATAGCGGCTTCCCACATCCTGCAAATCGATCACCAGCGCATCCAGGCCACGAAGCTGCTCTTCGCTGGGTGTGAGGCTATCGAAGCTGTTGCCGTAGAGGCTGTAGATACGCAGGCCGGAATCCGCCTCGGTCCCCCCCGCAACGCCGATTAGATCCTGTTCTTCGCCCATCCATCCGTGTTCGGGGCCAAACAGGGCGGCCAGATGTACGCCCGGTGCCGCCGCCAATCGTTCATGGATGTGTCGAAGTCGGCTATCAACCGCCGCGGGATGGGTCACCAGACCGACACGCAAGCCGCGTAGCGGAGCGAAACCTTGATCGACGAGGCAATCCAGCCCCGTGCGGACGCGAGCTTGTGGAACCACGGGGTCTCCGGGACCTCGTATCATGGACGCTGTTCCCTAATCTGTAAGCCTGCGGCCCAGTGAATTGCATTGCTCAGCAGGCGCTGGAACGCCGGCTCTTTGAAATCATCGGGATGCCCTAGTGAGGTGTAGACAACGCGGCCGCCGGCCCGGGTGGTGTGCGTCCACAGAACCGGCTCAGCCGGCTTGCCGGGAATTGAACCAATCAACAGGGGCACAGCCGATTGCACCAGAGGAGAGACCTTGTAGAGTGAGCCGTTGCCGTACAGTTGAGTGAGGGGGACATCAGCCAGGATGGGGTGGCCAGCGGCACCGTCCGCCGGCTTGATCTCGACTTTGGGACCATCGCCATGATGGTTGGTATAATGGCCGCCGAACACCTCTGCATCGAACGATTCCCAGGTAGCGCAGCCCTGCGGCGGTTTCTTGCCGCGGAGTGAAAAGGCATGACTGGCCGTGCGGATACCGACCAGGGGTTTGCCGCAAGCAACAAATTTGCGGATCATATCCATCTGCTTTATCGGCAAAGGTCGGCGGCGCACGCTGACAAGAGCGAGGTCGGCCTCGTCCAGCACATCGAGTCCAGGCAAATTGTGAGCATCACTTTCGCTGCCGAATACGGTGCTAATACGGAAGGATTTGCCCAGGTGCTTGAGGGCGAACTCCGGCAGCGTGCGCTCCGTTTGGTATTCCGATTCGGCAATAATCAAGACCAGGTGCGGCCGTTTGTCGCCGGAAAAACGGAACGGTTTGCCGCCGAGGATCTGATCGCTGGTGATAGTGGGACACACCCATTTCTCGATATGCTCGACGATCAAATCCGTGCCGGTGAAATG
>JAJPHU010000383.1 GCA_021325115.1 Planctomycetota bacterium | reverse complement strand
TGCATCCATCGCCGTCTGGTGGGCGCTATTGTGCAGCGCTTCGAGCAAAAGGGGCTGCGCCTGGCGGGAATGAAGCTGGTGCAGGTTAGCCGCAGTTTGGCCGAGAAGCATTACGCGGTTCACAAGGGTAAGGCGTTTTACGAATCGCTGTTGCAATTCATCACCTCCGGACCGACCCTCGCCCTGGTGCTGGAGGGACGCGAAGCGGTGGCGGTGGCTCGCAATCTGATCGGCGCTACCGATGGCGCCAAAGCCGCGCCCGGCACCATCCGCGGCGATTTCGCTTTGAGCGTGCAGAATAACCTGGTCCACGGCAGCGACAGCCCGGAAAACGCCGCTGCGGAGGTAGCGCTGTGGTTTAAGCCGGAGGAGTTGGTGAGCTACCAACCCGTTGATTCTCCTTGGATTGCCGGCGGATGAAACAACGCCGCCTCACAGTGCCGCGGCAGCCCCCACAGGGACTTGGCCAGTGTACAGGGCCGTACAGCCCGGGGTTTCCTGTCCGGATGGCAACGGGAACGAAGACAGTGTTGAGGTAGTCCGTGGCCCGCCGCCGAGCGCCGATCCGTCGCAAGGTCCGCTCAGTCGCCGAGCAGTTTTGAAAGGAGCTGTCTTGGATGTCTGCCTCTTTCTGCTTTTCCGCGATTCTGGCGATTTTCCGGTGTTTTACTGGGTTTCTATTTCGCGTTCCCCCTCAAGCGTTCGGGAGATACTTTTCCATTCCTCACCCCCTGGCACGGGCAGTCCCAGATAGCGTCGGCATTCCAGGCAAGTCCGCATTAGGTAGTGACGAGTGGCGTGCTGGTCGGCGAGGATGACGGCATCAAGGATGCGCGGTGTCTCCAAAGCGATGTCAATGCGCCGCCGCCAATCAAGGCGTTTGCCGCGCAACGGCGGGCCATTGCAATAGGACGTGAAGCTGCCCCAGCCGCCTTCGATCCAGCAGGCCAGCACCGGCGTTTGCGGCGCTTCTTGCAAGATGCGCCAGACGCCTTGACCGAACATCCGCAAGAGTTGGTCCTCCCGGCGGCGCAGCTGCCCTTCGGGGAAAAGCAACACGCATCCACCCTGACGCAGCACGGTGACGGCGTCGCGCAGTTCTGGCGCTTCGCGGCGAAAGCGCGACTCCGCCACACGGATGGCGCCGACGATGTGGACCATCGCCCAGCGGATGAGCGGCCGATCGTAGAAAACGCTGGTCATCATCGGCGTCACCTTCCGCGGCACGATCTTACATAGCCAAAACGGATCAAGATAGGCGGTATGATTGGCGATGATGAGCAAGGGGCCGTGGCGCGGAATGAGATCGCGGCCGGGACCGTGCGTTCGCACACGATACATCGGGGTCAGCAGAACTTCCAGGATTTGCTCGACCGTTTGCGGAAACAGGTGCCGCCAGGCCACGATGGCGCCAATGGCGGCCAGCACTGTTAGCAGTCCCAGCTGGGCCGTCGGCGTAGGCAACATGCCGCCGCGGATCAGTGCAGCCAGCAACAAAGACAGCGCGGTTGTCAAAACGTAGATGGCTGTGTTCATAACGGCCATGCCGTTGCCGCGCGCATCGATCGGCACCGCTGCCTGGTAGGCCGCCCGTAGCGGCACATTAATCAGTCCCCCCATGAACCCCAGCACAAACCCTGTCCCATCCGCCGTCTCAGCAAAGGAATGAAACGCCAACGCCAGCAATAGCCCCGTGGCGCCGAGCGGCACCAGGCCGAGGCTGCGGCGCGGATGGCCCTGCCACGCCGCTGTCAAGCAGCCTAACCCTGCACCGGCGCCCATCAACAGCATCACCTGCAACAAGCCCTGCGATAGTCCGCGGTCAAGGGTATGCTGCACGAGTGCTCCCGCACCAGCGGTAACGATGGCCTGGAAGCAGGCCAGGCCGAGCAGACTGGCCAACGCCGCTTGGTCCCGACCGATACGCATACTATCGCGGAAGAAGCCGACGATGGCTTGCCCCGGCGGCTCCGGCCGGCGCACGTCTGAGGGAAAAGCGGCCGGAAATGCTGCCGCCAAGCTCAGTACGTTCAGTCCTAGCAAGACGGCGATGACATATCCGGCCAACGGCGTACCGGAATCTGCATCGACTGCCCAGCCCAGTGCCACGCCGCCGACAATAGCGGTTGCTCCGCCCATCTCGATCCAGCCATTGACGCGTGGCAACGGCAAGTGCGCATCCTCGGCCACGGCTGGCAGCATGGCGTAACGCGCCGGACTGTAAAGCGCCGAACCCAGGGCCGTCACCCCCAGGCAAATCATCCACGACCCATGCCCTGCCGCAAACACGGACACAACCAAGAGCGTGAACGCCGCCGAACCAACCAGTACCCAGCGCCGTGGTAAACTATTATTGATGCAGCCATTGAGGGGAGCCAGCAACACAAACGGCGCGATAAAAACTGCCGTGGCGACATGCCAGGCATCGCCGTTTGTTCCAGCAGCCTGGAGCCAGGCCAGAAAGGCAGTGACGCGCAAGCACCAATCGGCCAAGACGCGCGCGACCTGCGACAGCCACAGCGAAGCCAGACGAATGCGTGCCCCAAACACAAGATACTCCACATCGAAAGGAAGTCTGAGACGCCGAATTCCTTTCGGGATCGTATCCGGCTACCGTCGCGCCAAACAAGATGATTCTGATGGGAGGAGGAGGCGAGCCGGAAGCATAAGCGACGACTCAGCAGCCGTCACTTCCGTTTCCAGATCGTTCGTTTTCGCTCCTTGGCGCACAATGCACGCGGATGACGTCTGTCCTTAATCGATGCGAGGTCCACCATGATACGCAGCACTCTGCCGCCCGACCTGTTCCGCTTCGGCTGGCGTAACGTCCAGCAAATTGGTCCGGACGGCGTCGAACGCTGGTACAGGTGCCGCTGACCCCGGAGGACTTGTTGCACCTGATGAAGAGCGATCAGATTTTGGAAAACACGTAGCAAGAACGGGACCGCCGCTATCTGGCTTCCGTACTGGAATGGCGTCTATCCAGCCATCCGCAGGCGTTGGTGTGGTGGGCTGGCATGCCGACAGCGGAGAAGAAATCGGCAATTGGACCGCCATGACCCGGGCCTTTCATGAAGCCCAGGCACGCATCCGGGCATTGGAAGCGTAGCTCCGCCGCAAGAGAAGCTAGCCGCAAAGGTGCATTCCGAACCCGTCAGGGGGAACGAATCCTGCAGTGCATTCGCCAGAGCGGCCGCCGACCTGCTCCAGCAATTTTTGTGCGAATTTTGGGTTTGGCGCACTGGCGTGGACGGAAAACAGCGTCTTCTTGCGATGCACGAACATGAAGAGCCCCTCTACAGGATTGCGGAAAGGTAAAGCACTTTACGCCTTGAAGCAAAGAGTTTGATCTCCCCTGCGTAACGATCCGTAAAAGGACCTGTTCTTGAGCCAACTCGTTAGCCGGCGTAGCCCCTCTTCCAGCGATACCTTCGGCTCGTAACCCAGATCGCGCTGCGCCGCCGTGATGTCGAACCAGTGGGCCGTCGTCAATTCGCGGACGACGAAGCGTGTCAAGGGCGGCTCCTCTTGGGGGCAAAACACGGCATAGAAAGCCTCCAGCAACCATCCTAGCGCGTAGGCCCATCGTAGCGGTAGGGTGCGCGTTACCGGACCGAGATCTGCGGCATGGAGGATACGATTGACGAGATCCCACAGCGGCACCGGTTCACCCTGGGTGATGAAGTAGACTTGGCCAGCAATCGACGATCCGGGCGCCAGGCGCTCGGCAGCGAGAAGATGCGCCTCGGCGGCATTGTCGATGTAGACGCTGTCGATACACTTCGATTCCGTGCCAAGGCGGCGTAGTCGGCCGGCACGGGCGCGGGCCAGGATGCGCGGGACCAGGTGGTTATCGCCCGGTCCCCAGATGAGATGCGGCCGCAGCGACACCGTTGCCAGAGCCGTGCCGTTGGCACGCAGAACCATGCGCTCAGCGATGGCCTTGGTTTGCGGATAAGCAGAGTCATAATAGGGTGGATACGGCACGGCTTCGTTGACCCCGGCCATGTCGCCTCCAGCAAAGACAACGCTGGGCGAGCTGGTGTACACCAGCCGGGCGATGCCGTGATGACGGCAGGCGGTCAGTACGTTGGCGGTGCCGAGGACGTTGGCGCGATGATAGTCGCGATAGCGGCCGCCGACGCCGGCCTTGGCCGCGACGTGGAACACCGTATCGCAGCCTGCCGCGGCACGCGATACGGCGATGGGATCGGCAAGGTCACCTTGATACTGCACCACACCAAGCGAATCGAGTTCCGCATAACGGCGGCGTGAGAAACTATGGACCCGATCGCCGCGCTCGCGCAGACGGCGAACAAGGGCAGAGCCGAGGAAGCCGCCGCCCCCGGTTACCAGTGCATTCATGCTATCACCGTCAAAAAAATGAACCTCGTGGTCGTTCATTGAGAGCTTACTTCCGCTGCCGCCCATATGGCCAATTTCTCGCGGAAGATCTTGGCGTTGTGTCGAATATCCACAGGAAAACTTGGATGAAATAAGATCGTCTGAATATCTCGTGTATGGGCATAATGTGCTCCCAGGGCGAGCAACTCGCGGCGCAGCTCTTCAGCGCCTGGCGAGGCGATCTCCTTGTCGCGTTCCACGCACAACACTGGTACGGCAACGCCGCCGCGCATCACGCCGACCAGGGCGCTGCGATACACCGCCGGATGAGCGTTGAAGACACCTTCGCAGGGAACGGTAAATAGCGTGCCATTCGCGGTGACAACACGCTGCGATTTGCGGCCACAGAACCAGAGCCGGCCGGACGCATCGACGTATCCAACATCACCCATGCGATGATAGAAACTACCGTGGATAGGATCTGCGATCTTGGCCAAGGCAGTGGACTCCGGGCGCTCCCAGTAGGACGCCGTAACAACGGAACCTTTTACGACTATTTCGCCGATTTCGCCGACCGGAAGTTCGAGATCATCACTCCAGGTCGGGATCGCCTCGTCGCTGATGGGGATGATTTTGACAGTCATGCCCTTGACGGGTCGGCCGACGCAGACGCCGCCACCCTCGGCGGTTCGGTGCCGGGTCTCCTGCAAAATCTCTTCGCTGCCAATGGAACACACCGGCAATGCTTCGGTGGCGCCATAAGGCGTGTGGACTTGGGTACCCTCCGGCAGCAGCGCGGCGAAGCGTTGGATCGCCTGCCACGGTACCGGAGCGCCGGCAGAGATGACGCGACGCAGCGTTGGCAGTTGGACGCCATGTGCCGCAGCATAACGACCAACACGCTGGATGAGTGCAGGAGAACCGAACAGGTTTGTCACGCTGAAGAAGCGGATAGCATCGAGGATCTTGCAGGGATCGACGTGCGCCGGCCGCGTCGCATCCATCTCTGGAATGATCGAGGTCATGCCGAGCGCGGGACCGAACAGACCGAAAAGCGGAAACGTCGGCAAATCGACTTCGCCGCGTTCGATGCCGTAAAGGCGCCGCAGACTCTCGACCTGAGCGGTAAAAATACCGTGTGTGTACACAACGCCCTTGGCGACGCCGGTGCTGCCACTGGTGAACAAGATCGCGGCCATCTCCTCAGCGCGTGTGCTGGCCAGGATAGACATTCCCTTGTCTCCGCCGAGCCAACGCACTTGTTCCAAGGTCCAACCGCCCCAACCGAAGCGCCGGCCAGTGGTGACGCAGACGCGGAGACTATTGCGCCCCCAGCCGAACAAGATACGGGCCAGATGGGCTTTCGGGATGCCGATGAACGCTTCCGGCCGCGCTTCGGCCAAACAGACGCCAAGGTTTTTCAGGCCCATACCGGGATCGATCATCACGATGACCGCTCCCACCTTGAACAGCGCGAACGTCAGTGCGAAAAACTCCAGGCCCGGCGTCACCATCAATACGGTGCGAACCCCGCG
>JAJPHU010000110.1 GCA_021325115.1 Planctomycetota bacterium | reverse complement strand
TTGCGTTAACGCCCCGAGGAGCGAGCGAGTTAGCAGGAGAAAGGCACCGTGTTCGATAGCCTGATTCGTACCGCCCTGGACCATCGTGCCTTCGTCCTTTTGCTGCTTGTCGCTTTGATCGTCGGCGGCGTCTGGTCGGCTTTGCATCTGCCGATCGACGCCCTGCCCGACATCAGTCCCGTTCTCGTCAACGTCCTGACCGACGCCCCGGCGCTGGGGCCAGAGGAAGTCGAGCAGTTCATCACCATTCCCGTCGAATATGGGATCAATGGCATTCCAAAAGTAAAAGAAGTACGCTCGGTTTCGCAACAAGGACTGTCGGTGGTATGGGTGATTTTCGAAGAGGGGACCGACATCTATTGGGCGCGGGAGCAGGTCGCCCAACGGTTGCCGCAAATCTGGGCCGCCATCCCGCCGGGATTCGGCCAGCCCGAAATGGGACCAATCGCCACCGGCCTGGGTGAGATCTTTCAATTCGAGGTCAAGAATGCGCCGGATAATCCCCATCCGTTGTCGCTGATGGAATTGCGGACTATCCTTGATTGGGAAGTGGCCATGCCGCTCAAGAGCGTTCCCGGCGTCATCGAGGTCAATTCCTTCGGCGGCGAGCTGAAGACCTATCAGGCGCAAATCGACCCCTATCGCCTGATGGCGCGCAATGTCCCCATCAACAAGGTATTCGATGTTCTCCGCCAGAATAACAGCAACGCTGGCGGCGGCTACACCGAAAACAACGGGGAAATCCGCATCGTGCGCGGCGAAGGCCTGATCCGTACCCTTGAAGATATGGATAACGTCGTGCTCGATGCCACGCCCGAAGGCACGCCGATTTACATCCGCGACGTCGGCCGCTCGGTCAACGCGCCGATGATCCGCCGCGGCGCCGTCACCCGCGACGGCAAAGGCGAAGCAGCTACCGCCATCGTCTATATGCTGATGGGCGAGAACGCCCGCGTGGTAGTCGGCCGCATCGAAAAAAAACTCCAAGAAATCCGCGCCCGGCTCCGTCCCAAAGGTGTGATCGTCGATGCCTTTTACAACCGCAGTACCTTGATTGTCAAAGCGATCGATACGGTCGCCCACAACCTGGCCGAAGGGGCCGTGCTGGTCATCGTTGTGCTGCTCATCATGTTGGGCAACTTGCGGGCGGGGCTGATCGTGGCGGCAGCGATCCCCTTCTCGATGCTCTTCGCCGGCAATCTGATGCTCTATTTCGGCATCGCCGGCAGCCTGATGAGCCTTGGCGCCATCGATTTCGGTCTGATCGTCGATAGCTCTGTCATCGTCATCGAGAACTGCGTCAGCCGCCTGGCGCATGGCCGGTTGCCCGATCGCTCCGTTCTGGACATCGTCCGTGATGCCGTGTTGGAGGTGCGCAAACCGGTGGTCTTCGGCGTGGCCATTATCACCCTGGTCAATCTGCCGATCCTGGCCCTGGAAGGGGTCGAAGGCAAGATGTTCCGACCGATGGCCCTGACGCTCATCTTCGCCCTGACCGGCTCGTTGTTGTTGTCATTGACAGCGACGCCGGTGTTGGCCTCGTTCTTCCTCGCCAAAGGTGCCCACGAAAAAGAGACCTGGGTGATCCGCTGGGCCAAACGGCTCTACGATCCGCTCCTGAGAGGCATCCTCGCTCACCCGCTTTTGGTCGCCGGTCTCGCCCTCGCTGCCCTGGGATTGACCGTGCCGCTTGCCCTCCGTCTGGGAGGCGAGTTTATTCCCAAGCTGGACGAGGGCGACCTCCTCGTTGTTCTGTTGCGTCCGGCCAGCGCTTCTCTGTCGCAGGGTATCGAGCAGACCCTGCGCCTGGAGCGTGCCCTGCTCGAGCGCTATCCGGATGAAATTCGCTCGGTCGTCTGCCGAACCGGACGCCCGGAGATCGGCATTGATCCGGCCCCTGTGAACCAGACAGACGTCCTCATCTTCCTGAACGAATACGAGACCTGGAAGCGTGTCAAGGACAAAGAGGCAATGATTCGCGAAGTGGAGAAGACGTGTCAGGAAATGATTCCCGGAAGCGAGTTGAACTTCACGCAACCGATCGAGAATCGTTTCAACGAGATGATTGCAGGGGTGCGGGCAGATCTGGGCATCACGTTGTACGGCGACGACCTGAAAGTGCTGGATGAGAAGGCCCATGCCATCGCTGCCTCGTTGCGGAAAGTGCCGGGAACGACGGACATCGCCGTTCGCCCGATCGAGGGCTTGCCGTATCTGCGGGTGATCGTCGATCGGGCACGGATCGCTCGCTACGGCATCAACGCGGTACAGGTCCTCGATGCCGTGCGAGCGCTGGGCGGAGCGACGGTCGGCCAGGTCGTTGTCGATCAACGGCGTTTCGCCCTCCAGGTCCGCTATGGGCCGACTTACCGCAACGACATGGAGGTGATCCGCAAGCTGAAGATCGGCGACCTCAAGGGCCGCATGATCCCTCTGGAGGATCTCGCCGACATTCGCATGGAAGATGGCGTTTACGAGATCAACCGTCAGGACCGCCGCCGCCGCGCGTTGATTCAGGCCAACGTCCGCGGCCGCGACCTCGCTAGCTGCGTCGCCGAGGCCAAGCGTCAAGTGGCCGCCGATGTTCCTCTGCCGCCGGACTATTACCTGGAATGGGGCGGCACGTTTAAGAACCTGCAATCAGCCGCCAAGCGGCTCGCCATCGTTACGCCTGTGACCCTTGTGCTCATCTTCCTTTTGCTCTACGGAACGTTCCATTCGGTACGGCTCGGCTTGCTGATCTTCCTGGCTGTGCCGTTTGCGGCCATCGGTGGCATCCTGGCATTGTACCTGCGTGGACTCGATTTCAGTATCTCGGCCGGGGTCGGCTTCATCTGTCTGTCGGGCGTGGCGGTGCTGGACGGCCTGGTCTTGATCGCTGCCGCCCGCACGCACGTCGAAGAGGGCATGTCCGTCCACGAGGCGGTTTACCAGGCCGCCATGAGCCGTCTGCGTCCGGTACTGATGACGGCATGCGTGGCGACGCTCGGTTTCATCCCGATGGCGATCTCGACGACAGCGGGAGCCGAGGTGCAGCGTCCGCTGGCCACCGTCGTGATCGGCGGCCTGGTCACCAGCACGCTCTTGACCCTTGTGGTCGTACCGGCGATTTATCATTGGTTCGACCCGGGGCCGCCCAGGCAGCCAAGCTAGAGCGCTGCAAGCACGCAGTTCGGTTTCTGTCATTCCTCGAAGTCGCGGGTAGATTCACCACGGTTACGGATACTTTCGGGAAGGACATACTCGCCGTCCTGGAGATCCTTGGTGGCTTCGGCCCGCAATTGTTCCAGCACTTGCCGATCGTACTTGCGCTGACGCTCCGCCATCATCTGATACCACAACGGCTCCTGCTGGGCCGGCAGCAAATCAAGATGGGCCAGGCTCGACTGACTGTAGGCATCGTAAAATTCCTTACGCTCCGGCGGCTGCGGATCTTCCATCAACACCGCCACATAGAAATGTTTGACAGGCCTGTCCGCCATCACCAAGGAATCCCCGCGCTTCTTCAGATGCAAAAGCTGAGCCACGAAATCCGACGGCGGATAAGGGATGAATTCTTTGGGCGGCACATAGGGACGATAATCGGCAGTGCGGAACTTCGCTCCGGGCAAGTTAAACTCTGGCGCCGTCAGGTGCGACACCTTGTCCAGGCGGAAGACAGGTCCCAGGTTCTGCTGGACGAGGAATTGCACGGCGGCATCTGGTGCGAGATGTTGTTTTTGCAACTCCGCGTTGATCTGCTGCGCTTTGTCACGCGCCAGCTTGCGGGCTTGCTCCAGATACCAGGCTTGTTCCACCTCGCCGCGCACCGCGTTGAAAGGACGGACATGCGCCGGATTATCCTCGGCACGCCAGAACACCCAAATCTCATCGCGGGAAAACGAATGGAATTGTTTGGTGCGCCATGGCCGTTCTTGCTTCAACAGTTGCTCGAATTGGCGTTCCTGCGGAGTCGGCTCGAAGCTGTGGAAGAGCGCCGAGACGAAATCGGGACGGCTTTCCCTTGGGCCAAAGAAAGCCAATGACTCAAAGGGGTTTTCCACCGAATTTTCATACGCCTGGCGCAACTCTTCGAGCGCCGGGTCGGGATGATCGAGGATCTCCTGCTGCGTTTGCGCTTCCGTCATAATGTGGACTTTCTCGATGCCGTATTCGGCAGCAGCTTTCTTGAGCAGCTCTGCCAGCTTCTCCCGGGAACGGCTGGCCAACACCTTGTCCAGATCTTTGCGCAGGGTGGCCAGATTGCTCTCCATCAGGTTCCTGGCCAGCATGTTCTGGAAGCGCTCCTTCAATTGCTCGCGGACGCTGTCGAACGGCTGCGGAGTGTACAGGGACAGGGGCAAAGTCAGAGCGGGCAGCGGCGTCGAACTGGCCCCGGCCAACACAGTGGAAGCGTAAGCAGCCATCGTATTGCGGGCATACAAGGCGTTGGTAGCCAGCCAACTGACTGGCCCGGTCAGAGGGGTGCCGCCGGTACCGAGGCTGCCCATCAGCTGGCCCACGGTGGCCGCCGAGGCTCGCAGCTCCGCCGTGCGCGGATCGGGAAACTCGTAGGTCCAGCCGAATTGCCGGGCTTCATCCCGATATTTCTCATACAGAGAGCGGAGCGCGATATCGAGATCGGCGTAGCCGGCGATGCTGGCCGCCCAGGCGGGACCGCCGCCCGCAGCGAACGCCGAAGCCGGCTGGCCGATACGGAAGAGCGGCAACAATTCGACGGCCTTGGCCGCCAATTTCTGCGCGAACGGACCTTCCAACCGATAACGGAAATACTCCACCTTGATGCGGCGCGGCTCCTTGAAGCCGGGTTGTCGCCGCGCCGGCGACGGCTCATCGTTCTTGTAACGCTCATAGAGATTGCGCAGATCGGCCTCTGTCGGCTGCATTTTCTTCTTCACCTCAGCCACGAAGTTCGTCACCGAGATCGGCAACAGACTCACGGACAGGGTGGTGCGCTGTTCCTGAAAATATCTGTAAAATTCATCCGGCGTGGCTGCAGACGGACTGACGTGAATGCCGTCTACCGATTCCCGGTAGCCGCGGACGCCCGAAGCCGAGCCGAGCAGCGCTTCCTTGGCCATGAGCACGCGGAACTCATCGGTCAGAGCGCTCAGGAGATCATGCGGCGTCAGGTTTTTGTGAATTTTGCTATTAGAACGGAAGAACGTCACGACCCATTCGTTGGTATCAAGTTTGCCATCGGCCGGGAGATAGTCGCCGTTGCCCCAGGCGCGGTTGACCTCGCGGCAAACGTCAGCCGGCGTCAGCACAATGCCAAGTCGATCGGCCTGATGCTTCCAGATCAGGAAATCCAACAGGTCTTCGGTACGAAGCGAGCCGCCGAAATAGGAAGAATTCGCCCATTGTGGATGCTCGACGAACCACATCTGCAAGGCCAAGCTTGTAGCGATGGCATCGAGAGCATAGTATTGACCTTTATTCTGGGCATCCGTCTTGGCCAATTGCGATTGAATGGAGGCCAGGGTGTTTCGCAGCGGCTGCAGGCGTTGATCTGACGGTGCATTGTTGGCGATAGCATCGCGGACCAGGCTGATTGCTGTGGACATCTGCGTGAAGGCATTTTCCACCGGGGTCGTCGGGTCGTTCGCGCCCTTCTTTTGGAAGCGCTTCTGATAGTCGGCGAGCGCTTTTTGCAGAGGGGAATCGATGTTGCCCGCGACATCATAGAGGAGGAACTCGCTGGCCAACTGCCGCTGCTGGCGGAGCTTCTCCAACTCGTCGGCGTAGATGGTCTTGCCGTACAGGGTTAGCACTTTGTCGCCGTGGTGGAAAGCGAGGGCGATCCGGCGTTGGAGGGTGGTAAAGAGATCGCCGGCGCCGAACTGGGCGACGAAGATAATCATCGTCAGGATTGTCAAAGCCGCCAGGTAGACTTTCTGGTGCTTACGGAAGTGTTTAAAAGGATGAAAGGCCATTGGCATTCCTCGCTTTAGGTCAATCCGTCCGTCCGCAGAATGCTGCCGGACTTGACAGCCGGCGCAAAGCTATAGTATGGGTGAGAGGCGGACTTCGTCCAAAGTGGTGATTGTAGCGAGTCTGGTCCGCAACACAACCTGAGTTCGGCGTTCTTGAGCAAGAGAATTTGAAGCGCAGAACTCCGAACTCTGAACTTAGAACTTCAACAGGGAGATGGGCAGTGCCCGCACGCAAGAAGCAAGCCATCCAAGAGGAAGCTCCGCGAACGGTCAGCCGCACCAAGAAAGCGACAACCAAAAGCCGCTCGCGCTTGAGTAACGCTCCCAAACAGAAACAGAGTTTGGCAACGAGGAAAAAGAGCAGCCGCGATGTTGCCAAACAGAGTTTGGCAACGAGGAAGAGCGACAGCAAAGGTAAGCAAGATCTCGTCATCGTTGAATCGCCAGCCAAGGCCAAGACCATCAATAAGTATCTCGGCAGCAACTTCAAAGTGTTGGCCAGCTATGGCCACGTCCGCGATTTGCCGCGCCGCCGCAAACCGGGCGAGAAAGTGGCGGGCATCGACATCGACGCCGGCTGGGTGCCGACCTATGTGGTTGTCGATCGCGCTGAGAGCAACGGCAAGGGCGCCGGACGCCGCCGTAGCGCCAAGGAGATCTTGACCGAATTGAAGCGTGAAGCAGCCAAGTCAAATCACATTTACCTGGCCACCGACCCCGACCGAGAGGGCGAAGCCATTGCCTGGCACATCGAGGACGCCCTGGGGCTAGACGACGATCCGCGCGTTTTCCGTATCACCTTCAACGAAATCACGCGCGCAGCGGTACAGCACGCCCTGGCTCATCCGGGCAAGATCGACATGGACCGCGTTCGAGCTCAGGAGGCACGGCGCATTCTCGATCGCGTCGTTGGCTTTCCGCTCAGTGGCCTGTTGAGCAAGAAAGTGGCCCGGCGTTCCAGCGCCGGCCGCGTGCAGTCGGTGGCCCTGCGTCTGGTGGTCGATCGCGAGCGCGAAATCGAGGCCTTCGTGCCTTCGGAATATTGGAAGATCACGGCGCTGCTGGCGCCGGCAGACGCCGAGCTGCCAATGGAGCCGAAACCGCTCTCCGTGGTGCTGGCGAAAACCAAAGGCGCTCCGGCAAACGAGCCGGAAGCGTCCGCGCCGGCCGCAGGGTCGTCGCTAACACTTTCGGCTCAGGGTCTTGCCTTCCTCGCCGAATTGGCCGAGTGGGACGGCAAAAAGTTCGAGGCCGCCAACGAAGAGACAGCAACGCGCATCGCGCGTTTGCTCGAACAGGCCAAGTACACCGTCGCCAAGCTGGAGCAGAAGGACCGCGCCGAGAAGCCGCACGCACCGTTCACCACCAGCACGCTTCAGCAGCAGGCGTTTTTGCGTCTGCGCTTTCACGCCGAGCGCACTATGAAGACAGCCCAGCGTCTCTATGAAGGCGTCGATCTGGGCAGCGAAGGTTCTGTAGCCCTCATCACCTACATGCGTACCGACAGCACGCGCGTTTCCGCCGAAGCGCTGCAAGCCGTTCGCGCTTACATCCACGACAACTACGGCTCCGCCTACCTGCCGGACAAGCCGCATACCTACGCCTCCGGTAAGAGCGCTCAAGAGGCCCACGAGGCCATCCGCCCAACGGATCTGTCGTACACACCGGAGCGCGTCGCCCAGCTCGGCCTGCACGGCGATCAACTGAAGCTGTACACGCTCATCTACCAGCGCTTTGTCGCCAGTCAGATGGCCCCGGCCGTCTTCGCTGTCACCAATGTCGAAGTCGAGGCCGCGCCTCCCTCGGAGCCGCGACCGTCCGGGAGTGGTAAGGGGTTGTTCAAGGCCCAGGGTAAGGTGCTAAAATTCGACGGCTATCGCAAGGTGCTGCCGCCGGCCGGCAAGCAGGAGAACGCCACTCTGCCGCCGTTGCGCGAACAGCAGGACCTCGTTCGTCTCGACCTGACCGCCAGCCAGCATTTCACCCAGCCGCCACCACGCTACAACGAAGCCTCGCTGGTTAAGGCCCTGGAAAAAGAAGGCATCGGCCGGCCCAGCACCTATGCCACCACCATTCACAAAATCACCTCGCCGGAGCGCGGCTACATCGAGGTAAAGGATCGTCGCTTTTACGCCACCCAGATCGGTAAGGAAGTCACCGATCTGCTCATCGAGCATTTCCCCAAAGTCATGGACCTGAAATTCACCAGCCACATGGAGGAAGAACTCGATCAGATCGAGACGAAACAAGCGCGCTACAACGAAGTGCTCAACGAGTTCTGGGGACCGTTCTCCGAAGCGCTGAAGGCAGCTGAGGATAAAATGCCGACCTTGCGCGGCGGCGTTGAAACCGGCGAGATGTGCCCGCAATGCGGCAGACCGCTAATCCGCAACTACAGCAAGAAGACACATCGCTACTTCGTAGGCTGCTCCGGCTACAAGGAAGATCCGCCTTGCAATTACATCAAGCCGGAAGAGGGCGAAGAGGCCCGACCGCAGCCGGTCGAGACGGAATACACGTGCCCGACCTGCGGCAAGACCATGCTCCAACGCATGGGCAAATCTGGTCCGTTCCTCGGTTGCAGCGGCTATCCCGAATGCAAGACGACCATGAGCTTTGGCCCGGACGGCAAGCCGGTTCTGTCCGCTGTGCCGACCGAGCACATCTGTGAGAAGTGTGGCCAGCCGATGGTGATTCGCCAGGGCCGCCGCGGCCCATTTTTGGCCTGTACCGGCTATCCAAAGTGCAAAAATGCCAAGGACGTGGACGCCGAGGGCAATCCCATCCAGCCGATCGATACCGGCATCGTCTGTGACAAGTGCGGTTCGCCGATGGCGGTCAAGAAGGGCTTTCGCGGCCCGTTCCTGGGTTGCAGCAACTACCCGAAGTGCCGCAGCACCAAGCCGCTGCCCCCGGAGATGAAAGAGAAGCTGAAAGATCGGCTGCCGGCACCGCCGAAAAAGACCGTGCCGGACGTAAAAGTGGACGAACCGTGTCCGGAATGCGGCGGCCCCATGAAACTGCGCAGCTCGCGCAAGGGCTATTTCCTCGGCTGCGCCAAGTATCCCAGGTGCAAAGGCACCCGCGAGGCGCCGCCGGAATTGCTCGAACAGTTGTAGTAAGCAGCAGGGGTTATTCCCGCTGAACAGGCGGCTCACGTTCCCGGATACAGGCGGTTGACCGCCAACTCGACTTGCTCACGGTCACCGTGAAAGATGGCGGTGACGAATTGGAGAAAACCGGTGAAGCCGAACAAGGGGCGTTGGATGCTTGGAGAGAAGCCTACCCACGCTGGCCATTCGCGCCCCTCCACACCATCCGTGAGTCGCAAAGTGATCTGGGGGTAGCGAACCATTAAATGGGCCAGATTGGCGCCTGTTTGCCCCGGTACTTGGCTAACTCCTCTTGCGGGAATCGAAGCCAGTTTTCGAGGAAAGGACTCGAATCGGGGAGCTCCAGTCGTTCACTGTTGCTGTTCATGATCTTCGCTCCTCATCGATTCACAAAAGGTATCGTGCCTTCCGCCCATTGTAGCGGAAAGGCGCGGTGCGCAACAACGAGGCTGCGAGGGCAAGCATCCTGCGTTTGCTTGCCCTCGCAGCCCGGAAAAAATGCGGAGAGGATCAACGCGTCACTGTGTTAACTTGGCCGACACGAACGTGGTATACACCGGGCCGAAAGCGGTTTGTGTGCCGGAGGAGTTGAACGAGGTTTGCGTGCTGAAGGAAGATTGTTGGCTGATCGTCGCCGCTGGTAAAGGATTCGGGATGACAGCGGTCGGATCGACGATAGCCTTTGGCTGAATGGAGATAATCATGTTGCTGCCGTTGCTGTTGGCTTGAGTGATGGTAACACCGGTAAAGCCAATAACGGCATAGGTGGCATTTTGTCCTGTACTGCTGGCCGCGACGTAGTTAGAGCCGGGGCTGGGCGAATTAGGAGCCGGGCTGACCGGCTGGAACAACGGTATAACGTTTGGCACACCGATCACCGATTGGAAGTTACTGACCAGGGTAGATTTCAAACCAGGACCGCATTTCCATGGTGCCGGAGCACTCGGTGAAACCGGCAGCAATTGGTTGTCCAACAAATAGGCAATATCATTGGGAGTCGAGCCATCGTCGATCCAATTGCGGAAAGCCGGAGTGTTATTGGAAGGGATGCCAACATCGATCAAGCCGAAGCTGCCGGGTGTATTGGTTCCGAAGGGATAAACCTGCAATTGTGGCAAACCGTTCGGTCCCGTAGTAATACTTCCTACCACCCAGGGCGACGATAAATTTCCGTTAGCGAAATTTGTCCATACGTTTACATCCAACGCCACCGGTAGGATATGGGCATTTATTGTAACTCCTGAACTGCTTCCCGAACTGCTTCCTGAGGTAGAAAACGGCGGCGTATTTGTGGCACTGGTCATATTGCCGTTGAAAATGGTAGCGCTGGCAGTAGCGGTCAAGTTTATTGTAGAAATGCCGAATATCTTTCCAAAAAACAAGCCGAGAGGACCGTTGGCAACGTTATCACGGCGGGTCTTCACTGTGACCGTATTAGGAAACAAGCTATTACTATAAGATGGCGCGGAGAATGTTGTGCCATCGTAGTAACTGAAGCTAATATCGGTAGCCGGTACCTGAATGTAGACTCCGCCTGCTTGATTGTAAGCAGCATAGCGTTGAGCAGTGGGGATAGGACTGGCTGGATTGGTAGTATCGGTTGTTACCATGAGATAGATCTGTTGTTGTTGTGTCTGACCGGGAGAATAATAGGCGACGAAAGGGTCTTGTAGTTGTTGGGCGCCGGCCAGGGCAGCAGCATCGGCAGCGTTTTGCAATTCTGCCTGTACAGAGCAGATATAGCCGATGTCGATGGAGAACGCTAACATGCCCACCAAAAATGTCATGAGGAGAGCAGCCATCGGCGCCACGGCAGCGCGGCGATTTCTGGAAACAAAAATGCGAAATGTCATAGTTTGCGTTCCTTTTCTATTGTTTCATCATAACCACGATATCTGACTCAACCATGTTCTTGGTCAAAAAATAATACGATATCCAGTTCACCGACGTGGTAGGAATGGCGACCTGCACGGATAATGTGCTGCCGGATGGAGCATTCATGGCATCGGATAAGGTATTCCCATTGGGGTCGGTGATAGTGATATTAATAGCGCCGATGGTCGGCGGATTAAATAGGGTGCTGTTGAAACCATTGTCGCGCATGATGTCGGTAGCATCATTGACGATGTCACTGTTGCCGAACCCCTGGACGATGCCGGTGCGGCAGCCTTTACGCGCGGCGTCGGTAAGGATCTGCTTTACCATGATGCCGCGGCTCAGCTCAAACATCCCCAGCATAAACAGGCCAAGGACGGGGACAATAAAGGCCATATCTACGGCAGCGACGGCTGAGCGCGGCTGTCGCAAAGAAACAGGTGAATGAAGGAAATTTCGCAGCTGCATGATAGTGGTCTCTTTCTATTCCCGCCGCATGGTATATTGACCGGCCAAATTGCCGGTCACAAACTTGATAGGTGTCCAGGCCACATCGGCGATCGGCACAGTTACCACCACGGTGATTTCGGTATAAGCCGGCATAGCCGATACATTGGTGGAGCCGGCCGGCGCATCATTGACGTACACGTTGATCGATTCACTGTTAATGCCCACGCTACTCAGGTAGTTGGCGGCGGCCGATTGAATGGCACTGGAACTGGTGCCTTCGATGACGCCTTGCCGACAGGCATGCCGCGCAGCTTCTGTCAGCAACTCCGTCACCATACAAGCCCGGCCAATTTCGATAAGCCCCAACACAATGAGAAAAAACACGGGCGCCACTACAGCAAACTCAACAAGCGAAGCGCCGCGCCGCAATAACTGAGGAGATCGCATCGTTCATGTTCCGTAAGGCAGACGGGAGAGGTTTCCGGCGCAAGTATCGCAAGGATGCAATGGAGGGCATCGCTCGGATTCGGGGGTCTGTTGTACCCTAGGTCATGAAGGGAATAATGTCAAATGCGGAGTCCCTTTTTCTCCCACTCATCCAATTCCCGCAAGCGTCGGTCGGCGTCGAACAACGGCGGCGGCAACGTTTCTGCCCAACGCAGTGCTTCTGGTTCACTCAGCCCTTGCCGTGCCGTGCCCCAACCGCGGAAGACAGGCAGACCACGGCGCAAAGCAATGATCTCGCGCCGCGTTCGTCCTTTCGGCGCATCCGGCCAGCGGCCGATGCGCTCATAGAAGTCGAAGAAAACCGGCACTATGTCGCGGATGTAACGCCAATAACCGAGATTGTCTGTCTGAATGAAAAAAGAACCGCCGGGCACGAGCGCTCGATGCACCAGGACGAGAAAACGCGGCGTGACCAGACGCAAGTGAACCTGGCTTGGTTCATAATAAGGTTGGGGATGGTAGCAGTGGATCTCGGTGGCGCTGTGCGGAGGCAAATAGCGCTCCAGCAGGCGCACAGCATCACAGACAGCGAAACGGATATTGGGTAAGCCGCGTTGATTGGCCCGCCGTGTGGCATAGCGAATCACGACCGGCAGAATGTCAATGCCGAGATGATCATGGTCTGGCCGCCACACGGCACTGCCGAGCAGAAAACGGCCATTGCCGCAACCGAGATCGACCACCAAAGGCGCCGAACGACCAAAGAGAGTGAGCAGATCGAGCGGCCCTTCGGCCGGCAGTTTCTTGAGGGCCGTTTGCGTCCACGCGCCCGGATCGAGGATTTCTCCGGCGAACGGCACACCGAATTCCCGTTCGATGTGGCGTCGTTTCTTGCGCTCCTTGGACATAGCATCTCACCCTATGGCGAGCGGGGGACGTGAACCTCCCGGTGGATTGAGCGCTGCGGCCAGCGACTGCGCCAGTTCGCCGATGGCCGCGCTGATCGCGTCGAGCGACTGGCGACCAGCCTTTTCCAGCTGGCGCACAAAAGCGCTGCCCACGATGATGCCATCAGCGACCGCGCGCAGCATGTGGACTTGTTCCGGCCGGCTGATGCCAAAACCGACGCACAATGGCAAATCGGTCTGTCGCCGCAGCCAGGCCAGCTGCTCCAGCAATTCCGGCGGCAGCCGATCGCGTTCGCCGGTGATGCCGGTGACACTGACGCAGTAGAGAAAGCCGGTCGAACGCTGGGCGATGGCGCGGGCACGTTCGCGCGGCGTTGTCGGCGTGACCAGATGAATCAGCTTGAAATCGCGCTGGACAGCCAAACGGCTGAGTGTCTCCGATTCCTCCAACGGCAGATCGGGCACGATGGCGCCGCTGAAACCAACTGCAGCCGCCCGTTGCAGGAAGGCCTCCGCACCGCGGCGATGGATAAGACTATACGAGACCATCGCAAGCAGCGGCGTATCTGGGACAGCGAACTGAGATACAGCAGCGAAGATGTCTTCGACATGCACGCCACGCTCCAAGGCACGAGTGTACGATGCCTGAATCACCGGGCCATCGGCAATGGGATCGCTATAGGGGAAGCCGATCTCGAGCAGATGCGCGCCCTGGTCGGCCAAGGTGCGGGCCAGCCGTGCCGTGGCGGCAAGGTCGGGATCGCCAGCTGTCAGAAAGGGGATGAAAGCCTTGTGGCCTTGAGAGCGAAGGCGCTGAAATAACGCATCAATTGGGTTCATGGCATCAAATCTCTTCGCCCTGCAAGCGTGCCACTTCGTAGCAATCCTTATCGCCGCGGCCGGAAAAACAGATCACCACTACCTCTTCGCGTTTCCGCTTGGCGGCCAGACGCATTCCTTCGATCACAGCATGGGCCGTCTCCAGAGCCGGCAGAATGCCTTCCAGCCGCGAACAGGTCAAGAACGCCTGCAATGCCTCGTCATCGCGGACGCTGGTATAGTGTACTCGGCCGCTATCCTTCCAGTAACTATGCTCTGGCCCAACGCCCGGATAATCCAGTCCTGCCGACACCGAATGCACGGGAGCCGTCTGTCCATCGGCATCCTGTAATACGTAACTGAACGAGCCGTGCAGCACCCCCGGCTTGCCATAACTCAGGGTGGCGGCGTGCTCGCCCAGCCCTTTACCGCGTCCGGCCGCCTCGACGCCGACCAGCTCGACAGAGGCATCGCCGAGGAATGGATAAAAGATCCCCGCCGCGTTGCTGCCGCCGCCGACACTGGCCACCACCACGTCCGGCAGACGGCCCGTCTGCTCCAAACACTGCTGCCGCGCCTCACGGCCAATGATCGCTTGAAAATCGCGGACAATCATCGGAAAAGGATGGGGTCCGACGACGCTGCCGATGATGTAATGCGTGTTGGTCACGTTGGCCATCCAGTCGCGCAGCGTCTCGTTGATAGCGTCACGCAGGGTCTGGCTCCCGCTGGCCACCGGCGTCACGGTGGCCCCGAGCGCCTTCATCTTGAAGACGTTGAGTTTTTGCCGCCGTACGTCTTCCGCGCCCATGTATACCTGGCAGGTCAAGCCGAACAGTGCCGCCGCCGTGGCACTGGCGACGCCGTGCTGTCCTGCCCCCGTCTCGGCGATGATGCGTGGCTTGCCCATGCGCTTGGCCAACAAGGCCTGCCCAATGCAATTGTTGATTTTGTGCGCGCCGGTATGGTTCATGTCCTCGCGCTTGAGGTAGATACGTGCCCCGCCTGCTTCTTTGGTCAGCCGCTCGGCGAAATACAGCAGCGACGGCCGACCGACGTAGGTTTTCAGGTAATGTTCGAACTCACGCTGAAAACCAGCATCACTGCGTGCCTTCTCATACTCGGCCGTGAGCTGTGCCAGGGCGGCCATGAGTGTTTCCGGGACGTAGCGTCCGCCATATGGCCCGAAGCGACCGTGGACATCCGGCAGATTGGCGAAAGCAGAGGACATGGTGTTCTCGTGAGAGGGCTTGATCCGTTGAGACATATTATTTATCAAGGTAGCCATCTGGGGATGGAGGTCAAGCCACTCAGTATGAGAAGCTGAATAGGGTAGGACAGACATTCCTGTTTGTCCCACCCCATTCCGCTCCTGTTGTTCGGGGGTGCCGCCAGATTTGAGCAAGCGGAGTTGCGTCCTTTCCCTTCTCTTTAAAGAGAAGGGAAAGGATCGCTCGCACGTAAGCCCTCCTACATGCCGCCAATCTGGCGGCATACTCTGTTGCTCGGATCAGGCAGGAACTTCACCTATTCTGACAAGCCAATACGATTAAAATAGACGATAGAAGAACAAACGCATAGACGGCAGAAGAACAAACGGAATCGTATGGGAGTAGCATTATGGCAGATAGTCTTCGCGGGAGCAGCCGAAACGTTGAGCCGGGGGTTCGCAGCGATGGGGAAAATGGCCTGCTCACGAATGGAAGTAACGGCCACGTCGAAGCCGCCCTCCGCGACGGCGTGCGCGACATCGACCCGGTCGAAACTAAGGAATGGCTCGATGCTCTTGATGCTGTCTTGCAAACCAGCGGCGAAGAACGCGGTCAATTCCTGCTCAGTCAATTGAAAAACAAGGCCGTCCGCAGCGGCGTAGAAATCCCCTTCACTGCCAATACGCCCTATATCAACACTATCCCGCTATCGCGGCAACCGCTCTTTCCCGGCAACCGCGAGCTGGAACGCCGCATCAAAAGCCTGATCCGCTGGAACGCCATGGCCATGGTTGTTCACGCCAACAAAGAAGATTCGACCATCGGCGGCCACATCGCTACCTTCGCCTCGTCGGCAACCTTATACGAAGTTGGCTTCAACCATTTCTTCAAGGGACCGGAGCATCCGGAGGGACCGGACCTGGTATATTTCCAGGGCCACGCCTCGCCTGGATTCTATTCCCGCGCCTTTTTGGAAGGCCGACTCACCGAGAAGCAACTGTACAATTTCCGTCGCGAATTGCGGGAAGGCGGCGGTTTGTCGTCGTATCCGCACCCCTGGTTGATGCCAAATTTCTGGCAGTTTCCCACGGTGTCGATGGGTCTCGGCCCGATCATGAGCATTTACCAGGCGCGGTTCAATCGCTACCTGGAGCATCGCGGCCTGAAAAAGACAGCGGGGCAAAAAGTCTGGGCCTTCCTCGGCGACGGCGAATGCGATGAGCCGGAAACGCTGGGAGCGATCACTCTGGCCTCGCGCGAGAAGCTCGACAACCTCATCTGGGTCATCAATTGCAACTTGCAGCGATTGGACGGCCCGGTGCGTGGCAACGGCAAGATCATCCAGGAGCTGGAGGCGACCTTCCGCGGCGCTGGCTGGAATTGCATCAAGGTCATCTGGGGCAGCGATTGGGACCCCCTCCTGGAACGCGATAAGACCGGTCTGCTGGTGCAGCGCATGGGCGAAGTCGTAGACGGCGAATTTCAGAAATATACCGTCGAAAGCGGTGCCTATATTCGTGAACATTTCTTCGGTAAATATCCCGAATTGCTCAAATTAGTTGAGAACCTGTCCGATGAGCAGCTGACCAAGCTCAAGCGCGGCGGACATGATCCGGTGAAAGTCTACGCGGCCTACAAAGCGGCAGTGGAGCATCGCGGCCAGCCGACGGTTATCTTGGCCCACACCGTCAAGGGCTACGGGCTAGGCGAGGCCGGCGAGGGCAAGAACGTCGCTCATCAGGTCAAGAAGTTCGATGCCAAGTATCTCCTGGAGTTCCGCAATCGCTTCGGTCTGAGCGTCTCTGATGAGACGGTTAACAAGGTCGGTTTCTACAAGCCGCCGGAAGACTCCAACGAGATGAAATATCTACGCAAGCGGCGTAAGGAGCTGGGCGGCTATCTGCCGGTGCGCCAGGTCAAATGTCCGCCCTTGAAAGCGCCTCCGGTCGAGTTCGTACAAAACTACACCAAGGGTAGCGGCAACAAGGCGCTGTCCACGACCATCGCTTTCGTGGACATGCTCGATCGCTTGCTAAAGGACAAAGAGCTGGGCAAGTGGATCGTGCCGATCATTCCCGATGAAGCACGTACCTTCGGCATGGATGGTTTCTTCTCCAAGTATAAAATTTATTCCAACGTCGGCCAGCTATATGAGCCGGTGGATGCCCAGTATCAGGCAGCAGCCTACCGTGAAGCGCAGGATGGCCAGCTCCTTGAAGAGGGGATCACCGAGGCCGGTTCGATGTCCTCGTTCATCGCTGCCGGTACTGCCTACGCCACGCATGGCGTTCCAACCATTCCGTTCTTCATCTACTACTCGATGTTCGGTTTCCAGCGCATTGGCGATTTGATCTGGGCGGCGGCTGATATGCGGACTCGGGGCTTTATGCTCGGCGCCACTGCTGGCCGCACCACGCTTGCCGGCGAAGGTCTCCAACATATGGACGGCCACAGCCATCTGCTCGCCTCGACGGTACCGAGCCTGATTTGCTACGATCCGGCCTATGCCTACGAGTTGGCCGTTATCCTCCGCGATGGCATTCGCCGCATGTACGAAGAAGTGACGGAGGACCACTTCTATTACATCACGCTGTATAACGAAAATTATCCAATGGCGGCGATGCCTGACGGTGTGACCGACGGCATTCTCAAGGGTTTGTACAAGTTCCGTGCGGGTTCCCTCTCCCGCTCTGGAGGGGGAAAGGGGGGGACGCTGCCCAAGGTCCACTTGTTCGGTAGCGGGCCGATCTTATTGCATACCCTGCGGGCGCAGGAGTTGTTAGCCGAACATTTCGGCATCAACGCTGACGTGTGGAGCGCTACGAGTTATCGTGAACTGCGCCGCGAGGCCTTGGAAACGGAACGCTGGAACATGCTGCACCCCGAACAACCGCCGCGACGGAGCTACCTGCAACAACTCCTGGGCAGCGAGCCAAATAGCGTCTTCTTGGCAGCCAGTGATTATATGCGGCAGGTGCCGGAGATGATTAGCCGATGGGTGCCGGGCGGATTGTTTGTGCTAGGTACAGATGGGTTTGGTCGCAGCGATACCCGGCCCGCCTTGCGGCGTCATTTCGAGGTCGATGCCGAGTGCATCACCGTGGCCACCCTGTGGCAGTTGGCCCAACGCGGCGCCGTCAAACCGGCCCTGGTGCAGCAGGCCATCCAGAAATTCGGCATCGACCCGGAAAAAGTCAGCCCCATGCGGGCTTAATATCATAAAAACGAACCACAGAGACACAGAGAAGAAGAGAAAAGGGAAACCAACGAAAGATTCCTTATCTCTTTTTTAACTTTTCTCTTCTCTGGGTCTCTGGGTTCATTTTTGTAGGATCCAAACACGATGGCGAGTGAGATCAAGCTGCAAGCGCTCAAGGAGAACGTTGACACCGTCGAGGTCAACGCGGTCAAGGTGTCGCCGGGCGATGTGGTGGCCAAGGACCAGCCGCTCTTGGAAGTGCAGGCCGACAAGGCGGCATTGGAAGTGCCGTCGCCGATGGCCGGCCGCATCGCCAGGATCCTCGTCAAGCCGGGCGATCAAATCAGCATCGGTCAGGTATACTGTATTATCGAGAGCAACGGCGAGCAGCCCGCCGCCGCCCCGACAGCGAAAGCCGAACCGTTGCCGGCTCCCAAGAAAGAGCCGGCGCCGTCTGCGCCGCCTCTTCGGCCTGTCGCTGTACCGCCGTTGCACAAGCCGCAGCCCCCGGTCATCGAACGTCCCTCGCCGGCGCCGCCGCCGGCGCAGGAGAAGATTGTTCCGGCGGGTCCGGCCACGCGCCGCCTGGCCCGCGAGTTGGGCGTCGATTTGCGGCAGGTGCGGGGCAGCGGCCGGCATGGTCGCGTCGTCGAAGAGGATATCAAGGAGTACGTCCGCCAACTCGCCTCGGGGGCGGCAACGGCGGCGCCTGGGGCCGGACCGGGTATTCAGCCACCACCTTTGCCCAACTTCGAGGAATGGGGACCGATTGAAGCCCAACCGCTCGGCGCCGTGCGCCGGGCGACGGCCCGGCAGATGAGCTTGGCCTGGAGCCTCATCCCCCACGTCACGCAGCATGATCTTGCCGATATCACCGACCTGGAAGCGTTCCGCAAACAGCAGGCCGAGAGCAAGGGACCGAAATTGACCGTGACGGCCTTTGTGCTGCGAGCCTGCGCCGTCGCTTTGCGCGAATTTCCGACCTTTAATGCTAGCATTGACCTGGCCAATGGCAAGCTAATCCTCAAGCGCTATTATCATCTCGGCGTCGCCGTGGATACGGAAGGCGGCTTGCTGGTGCCGGTGCTGCGTGATGTGGATAAGAAACATGTCCGCGAATTGGCCGAGGAGCTGAACACCGTCGCCCAGCGCGCCCGTGAGCGCAAGCTCGATGCGGCAGAGCTGAAGGGCGGCACCTTTACCATCACCAACCTCGGCGGCATCGGCGGCACTGCGTTTACTCCTATTATCAATTGGCCGGAAGTAGCGATCCTTGGCCTGTCGCGCAGCCGCCTGGAGCCGGTAGTGCGCGGCGGCCAGATCGTGCCACGCCTAATGCTGCCGCTATCGCTGTCTTACGATCACCGCGTTATCGACGGCGCCGCCGCCGCCCGCTTCACACGCCGCCTGGCGGAATTGCTGGAAAACCCGCTGATGATGTTGCTGTAATCAAGTGGAAAGCTGCCTACGATGAAACCGATGTGGCGAGACAACCCGGCTCATCCCGGTTTGCACTTCAAGCCGATTCACGGTCAGGCAAATGTGTATTCGGTTCGCATCGATCTGGGATGGCGACCCTTGGAATTCCTGGAAGGCGACACCATCTCGCGGTTCGGGATTGGCTCCCATGCGGACTACGATACGCTCATCAGTTGAAGACAGGGATGGAGACAAAGAACATGGCTGATGTCATCGAAACGCAACTGGCCGTCTTGGGCGCCGGCCCCGGCGGCTATCCGGCAGCGTTTTTGGCCGCCGACAAGGGCATGAAAGTCACGCTCATCGATGCGCGTGAACGACCCGGCGGCACCTGTCTGCATGTCGGCTGCATTCCCTCCAAGGCGGTGCTGCACGCCGCCAAACTCCTCACCGATGCTCGCGATGCCGCCCACATCGGCATCACCTTCGGACAGCCGAAGATCGACATCAACGGCGTGCGCGGTCATTGGCAACGAGTGGTCGAGACGCTGACCGGCAACCTCGGCCGCTTGGCCCAAGCGCGCAAAATCGATTACGTCACCGGGCGCGGCAAATTTATCGATGGCCGCACCATCGAAGTCGCAGGACGCGGCCGCTATCGCTTCGAGAACTGCATCGTGGCCACCGGCTCGGTACCGGCTGTGCCGCCGAGTTTGAACCTGGCCAGTCCGCGCGTCATGGATTCGACCGGAGCGCTGAAACTGGAAGATGTGCCGCCGCACCTGCTCGTCGTCGGCGGCGGCTATATCGGCCTGGAGATGGGTTACGTTTACGCTGCGCTGGGCAGCAAAGTCACAGTGGTTGAGATGACCGATGGCCTCTTGCCCGGCTGCGACCGCGATCTGGTGCTGCCTCTGCACAAGCGGCTGTCGAATATATTTGACAAAATCTACCTCAAAACGAAAGTTTCCAGGCTGGAAGAGACGCCCCAAGGCATCCGAGTGACGCTGGAAGGCGAAGATGTCGCCGACAAGCAGCCGATCTTTGAGCGCGTGTTGGTGGCAGTCGGGCGTCGGCCCAATAGCCGTGATCTCGGCCTGGACAAAGCCGGCGTCGCAAGCGACGAGAGAGGGTTCATCCAAGTCGATGAGCGGCGGCGGACGACGGCGGAACGCATTTATGCCATTGGCGACGTGGCCGGCGAGCCGATGTTGGCGCACAAAGCCACGTATGAAGGCAAAATTGCTGTCGAGGTCATCGCTGGCGAACCGGCTGTTTACGATGCTCGGGCTGTGCCGGCCGTTGTCTTCACCGATCCGGAAGTGGCCTGGTGCGGCTTGACCGAAACCGAGGCCCAGCGCAGTAACCGTGAGATCAAGCGCGTGCGCTTCCCGTGGGCCGGCTCCGGCCGGGCCATGACCCTCGATCGCACGGAGGGACTGACCAAGCTGATCGTCGATCCGGAGACAGATCGCGTCTTGGGCGTTGGCATTGTTGGCGCCGGTGCCGGCGAGATGATTGCCGAAGCGATGTTGGCCATCGAGATGGCGGCATCGGCCCGCGACCTGGCCATGACCATGCACGCCCATCCAACGTTGTCAGAAACCCTCATGGAAGCTGCCGAATCGCTGTACGGCCTGGCTGTGCATCAGATGCCGGCGAAAAAATGACAACCGAAAAAGCGCACCTGGAGGAGCCTATCATGGTTTATCTGTCTCGCATCTATACCCGGTCCGGTGATAAGGGCGAGACCGGACTGGGAGACGGCACGCGCGTATCCAAGGATCATCAGCGTGTCGCTGCTTACGGCAGCGTTGATGAATTGAACGCGGTCCTCGGCCTGCTAACTAGCCACTGCCCGCAAGCAGCTGAGATCGAGCTGGTCCGCAGCATCCAGAACGATCTGTTCGACGTAGGTGCCGACCTGTGTTTGCCGCAATCCGCCGATGAGAAACCCGGTGCTCATCTGCGCATCCGGGCCGAACAGGCCGAGCGACTGGAGAAAGCTATTGATCGGCTGAATGCTCATTTGACACCTTTAAGGAGCTTTATTATACCCGGTGGCCAGGGGGCAGCCGCCTGGTGCCATCTGGCCCGCACTGTTTGCCGCCGTGCGGAGCGCGAAGTGGTGGCGTTGGCCCATAGGGAAACAGTCAATCCGCAGGTCATCGTCTATCTGAATCGCTTATCGGATCTCCTCTTTGTACTGGCGCGTATCTACAACAATAACGGCCACGATGACATCCTCTGGCAACCGGGCCAGACGCAAGCTTAACCGTTTTTCGGCTTTCGGAAGGTTGATCTCTCTGAAAACCGAAAATTTCAGGATAAATCGACATGTTCACCCTCAGTGCCTTCGCCGATGAAATTTCGCCGGACCCCCAACAACAAATCGACGTACTCCGCTCCTGCGGCGTCCGCCATATTGAGCTGCGCTCGATCCTGAAGACCAACGTTCTCGACCTGACTGACCTGCAAGTGAGCGAGCTGAAATCGCTGCTCGAGCGTCACGGCTTCCACCTCAGTGCCATCGGCTCACCTATCGGCAAGGTCCAAATCGATCAGCCCTTTGAACCGCACTTGAAGCGTTTCGAGCGAGCCATCGAGCTATGTAAGATTTTTGAGACACCGAATATTCGCGTTTTCAGCTACTACAAACCGGCGGGCAACGACTGGGCGCGTTGGCGCGACGAGGTCATGGTCCGAATGGCGGAGAAGACACGCCGCGCCGAAAAGGCCGGCGTGCGCCTGCTGCACGAAAACGAACACAACATCTACGGCGACGATCCGCACCGCGTCGTCGATTTACTCCAGACCATCAACAGTCCGCACCTGCGCGCCGTCTATGATGCGGCCAATTACGTCTTCTGTGGTTACGATCCGTGGCAGGGCTGGCAAATGACGAAGCCGTGGACGGCGCATTTCCACATCAAAGACTGGATCGCTGGCCAAACGCACGGCTGCCTGGCCGGCGAAGGTCAGGGGCGCATCCCGGAAGTCATCGCCGACGCCGCACCCTCCTATGACGGTTTCGCCACGCTGGAACCGCACTTGCTCGGCGGCGGCCCGACCGGCGGTGTCACCGGACCGGAGTTGTTTCCCCAGGCCGTCGCTGCTTTCAAACGTATTCTCGATCGGGCGAGTGTGAAATATCAGTAATTCGCCTGGCCGCACCAATGGACCACATTGCCCGCACCTCACGCGATTCGTACATTGCCTGCAATGAACTGAGTTTACTGGCGACGGCACTGGCGCCGCCGCAAGTCCTTTTTTGTGAGGCCGGTTAGCATGGCAGAACGCAAATATGTTTATTTCTTTGGCGGTGGCAAAGCGGAAGGCCGCGCCGATATGAAAGAGCTTCTCGGCGGCAAGGGTGCCAACCTTGCCGAAATGACCAACATCGGCCTGCCGGTGCCGGCCGGGTTCACCATTACTACCGAAGTCTGCACCTACTACTACGCCAATAATCGCACCTATCCCCCGGAGTTGAAAGGCCAGGTCGACGCCGCCCTCCGCAAGACCGAAGAAGTCATGGGCGCCAAACTCGGCGATCCGAAAAATCCATTGCTCGTCTCTTGCCGCTCCGGAGCCCGCGAGAGCATGCCGGGCATGATGGACACTGTGCTCAATATCGGTCTCAACGAGGCCACCTTGAAGGGACTCATCGACAAGACCGGTAACGAGCGCTTTGGCTGGGACACGTATCGCCGTTTCGTGCAAATGTACGGCGATGTGGTGCTCGGCCTCAAGCCGCAGGACAAGCACGAGATCGATCCGTTCGAGAAAATCATGGACGAGCTGAAGCATGCCAAGGGTGTTCAGCTCGATACGGAACTGACCACGGCCGACTTACAGGAACTGGTCAAGCGTTTCAAGAAAGCGGTCAAGGAGCGCACCGGCAAGGACTTCCCGGAGGACGCCCACGAGCAGATGTGGCAGGCGATCGGCGCTGTGTTCGGCTCATGGATGAACGAACGCGCCATTGTTTATCGGCGGCAGTACAGCATCCCGCACGAATGGGGTACCGCCGCCAACATCTGCTCAATGGTGTTCGGCAACATGGGCAACGATAGCGGCACCGGCGTTGCCTTCACACGCGATCCAGCCACCGGCGAAAAAGTCTTCTACGGCGAATATCTCCTCAACGCTCAGGGTGAAGATGTAGTGGCTGGCATTCGCACCCCAAAAAAGATCGCCGAACTACAAAAAGACATGCCGGAGGTGTACAAGCAGCTGGAAGAGATCCGCACCAAGCTGGAGAAACACTACCGCGATGTGCAGGACATCGAGTTCACCATCCAGAAGGGCAAGCTGTGGATGCTGCAAACGCGCAATGGCAAACGCACTGGCTTCGCTGCCGTCCGTTTCGCCGTGGACATGGTGCAAGAGGGACTCATCAGTAAAGAAGAGGCGCTCTCGACCCGCCGCATCCCACCCGACGATCTGAATCAACTGTTGCAACCCGTATTTGACCCTGAATCGAAGCGCAAGGCCATCGGCGAAGGCCGGCTTCTGGCCAAGGGCATTCACGCCGGGCCGGGCGCCGCCTGCGGACGGATCAAGTTTCATGCGGAGGACGCGGAAACATGGGTCCACAAGCACAAGGGCACACCGGACGGCCATGTCATCCTGGTGCGCCGCGAGACCAGCCCGGAGGACATTCGCGGCATGCAGGCGGCCGACGGCATCCTGACCGCTTTTGGCGGTGCTTCCAGCCATGCGGCACTGGTCAGCCGACAGATGGGCAAAGTATGCATCGTCGGCTGCGGCGCCCTCAACATCGACTACACCCAAGGCACGGTCAGCGTCGGCGATAAAGTCCTCAAGGACGGTGATTGGCTGTCGATTGACGGCTTCACGGGCGAAGTCCTTGCCGGCCAAGTGGCGACCAAGCCCAGCGAAGTCGTGCAGGTACTCATCGACAAGACGCTGAAGCCAGAGCAATCGCGCGTCTATCAACAGTTCGCCGAGCTGATGAAGTGGGCCGATGAGGTGCGTAAGCTGCGCATTCGCACCAACGCTGACTTGCCCGGCCAGGCCAGCCAGGCCGTCGCCTTCGGTGCCGAAGGCATCGGATTATGTCGAACCGAACATATGTTCTTCGATCACATTCAGCCGATGCGTGAAATGATTCTCGCCGACACGCCGGAAGCACGCAAGAAAGCGTTGGCGAAGTTGCTGCCGTATCAGCGTCAAGATTTCGAAGGCTTATTCAAGGCCATGAACGGCTTGCCGGTGACGATTCGCACGCTCGATCCGCCGCTGCACGAGTTTTTGCCGCACGACGCCAAGGGCCAGGCCGAAGTGGCCAAAGAGTTGGGCGTTGCGCCGGAGAAGATTGCCGAGCGCGTCAAGGCGCTGCACGAGTTCAATCCGATGCTCGGTTTTCGCGGCTGCCGGCTGGGCATCGTTTACTCGGAAATCACCGAGATGCAGTGCCGGGCCATCTTTGAGGCCGCCTGCAACGTGCAGAAATCCGGCATCAAGGTCGAGCCGGAAATCATGATCCCATTGGTCGGCTTCCTGCCCGAATTGCGCGAACAGGCCAAGATCGTACATGAGACTGCCAAGAAAGTCTTTGCCGAGAAGGGCGTTAGCGTGACCTATCTCGTCGGTACGATGATCGAGTTGCCACGCGCTTGCGTGGTGGCCGATCAGATTGCCAAGGAGGCGCAGTTCTTCAGCTTCGGTACCAACGACCTAACGCAGACGACCCTGGGCATGAGCCGTGATGATTACGGCAGCTTCATCCGCCACTATCTGGAGCGCGACCTGTTGCCGCGCGATCCATTCCAATCGATCGATGTGGACGGCGTCGGCAGCTTGATGAAAATGGGTGTCGAAAAAGGCCGGTCCACGCGCAGTGATCTGAAGATTGGCATCTGCGGCGAACACGGCGGCGATCCCGATACCGTCAAATTTTGCCACAAAATCGGTCTGAATTACGTCAGTTGCAGCCCGTTCCGCGTGCCGATTGCCCGCTTGGCCGCAGCGCAGGCGGCACTGGGTAAATAAGACCACCTGGTGGGCCTTGTTACACTCGCCCCCCCCACCCTACGACTGCGACGACTCCTGGTGGGCCTTGCTACGCTCGACGCGCAGCCAAGATGGCAGAAAGCAAAAAAGCTCACCTTGACGATCCGCAGTCGTTGCCGTACCCATATATTATGGGTCGAGAGCTTGCACGCGCTCTCGGTTCAAAACGACCTTTTCTTCCTGATGCCTCGCGGGAGTGAAGACTCCCGCGAGGTTTTTTCCGCGCTGAGCCAAGACGATGTCCACGTTGTTTAACTTGCAGGGCCATCGTGGTGCCCGCGCCCTTTATCCAGAAAACACGTTGCCGTCGTTTGAGGCCGCTCTCGATGCCGGTGTTCGCAGTGTCGAGACCGACGTGCATCTGACGCGCGACGGCGTCGTTGTTCTTTGTCACGATCCTCTGCTATGCGATCCGCCTTGCACGCTGCTCCATCCGGAATTGGCCGCTCCTTCTGCGGTACCGCCGCTGGTGAGCCGATTCACGCTGGCCGAGTTGCGCGGCTATCGCGCCGATGGCAATCCTGACCCGCGCCGTTTCCCTGATCAACGAGTCGCCGTCACACCGCTGGCTGCTCTCTTTGCCGAACAGCATGGACTGCATCCCTATGGCATTCCGACTCTGGAAGAGCTGCTGCAATTCGCGGCGGACTATGCCGGAGAGTTGGGAGCACAGGCCGGCAAGTCAGAGAGACAGCGACAGCGGGCGCGGAATGTGCTATTCGATCTAGAGCTGAAACGTGTGCCGTTCCATCCGGAAACCATCAACGATCACTACGACGGCACAATGCCGGGCTTACTGGAAGAGCGCATCGTCGAGACGGTGCGGCGTTGGAATGTCATCGCACGCACCACCGTGCGCAGTTTCGACCATCGCTGCGTCCGCCTGCTGCGGCAGATGGAGCCGGGACTGACAGGAGCAATACTCATCGCCGAGACGGCGCCGGCGGCGCCGGCGGAGTTGATCGAACGTGCTGAGGCACAGGTGTATTGTCCGGGTTATCTATTCCTCGACAAAGCGATTGTGCGGCAAGTGCAATCGGTTGGGGCGCGCGTGCTGCCATGGACGGTCAACCAACCCGAACACTGGCAGCGTCTGCTCGATTGGGGTGTGGATGGCATCACTACCGACGTGCCCGACCGCTTGGCGCACTATCTGAGAGAGCGCAGTATTGCTTTTTGAATTGCATCGACGAACGAGCCGGAAGCGTAAGCAACGGCAAAGCATCCGTCGCTTACGCTTCCGGCTCGTTTAATGCGCCACCGGTTGCATAGTTGATCGTGCCGGCGGCCGGCCGAACGCGCTCAAATCGCGCAGGAGCCGTGTACACGTCTCTTCGTCGAGCACGAAAACGCCGCTGCGGTCATTATCGGGAACACGAGCATAGCGGCCCTTGGAGTTACTTTCTCCATTGCCAATGTGCAGCACGCGCTTGCCGGAGCGTGTGGCAATTTCCAGGATCAGCTCTGGTTTATCGAGTCCAAACAAGGCCAGGTTGGCGTCCTTGTCCACGGCGTAGCGGCTCAGCTTCAGGCCAGCCAGCGCTGCCAGTGTGTCTTCGACCGTCGCCGTATTGATCTTGGCGTCCGGCTTGCCTGTCGCCTGCCAGGTCGAACCGGTTTTCTCCAGCAAAAACGAAGCACGGTGATAGCGATAATTCAGAGATTCAATATCCACCGCATCCAGTGGTGGCGTCCACACGGTGCGCGGTCGATATTCATCGAGCACCTTCTGACTCAAGTGCGAATCGAGCAGGAACACAAGTTCGCCCCTGGCTAGCCTGGCATAGCGCCGTTCACCTTTCGCTTCCTTGTTGCCGACGAGCAAGTTCAGCACTTCCTTATCACCCGATTGCACGCGCCACTGCGCTTCGGGACGATCGAGTCCATACTTTTTCAAGGTGTCCGTATCGGGCTTTTCGGCCACCAAGGCAGCGGCGCGCAGCCGGGTGAGACGGCCAAGAAAATCATCGAGCAGATCTTGCTCAGCGTCGCCTTGCAGCGGTTCGGTCAGTTTCCACGAACCCTCAACTTTGCGGAAAACAGCATGGCGCGGCCCGCGATCTAATTGCAGACGGTCAGCCTCGCCAAAGTGAGCGATAGTACGATCGCGGAAAGCCAACGGCGCGCTCACCAGCTGTTCCGATAGCGACGCTGGCAGCACAGCTACCACTTTGCCATCGTCCACCAAAGCGAAACGCTCGCCGCTTTCGCCTGCTAGCTTACCCAACTTGATGATGTGTTCACTCGGTCCATCCCCTTCGTTCCCATGCTCTGTGCGAGAACGTTTCAGCTGGATCGTAACGAGGGCCGATGGTTTATCCAGTCCGAACGCATCCCTTTCGTTCCCACGCTCCGTGTGAGAACGAGGGTAAGGATAAGCGGCGATTTGCTCGGCGCGTAGATTGCAAAGTTGCTGCAACAATTGCTGCATTACCTGATCGTCAGCTTTCTCTTTGAGAGGCTTGACTATGTTCCAGCCATTGTCCTTCTTGGCAACTTCTAAATCTTTCGCTCCCATGCGGCGCTGGAGCGCCGTAACCGCAGCAGCATCGCATTTCAGGAGATCATGCTTGACGTAATCGAGATAGCTGCGCTCCATCAAACGAGTCGTCTCCGGCGGTAGCACGGCTACTCCCACCCCCTGATCGATGCGGGCATAACGCGCACCCGGTTGGCCTTCGACCGGCTTGCCCAGAGCGAGAACATGCTCATCCTTTCCCGCTCGCACGGTGATGCGGACAGCCGGTTTGGCCAGCCCATATTTCGCCCATTCGACGCCTTTGCCATAATCGGCGAAACGCTGGGCGCGCAAGTTCGCCCATACGGAGCTTAGCGATGCCACTGCCTCGGTGTCGGCCGGATACGCACCTGCCGGCGATTCTGTCACTTGCCAGCCAGCCTTCTCGTTTCCTCCCTCCGGGTGGGAACGCTCCAGTGTCAACGACTGGTCGCCCGTTTGCGAACGTACGCGCTCCACCTTTGCTGTATCGAGACTCAAAAGTTTGGTATCGAGCAGATCGAGGGCTCCGCGGTCGGCGGCGCGGACAAGGGCAGCGCTAATTGTAAATATCGCTGTATCGTTGCCACGCTTGGCATAGTATGAATCCGCCGCGTTCCCACGCTCTGCGTGGGAACGCACCGGCTTGCCGATTAGCAGCGTATGCTCCTTGTCGTTTTTCGCAAGAACGGGCTTGAGGTGGACGGTCAGTGCCGGCTTGTCCAAACCGTACTCCGCCAGATCCTTCGTCTCGTGGGCAATGTAGTTTTCGACCTTTGGTGCGAGCAACTCCGCTGTCATTTTCTGCACGCTCTCGCCAAAAGCCTGCGCTTCGAAAGGACCGCTGATCTTCCACTCCTTATCGGAGCGCGTTAGGGTGTATTCTTTCTGTCCCGCCTTGTGGACACGCAGCGATTCGATTTCCTCTGGCAGCAATTGCCACAGCGTTTGTGGCCGATAGCTCAATGAGTCGCGTGTCAACTGCTTGTGCAACTCCTCGTTGATGGCGAAGACTGGCCCGCCATCAGCCACGCGGGCAAAATAGCCGCTCTTGCCGCCGCGTGCCTTGCCGACATGCACTTCCTTGGCCGGCTTTTTCTTGTCCGTGAATTCGATGCGAACCGTGATCGATGGTTTGCCGAGGCCATACTGAGCTTCCAACTCGTTTTGTTTCGGCTCCTCTGTGACGAATTCAGCCGCTTCCAGGTGCCCCAAGTCGGCAAGGAGTTGATCGACCCGTGCCGTATCTGCCTCTGCCTTAACCGGACTTATAAGATGCCAAGAATCTTTATCATGCTCGAGTGTCAGTTTTTGGCCCTGGTTGTCAATGGTGATTTTGGCCACATCGGCGGCGTTGAAATCGAACAAGCGCTTGCCGCGATAGGCCAATGCCGAACGCTGGATCAGAGGTGCCAGACTATCGTCCACAGCATTGATGCGCGGCCAATCGTCGGCCATGACGTACAATTTTTTCTTGTCCGTGTCATGCTTGCCGACACGTACGGTCAGCGTCCGCGTCTTTTTCTCGGTGGAACCGGCGGGATGTCGGTCCTCCCCCTTGTTTTCTTCCTCAATGGTGACTTTCACTATAGCTGGCTTGTCGAATCCATATTTTTTAGGATCGTCTTTATCGATAATATCTTTGCCGTGCGCTTGCAGGTCGGACAGCTTGGTTAGCAGGTCCGTCACCTTGCTGTTGTCGGCCTCGGCGCTAAAGGGTTTGACGAGCTTCCAGTTGTCTTTGTCTTTTTCCAGGACGATTGCTTCGTCGCCGTGTTGGATTTCGACACGGCGGGCGTCGGCGCTGTTGAAGCGGGCGATGCGGCTATCGCGCAGCTTATCGAGGGCGACGAATATGTCTTTGAGCTTATCGGCCTTGATCTCGAAGATCTGATCGTTGTATTGCAATTTGGCGTAGCGATATTCTTCCGTCACGGTCGTCAGGCGTTGCTGCGACATGCTCCCAAACATGCCCGGCGGCTGCGGCGCCGGCGCCAGGCGCTGACGGCGACTGGAGACAGAACCGATAAGAAGAGTAACCGTATCGCCTCTATCATTTTTAGCTATGATGATACGTTCGGGATTGGTCAAGCCGGCGCGGACCAGCAGGCCGCCTTGTGTGGCGAAGAACAAGTCGGTAGCCAGCGAAGCGGCATCCCAGCAAGCATGGACGTGCCACAGCCACGGCGAAACGCCGCCGCTGCCGGCAGGTACGAATTGTTCAGCCCACAGATCGAGCACACCGGCCAACAGCGCCTTACGCGCCTCGTCGTCGAGACGATCGCGTACCGGCTCGGCCAACTCCGCCTCTTTCCAGGACTTGCCCGAACGCACCACGGTGAAGCGCACGCCAGCCGTCTTCTTCTCTTCGATGGTCAGGCTCCGCGCGTGCAATTGCTCGACGGTATCGCGGCGATCCTCGCCGCTGATGGTTTCCTTCTCGAAAAGGCGCCGCTCCTGGTAGTAATCGGTCGGTTTATCGAGCGCGGCGATTAGGCCCGGCGCCAGACGCACTACCTCCGGTTTTTTATCCAGACGGACGTAGGTGTCGCGGGAGAAGCGATTTTCCAGATTGTCGCTCTGTGCTTCTCCGAAAGCCAGCGTATGCTCTTCGCCTTCGGTGCGGATCGCTACCGTGACAGGCGGATGAGCCAGTCCGAAAGTCAGCAAATCCTTGTCATCGTGAAGAGGCTGCGGCTGGAAACGCGAACGCAAGTTCGTAAGCAAGTCGACAAGCTGTTCGACTTCCAGACGGCGAACGGGCCAGTTGCCCGGAAGTCCCCATTGGCCATCTGCTTTGTGAGTCAATTCGGTGATACCGCTGGGTGCATGGATCTCAAGGCGTTGGATCTTGTCCGGATGCAGCGCCTCCAGAAAGTCGCGTGTGCCTTTCTCCTGGACAGCAGCCGGGCGCGGAGCGAGATCCAAAGCAGGCGGCAAGGGCGGATTGCCATACCACCATAACAATACGCCAGCGCCGGCCAGCACCAGCAGCATGAAAGTCGTCTTGAGATTCATGTGGCGATCTCCTCTGAAAAGCGATTTCCCATTTGGCAAGCGGGGCAGGGGAATGCCCCAATAGAGGCCGTCGGGGCGTTGACACGCCCTGCTCGCCCGTTCAGAAACCGCATTTTATCGCAAGCGCCGGAACAGCACGACGACAAACCCAAGATAAAGAAATAACACAGGCAAACCCAGGCGAGCGCCCCACAACCACAAGTATTCCGTCGGCGAATCAGGAGGGATGGCCTCGTTGACGCGCGGATAGCTCCACAGATGTTCGTCGCGCGGCAAACGATCGTCGCGGCCCAGTAGCCAGTTGATGGTCTGGACAAACAATTTTTCTTGCGCCGCCGGCAGTTCCTTGCCGGTGAAGAAACCGCCTTGGCCGATGACTGCCAAGCGAACTCGCGCCGGTTTGTCCGCTGCGCTGGCATACCAGTCGGGCGGCAACGTCGTTTCCACGGCCACCCCAATGGGAAACGGTCCCCGACGACGCGTCTCCAGTCCTGTGACGGCCGGCTTTAGCTGCTTGCGCTTGTCCTGATCGCGCTGCGGCTGCTCGAATTGGGGAATACGGCCATCGGTGGGGAAAGGCTGATCCTCATTCCAGCTTTGCGGACTGGTCATAAGGAAAACCGGGTCCATAGGCAGTTGCTCGGCAGCGGTATCCAGCGCTCGCTGGAGTGCACTCAAAGACAGCATCAGCGCCGTCCAGTTGGGCTGCGCCGGCGCGGCCAGGGAGGCGACGGCCAGAGGACGCAGGCTGGGTGGTTCAGGCGGCACATAGTAGACCGGACGCGGATCACGGATGCGAATGTCCAGCGCTTCTTCCTTGCCCAGGCCGCGCGCCATCAGGCGAAGGGCCGCACGGATGCGATTGGGGGGACGAGAAATGTCCATGCTCCCCGGCGGCAGACTGTCGCGCGCGCGCCAGTCCCAAATTAACGGCGGGATTTCGACGCTGGCACCGGCGATGGTCAGGCCGGCGCGATTCTCGGCGAAGCCCTGTTCTTCGGCATCGAACAGCACCGTTTGTTTGAGCATCTTCACGCCCAACTGCGTGAGCAGCTCTTCCAGGCCATCCGGCCGCGGCTCGTCGATGCCGATTTCCTGCGGCCAATTCAGCGGACCGAAACAGGCCAAGATCGGTTTGCCCGCTTTGAGGAACTCCTTGATCGCCTCCACCTGCGCCGGATCAAGGGGATAAACTTGCGGAGCAATGTTACTGAAGCGGTTGGCCGTATTACGCAGCGTCATGCGCGGCACCATCAGTAAATCACAATCCGCCAGCAAGCGTTGCAGCTTGGCCTTGAGGTCGGTCATGCGGCGTTGCTCTTCCAGCTTCGGCTCGTTCATCTTGGCGATGTCGGCTCGCGTCGCCGCCAGCCGCTGCCGATAATCCGAAAGGGCCTGGTCGAGATGCTGAAGATCCTCATCGAGATCTTCTACGTTCTCCCGGATGACCCGGCGTAGCAGCTTATCGCGAGCCGCACTCTCGGTGATGGCGTCTTGCCACAGATCACGCAATTCAGCTAATTGCGGTCTGATTTCTTGCAATTGGGCCAACTCCCGCTGCAAGCGCACCTTGGCAGCATCCGAAGGCGGATTAAGCAACGCCTGGCGATACTGCTGAATCGTCGCATCCACTAGCTGGACCTGCTGGGCATAGTCTTGGGCCCGCTTCACCGCCTGATCGGTGATTTGTTTCAACAGCGATGCCCGCGTCTTTTCGTCTTCAGCTGCTTTTTCCCAGACGGCGCGTTCCTGTTCCGTTTCCTTGCGAGCTTTTTGCAATTTCTCCAGATCGTTCTCGTAGAACCGCTGCGTGCGCTTCAAACCCTCCAGAGTGCTTTCCTCAAGCGAATAGACAGCTGGTTCCAAACCAAGGGGGCCATTGCCTTCTTTCTTCAAGATGATGTCCGTAACGTCGAAGCCGCGCGCCTCCAGAGCGTTGCGCAGGCCGCGCAGGCCGATGTCGCGCTGGCTGCCGGTCGAAAGCACTTCATGGATGGTGGCGATGGCGATGCGTGGCTTCTTTTCACCCAGCCGCAGGATGCGATGGGCGAACGGCTCGACGCCCTGATAAAGCAAAACGAGATTGCCGCGGCCGTCGTGATCGTCTTGCGACAACGTTTTGTCCAGGAGATAGAAGTCGTTGAAACTCAGCTGTTGGACACGCAGTTTGTCGTTCTCCCGGCCACAGAAAAATAAGCTATTTTCCGGAGCGGCTTCGATCATTTTGCGCAGCATCTCGGCATCTTCGCTCACTCGGGATGCTGCTGCAACCCCGCTCGCCACTGTTTCTGTCACCTCTTGGAGGCGTTCTTTGAATTTGTAATCGCGCGCTTGGGTATCGAGCACTTCCACTCGAATGTGCGGACCGATGGTGCGGAATTGTTCGACCAGATCGTGGACTTTCTCGATGACCTTGCGCTCGGCAGCGGAATCGTAATCGTCTTGCGGCTTGTCCGGCATCAAGCCGAAGACCTTGTGGCGATTGTAGACAATAATGGTGGTTTGACTGCCCGGATGCAGCTGGATCAGATCGTTGCGAATTTCTTCCGGCAATGTGAATTGCCGATCGCGTGTGAAGTCCACCTGGACAAAGTGATGATACGACCACAGATTGATCGCCACCAGCGCGATGGCGGCCAAGATGCCCTGCACCACGGCATTGAACCCGAAGGCACTACGGCGCGTCGCGGTGAAGGCGAGAATCACGAGCAACTCGATGAGTAGCGTAAACAGCGCTGCCGCTGCGCCGGCCAGGCACAGGAGCACGGCCAGGTTCTGTTGCGGCGCTTGCCAGGCAGTTTGCACCAGGGCCGTGCCGGTGTCCCAGGCTTGTGGCAAGTCAGCGGCAGCGTGGAGAGCACGGAACTCGCCACGCACAGCAGCGAAGACGCCAGCACCGCAGGCGAGCAAGCCGCCAGTCAAGCCGAGCAGGCGGACCAAAAAATGCAGGCGCGACCAGAATAACCAGGAGGTCATTGCCATCGTCGGGCCTCCAGACTACGAACCGTGAGGAACAAGCAGAACAGGGCCGTACTGCCGTACAGGATAAGGGGGCGCGTATCCAGCAAGCCGCGTGTGAAGGCGCGGTCAAAATGCAGCGGCACACTGAAAAAGTAGACAAGGTTGTAGAGATTTGAGCCGGCCAACTCTGGCCGCCAAAAGCCGCTGCCGATGAAGACCAGGCCGACTGCCAGGGCGAGGATGGCTGCCACCATCTGATTGCGTACCAGACTGCTGATAAACAGACCGATGGCCAGAAACATCGCCCCGGCCAGGAACATACCCGCATAGGTCCACAGCACCGGATACGGATCGAGCAACACGGGCACCTCGAATAAATGCGGTCCCTCAGCATGATAGTGCAGCCAACCGCCGGCGCCGGCCGCTGCACCGCCTAGGACGATCAGCGTCAGCGATACCAGCCGCGCCATCGTACCCAGGTGCGGCAACAACAGCATCAGACCGATCAGCATGCACGCCAGCCCGGCGACGAACGAAATACTCTGGGCCGTCCAGGCATTATGGAAAACCGGTGCCTGAGCGCCGAGCAAGGCCGGCAGATAGAGCAAGGTCGGCAGCCATAACACGGTATAGAATGCCAGACAAGCCAGATATTTACACAACACAACTTGCCAATCGCGCAGGGGCGCCGTCATGAGCATTTCCAACGTGCCGCTGCTGCGCTCTTCGGCGAATAGTCGCATGGTCAACAGCGGCGGAATGAACAGAAACACCAGCCAAAACAGCCGATCGCCGAACATGGTCTGCATGGGCGATTCCGTGCCCACTGGCCCCTTGGCCGTTAAGAGACCCAGCGTGGTGGCGAACAGATCGCCCGTGACGAACAGAAAAACGACCAGCACCACGTAGGCGATCGGTGACAGAAAATAGGCGCTGAATTCACGGCGAATTAAGCTGCGCGCGCGAAACAGACCGACTGCCATCCACACCAGACCAAGTGCCGCGCTGACGAGGAGGACGATCAGCAGTGTTAGCGTCAGCCATTCGCGCCCGTTGAGGCTGAGATTGTTGAACATATGCCTTTCTCCACCAGCCTGCCGTGCCCGCAAAGGATAGCCGCTGCGGGCATGGCGGGCTGGTTTCTCTACGCACGAACCACGGCTTCGCGTTCAATTAAGTCAATGAACATTTCTTCCAGGCTTTGATTTTCCGGTTTCAGATCGACGAGCCGGCCGCTGGCGACGACTTGGCCGCGGTGGATGATAATGGCCTGATCGCACGTCACTTCCACTTCAGAGAGAATATGCGTGGACAGCAGGATGGTGTGTTCCTGCCCCAGCTCGCGGATCAATTTGCGCGTCTCGCGGATTTGGCCCGGATCAAGTCCTGCCGTCGGCTCATCGAGAATCAACACCGGCGGATTGTTGAGCAACACGTCTGCCAGGCCGACACGCTGGCGATAGCCTTTCGACAAGGTGCCAATGAGCTGCCGGCGAACCTCCCGTACCCAACAGCGATCGAGAACGTATTCGACGCGCTTCTTGGCCTCGCCGCCATGTAGCCCCTTGATACCGGCGCGGAAACGCAAATATTCGACGACGCGCATTTCCGGATAAAGCGGACAGTTTTCCGGCATATAGCCGATGCGCCGCCGTACCTCGACCGGCTGCCAAAATACATCGAGTCCGGCAATAGTCGCCCGGCCCGACGTGGCCGTGAGATAGCCGGCGAGGATACGCATGGTAGTAGACTTGCCGGCCCCGTTGGGACCGAGGAAGCCGACCACCTGGCCTTTGGGCACATCGAAGGACACGTTGCGAACTGCCGCATAATCACCGTAATACTTGGTCAAATTGCTGACGTGGATCACGACAGCCTCCTCCTGCGGCCTCAG
>JAJPHU010000302.1 GCA_021325115.1 Planctomycetota bacterium | reverse complement strand
GACAAACTGCCCGCATAGCGTCCGCCTACATCGGTGCAGACAGCCCAGATAATCGGCACCGTTAGATCGTTGACCAGAAAACCCAGACATAGGAGAGTTTCCGCTTGCCAGACGGTCGTGGTGAATCCGGTGGCCAAGATGCACAATCCCGCCAGGAGAAAGCCGCTCATGCCCACGAGAGCGCGACTCCAGCGACGGCTGCCACCACGGTGCAACATGTGGTCCGACCATCGGCCGCCTAGCACGTTACCAGCGGCGCCGCAGAGAAAAGGTGCCCCTGTGAGCCAGCCGGAGTTGGCGCTGCCGATGCCGTGCACCTCCGCCCAATACTTCGGCTGCCAGGTGGCATAGAAATACCAGGCGAGATTGATGAAAAAGGAAGCAGCGCATACTGCCCAAACCGTCGAGCTGCCTGCCAGGAGCCGCCAGGAAGGCCAGGCGTGGCCGCTGGATGCTGAGGATGACGAACAGGGGCCGATCAAGGCACGCTCGCCTTCGTTGCAATGCGGATCTTCTTCGGGCCGGTCGCGGAAACGGACATAGAAGAAAAGGCCCCAGCCGATGCCGAGAATGCCAAACATCCAGAAAGCTTGTCGCCAGCCCAGTATCCGAGTTAGTCCGCTGAGAACGGGCGGCGCGAAGGCACCGCCCAGGCGCGCACAGGCCCAGATCCAACCTAACACGTAGGCACGTTCAGCCAGAGGGAACCAGTTGCCGACCATGCGTGTCACGTTCGGGAAGGCGCCCGCCTCGCCCAGGCCGAACAGAAAGCGAATCCAGAGCAGTGCCATCAGAGCGTTGAACGTCAGAGGGAGGACGTAGCCGCCGATTGGCAAGTTCGGTCCACTGTCTGGCCCGAAACTCCAGACACAGCCGGTCAAAGCGGTGAACAGCGACCAGCATAACACCATGCCGGTTAAGACACGTCGCGGTCCCCATCGATCACCCAACCAACCGCCCGGCATCTCCAGCAGGAGATAACCCAGCAGAAAGGCCCCGAAGACCAGTCCCATGTCTTCTTCGCTCAAGCCCAAGTCAGCCCTTATGGAGTCCTTGGCCTGCATAATGCAGATGCGATCCAGATAGGTCAGTAAGGCCAGGCTGCACGCAAAACCGAGCACGCCGTAGCGCGCCCGGCTCGGCCGAAGCGATGCCGATGAATTCGCGAATGTTCCCATGCCCCTATGGTAAGGGGCTGCGATTGGCGAGGAAAGAAGGGTTTACAAGAAAAACGCCGCGAGCATCTCGTAAACGTAGTCCGCAGCAGTCAACGGCAGCGGTGTATGCAACTCCCAATCCGGGTTGAAATCGGGCTGGAACAGCATCTGATAAAGCTCGTCGAGAATGGGACTGGGACCGAAGACGACGCCCAGCTCGTAATTACGATAGAGACTAAGCAGATCGAAATTGCCGCTACCGACGTAGCCCCAGCAGCCATCGACGAGGGCCGCCTTGGTATGGATGCGGCCCGGATACAGATAGACGCGCACTCCGGCGGCCAAGAGACGATTGGCCGTCACCTTGTTGGTGTGATTGATCGACGTCGTATCGGACTGGATGGTGAAGAGAATACGGACATCGACGCCGCGCCGCCGGGCGCGGGCCAGCTTGACGATGACGCCGTTGTCAGTCAAATACGGATTTTCCAGGTAGACGAAATGGCGGGCATGATCGATAGCGTGATAAAGCGCCTGGCGCAGACTGTGATGCGTCGGCGTGTTCTCGACGAGACGCCCGGCGGCATTGGCAACAATGGGTGGGACTGGTGTCTTGCTGGCCGGAGGTTGAATACATTCTGGCTTGCCGCCTTGCTCGCGCCAATAATTCTCAAACATGGTTTGCCACGAGACGACAAGCGGCCCCTGCATGGTCAACGACAGATCATGGCGCACAAAGAAACCAGGTTGCGTGAAATTTCGCCCGCCGGCCCAGGCAGCCTGGCCGTCGATTAACACCAATTTACGATGGTCAAAGTGCGCGCAGGGATTGCGGATGCGAATCAGCTCAACGCCGGGCTGCTGGGCCAGCCAGCAGACCACGCCATTGACTTCGCCAGCTGTCTTGGGCTTTTCTTGCCGTGAGGGGATGGAGGGCAGTGAGTCGGGGAGAGGATCCGTGGCCGGCGAGGGAGCGAAGATGAGATTGGCGCCGCCGTCGACGAGAACGCGGACGCGTCGCCCGGCCGCGGCCGCCGCAGCCAGACGCTCGGCGATGCTCCTGCCCACCGCATCGTCCTCCCAGATGTACATGAGCACGTCGATGCGGCATTGGGCCGAATCAATCAGTTGCTCCAGCACAGCCAGGGCTGCTCCGCCATCGCGGTACAACTGCACCGCCATCGGCTGCAATCCCGTCTCGATCAGCGCGGGATCCAGTCCATCCGCGCACGGACACAACGGCGGCGGCGTTCCATGCAAGCACATGCCGAGGCGTTTGCCGAAGATGCCCCGTCCCGCGGAGCAGAGCCACGCTGCCTCACCGGCGAGCATCATGCGCCCGGCGCGCAATGGATGATGAGCAATCTCTGCGCCGGTATCGCACAGGAGCTGCCGCATGAGAACGCGATGACGGGGGGCATTCGCTGTTGCTGGCGTACATCCCGATGGCTGAGCAGGCGGAATCTGACAACCGCTAATCAACACCAACAGCGCGACAGGCACCCACCGGTACCGAGCGACAAGGTATCGTTCGTGGCGGCCCTTTCTTGGGGTCGTCATGGTGCGCATCCCTGCTCGATAAAGGTGCCGAATCCCTTTGGTCTGCCTATTTCTAAAGGTATCGGTTGTTGCGGCAGAATACGCCAGTAAAAAAAACTCGCGTTCCTCATGGGGAAAAAATTGCATCAGGCCCCGTCAACCCCCCGTAGAAATGTCTTCCCTCTTCTCACCAACAGAAATGTCTCCATGATTGGGCCTTTGAAAGGAGGTCTTCATGGGCTGCAGCCTTGTTCCAGCTCCGTTATCGCCAGGCCCAACGCGTCTTTTGAGGGAAAAGGGCCATATTCTCATGGGGACTGCCGACCAGGGATGCCCTTGCTGGTGCTGCGGACTGGCTGTATCTTTCTCCGTGAGCTTCCTTGCAATCGTCCTCACGGATAAAGAGCTGCACCATGAAATCCCTTCCCTCTCTCCGCAGGTTGGCAGCTGGTCTGCTGCTGGCAGTGACAGTCGGTTGTCAGCAAGGCCAGCCGCGCATGCGCGTCGCCTTTGTAACCAACAATCCGGAAACCTTCTGGACCTTTGCGGAAAAAGGCTGCGCCAAGGCCGAGAAAGAGTTCGGCGTCGAAGTCGTCTTCCGCAAGCCTGCCGATGGCGACGCCGCCAACCAGACCATGATTCTCGATGACCTGGTCAATCAAGATATCAAGGCGATTGCCGTTAGTGTCATCAATCCTCAAGGACAGAGCGCCCATTTGAAGGAAGTGGCAGCCAAAGTTCCGCTTCTCACGCAAGACAACGACGCTCCCGATTGCGGCCGGGTCTGCTACCTCGGCACGAACAATTACAAGGCCGGCCGCGCCGTCGGCCAGCTGATCAAGGAAGCACTGCCGGACGGCGGGGTACTGGCCGTCTTTGTCGGCCAGACCGAGCCGCTTAACGCGCGCCAGCGCCGTCAGGGCATGCTCGATGAGTTGGCCGGTAAGCCGGAGCCGAAAGACATCAACGACCTCGATTACGGACCTGATGGACAAATGTACGGAAAATATCGTCTTTATCGCACCTACACCGATCAACCCATCGGCAGTCAAAAAGCCACCGAAAACGCCAGCGATGCCTTGACCGACCTGGCCGGTGAAAAGAATTTGTGCTTCGTTGGTCTGTGGGCCTACAATCCGCCGGCCATTCTCTCGGCCGTCCGGGACAAGGACAAACTTGGTCAGGTCAAGATCGTTGGCTTCGACGAAAACGAAGCCACAGTACAAGGCATCCTCGACGGCCACATTTACGGCACGGTGGTGCAAAATCCGTTTGCGTTCGGCTATCATGCCGTGCGTCTCATGGCTGCGTTGGTCAAAGGCGACCGCTCTGTGCTGCCCAACGATGGTATCTTGTACTTTCCTCATCGTGTCATCACCAAGGATGGCGGCAAGGATCGCATCTCCGCCGCTGTGTTTCAGAAGGAGATACGCGAATTGTTAACCCAATAAACCGCCAAATGCCCAGAGATGCCACGAAAAGAACAAGAAGAGAAAACAAAAGAGAAAAAAATAAAACAACGATAAAACGAGTAGTATGGAGTTTCTTTTTCCTCGTTCTTTTCGTGGCCTCTTTGGACCTCTTGACGGTTCCTTTGGATAGTGGCTCCAATGTTGCAAGCGCGTGGTATCCGCAAAGCGTTCCCCGGCGTGCAGGCGCTGGACGGTGTGTCGTTGTCCGTCTCGGCCGGCGAAGTGCTAGCCATAATTGGCGAGAATGGCGCCGGCAAATCGACGCTCATGAAGATCTTGGCCGGCATCCACGCGCCCGATGCCGGCGAGATGCTCCTCGACAATGAACCCGTGCGTTTTTCCAGTGTTGCTGAGGCCATGGCGCGCGGCATTGTTCTGATCCACCAGGAATTGAATCTGGCCGACAATCTCTCGGTAGCCGCCAATCTGTTTCTCGGCAATGAGGAAATCCGCGGCGGCTTGCTGGGCTGGCTCGAGCGCCGCAGCATGAACGATCGCGCTCGCCGCTTGTTGGAGCGTGTCGGTCTGGAGGTGGCGCCGCATCGGCTGGTTGGCGAACTGCCGCCCGGGCAACGGCAAATGGTCGAGATCGCTCGTGCTTTAGCGCGGAAGGCCCGTATCCTCATCATGGATGAACCCACCTCCAGCCTGACCCAGCGCGAGACAGAGCGGCTGTTCGAGGTCATCGCTGAGTTAAGGCTTTCAGGCGTGGCCGTCGTCTACATCTCGCACCGGCTTATGGAAGTGCAAGCCGTCGCCGATCGCGTCGTTGCCCTGCGCGACGGTCGCAATTCCGGCGAATTGGCACGCGAGGAAATTTCGCACCGCCGCATGGTCGAGCTGATGGTTGGCCGCGACTTGAAGCAGTTTTTCCGCCGCGGTCACGCCGCCGGTGGGAGCAGCGTCCCACCGGTCGCGGATGTCACCGGCATTGTGGCTGAGACGGGAGCAGCCTCCATTCGTCCGGAGGAGCATCCCATCCGGCTCGAAGTCCGCGATTTATGCTATCAGGGAGGTCCGCAAACTCCGATTTCCTTCGCTGTGCGTGGCGGCGAGATCGTCGGCATGGCTGGCCTGGTCGGCGCCGGCCGCACGGAATTGGCCGAGGCCCTGTTCGGATTGCGGCCGCTCGTCTGCGGTGAAGTGCGCCTGGATGGTCGGCCCGTGTCGATTCGTTCGCCCGGCGATGCCATCGCCGCCGGGCTGCTTTTGACCCCGGAAGACCGTCGGCAACATGGCCTGGTCCTCGAAGAAAGCGTCCAGCATAATCTCGGACTGCCGAACCTCGATCGCAACAGCCGGCTCGGCCTGGTCTTGCCCCGCCGTGAGAGCGAAATGGCGCAACAGCTATGCCAGCGGCTGCGCGTGCGGACGCCGCGCCTGAGTCAGCCGGTTGGTCTGCTGTCGGGTGGCACCCAGCAGAAAATCGTACTCGGCAAATGGCTGGTGCGCCAGCCGCGCGTCCTCATCCTCGATGAACCGACACGCGGCGTCGATGTCGGCGCCAAGAGCGAGATTTACGCGCTGATGGATGAATGGGCCGCCGCCGGCATTGCCATTGTTATGATTTCCAGCGACCTGGAAGAAGTGCTGGGCATGAGTGATCGCGTGTTGGTGCTGCACGAAGGACGCCTGGCCGGCGAACTGCCGCGCGCTGCCCTGAGCGAACAGGCCATCATGCACCTGGCCACCGGCGGCTCAGAAGAAAGGGAGGCGTGAGGAGAACAGAGAACTCCTCCCTCCTCACGCCTTGGAATGAGAGGAGATAGCAGAGATGACACGATTGCTGGGTGTGTTGCTGATGGTGCTGATCGTTTATGCTGTCCTGATGGGATCGTTTCCTCCCGCGCGCTCGCTGCACAATCATCAAACCCTGGCAGAACGACTGGGCTATTACGGCATCCCGACCTTGGGTGTCGGCGTGTTGATCGTTGCGGGCGGCATCGATCTATCGATTGGCTCTCTGCTGGGTCTGGTGGCGGTTTATTTCGGACTGCTCCTGAGCGGCCCACTGTCGGCACGGCAGACGGTGCCATTGGCGCTCTGCCTGGGACTGGACGGCGTGCTGCTCGGTTCCGCGCTGCTTCCTGCGATAGGAATTTCGCGCCGCATCGCCGTCCTGCTTTCGCTCCTTCCCGGTGCAGCACTGACCTGGGCTTGTCACCTCTATCTACCAGGACAGCGCGTGCCGCCGTGGGTGGCCATGCTGATGTTGCTGGCCTTCGCTTCGCAGATTGGGCTGTTTCACGGCTTACTTATCACGCGCCTGCATCTGCAGCCGTTTCTGGTGACGCTGTGCGGCCTGTTCATGTATCGTGGTCTGGCGCGTTGGTTGAGTCCTGGCGCTTTGGCGCTGCCTTCCGATCCGCACACCGCCGCCTTGCGCGCCTTACTGGTCAGCGATCGGCTGCTGGGTTTTCCTCACATCTTACTTTGGATGGCCCTGGTGGCGCTTCTCTTGGCAGTGCTCTTGCACGGCAGTGTCTATGGCCGCTACTGGTACGCCATCGGCAATAACGAACAGGCGGCACGTTACGCCGGCATCGCTACGGATCGGCACAAGATCGCAGCCTACGTGATCTGTTCGACGCTGGCCGGCCTGGGCGGCTTGTTGTTTTTTCTGATGTATCGCAATGCCACGCCCAGCAGCGCCGGCTCCTTGCTGGAGCTATACGCCATCACCGGGGCCGTGCTGGGCGGATGCAACTTGCGCGGCGGCGAAGGCACTATCCCCGGCATCGTCCTCGGCGCAGCGGTGCTACCTCTGTTGCAACAGATTTGCACGTACAACGCCGATATCGGCAGCGATCTGGAATACACCGTCATCGGCGGCGCTTTGCTGCTGGCTACCATCGCTAACGAAGTGGTGACACGGTGGTCGAAACACCGCTAAGGAGCTTGATGTTATATAATACTTTATAATACTTTATCTCTCTCCATTAGTGCCTGTCGTCCTGAGAAGTCGCAGGCTGAGGTATCTGTTAATCCATGCCAGACCGCTTATGACCGTCCCCAATACAGCGGCCCTCGCTAACGTGCCGGGCTGGTGGAAGATGCGATTCTACAGAGATACGCATAGGTTTACTCGACGCACACGTTCACGTCTGGACCGATTATTGTCTGGCGAAACCATAGATCAACGCGATGTGGTGAAATCGCGGCGGATTGTTTGGCCGGCCTGAATGAGGATGCGTTGCGTTTCTTCCACGGGTTTGCCGTCCTTCATCCAACGGAGGCGCATCTGGTAGCTGTACTTTTCGCCTGGCGTCAACGGTGGCGAGAAGAAGTAGCGCGATTCGCCGGTTTGCTTGGTCTTGATGCCGTTGACCCAGATCTCAGCGCCTTTGGGGACACGAAGCCAAATATGGGCCCTATTGTCGAGAGTCACGTCTCTCACTGTCATGAACGGCAGTATAAATCCACCGCCAGCTCCAACCCCCACACTGGTTTGAGGTGGCGCCGACCTGGCAGCGTTCGAGATGATGAAGGGAGACGGCCCCGGCACCGGAACGGTGACTCGCGAAGGAGCAAAGCTCTGCGGCGCCGTACCCCAGTAGGGATACCCCGTGCTACCCGGGAGACCAGGGGCACCGGGGACGGGAGGGGTTTGCGACCATGACAGGTTGCGCAGTACGGTGGCCTCAGGGGCGCCGGGAGTGTCAGGGGCGCTGGGGGCTTGCGCCTGAACCGTGTCGGTGGCCAAGACGACAGCAAGGAGCACGGCTGCCGGCCCTCGCCAAACAGGAGCAGGTATTCTCATAGTTGTTCTCGCTTGCTGGTATGATGACAAATTCACGGGCACTAATTCTATCTTCATTGTAAGCAGAGTGCAAAGACTGTTCGCGTAGCAGTTGTGTGGTGAAATTTTCTCGCCAGCGAGAAAATCTTTCGCTCCGTTCCTCCCTTGCCTCTATTCTCGGCGTTGCTGACAATCATCTCCATCGTCGAACTGCCTTTTCCTTCTTCCGGGAGATCGCTTCATGAACTACATCGACGCACACGTCCATGTCTGGACCGACGACACAGCTCATTATCCGCTGGCACGAGACTACCGGGTCGAGGAGATGAAGCCCAAGCGCTTCACGCCGGAGGATCTCTTCCGGCACACCAGACCGGCCGGCGTGGATCGCATCAATCTCATCCAGATGAGCTATTACGGATACGATAATAGCTATATGTTGGACATGATCGCTGGATACAAGGATGTCTTTTGCGGCACAGCTGTTATCGATCCCAATGCCGAGGCACCGGATCGTCTCATGGGCGAGCTGGCCAAAAGAAAAGTACGGGCTTTCCGCATCTATCCGGGTCTGGAGCGTGGCGTCAAGCCGAACCAGGGCAAGGGTAAGAATTGGCTGCGCGCGGCCGGCTACGATAAGATGTTTGCCGCCGCTGCCAAGAACAACCAGGCCATCAGCTGCCTCATCAATCCGGACGCTCTGCCGGATCTGGAACGCATGTGCCGCAAACATCCGAGTACGCCGGTCCTTATCGATCACCTGGCCCGCATCGGCGCGGATGGGACGATCCGCGATGCCGACGTGACGGCACTGTGTAACATGGCCCAGTACAAGAAAGTCATGGTCAAAATCGGTGCCTTCTACGGGCTGGGCAAGAAGAAACCACCTTACGACGACCTGGCACCGCTTATCCGCAGAGTAATCCAGGCATTCGGCGTCGAACGCTGCATGTGGGAGAGCGATTGTCCGTTTCAGGTGGTCGAACACAAATATGCCGACAGCATCGAGCTAGTGAGCAAGCGTCTGGATTTCCTCAGTGCAGCGGATCGAGACTGGCTGTTGCGGCGGACGGCGGAGACGTTCTTTTTTCCCAAAAAGCCGTAGGGCACGTTGCCACTGTGCCCTACGACTACACCGTTTTGCGTCCGATCGAGTAGTAGGTGAAGCCGAACCCCGCGAGCGTCTTGGGGTCATAGAGGTTGCGGCCATCGAAGATGACACGCTCGGCCAGGAGACGCCGCATCACCTCGAAATCAGGATGGCGAAACTCCTGCCATTCCGTGACGATCACCAGGCCGTGCGCTCCCTCCAGGGCGCCGTAGGGCCGATCGCAGTAAACCAGCTTATCGCCGTAAACGGCCTTGACATTGGTCATGGCTTCCGGATCATGGACGCGTAGGCGCACACCGGATTGTAACATGGCATCGAGAAACACCAGCGACGGCGCTTCGCGGATGTCGTCGGTGCGCGGTTTGAAGGCCAGGCCCCAAACGGCCAGCGTCTTGGTCTTCAAGGCATCGCCGTAATGTTCGCGTACCTTGCGAACCAGCACTTGCTTTTGCGCTTCGTTGACGTGATCGACGGCCTCCAGGACGTGCGCGGGGACCCCCAGTTTCTTGGACATACTTAAAAGAGCGCGAATGTCTTTCGGGAAGCAACTCCCACCGTAACCGGCGCCGGGGAAGAGAAACTGAAAGCCGATGCGGCCATCGTGGCCGATGCCGCGGCGCACGTCATTGATATCGGCCTCCAGACGCTCGCACAGGTTGGCCATTTCGTTGATGAAGCTGATCTTGGTGGCCAGCATGGCGTTGGCGACATACTTGGTCATCTCGGCGCTTTCGGGCGACATGACGAGGAACGGCCGTTCCGTGCGCAGAAACGGCGCATACAATTCGTGCAAGACCTCGGCTACCTCGGGACGGCGCACACCAACGACGACGCGATCGGGCTTCATGCAGTCGTCGATGGCAGCTCCTTCCTTGAGAAATTCTGGATTGCTGGCCACGTCGATGGCGTGCTTGTTGCGAGCCGCCAAGCGCTCGGCGACGGCGCGATTGGTGCCGACCGGGACCGTGCTCTTGATGACCACGATTTTCGGCCCAGTGATGACCGCGGCCAGGGCATCGGCGACGTCCCAGACGGTAGACAGATCAGCGGAGCCATCCGCTGACTGCGGCGTGCCCACAGCGATGAAAACGAGCTGAGCCGGTCCCACACCCGCGGCCAGATCAGTCGTGAAATACAACCGGCCCTCGCGGCGGTTGCGCTGCACCAGTTCCAGAAGGCCCGGTTCGTAGATCGGCAATTGGCCCTGTTTGAGCATCTCGACTTTGCGCACATCTTTATCGATGCAGGTCACCTCGTTGCCGCTTTCCGCAAAACAGGTTCCCGTCACCAGGCCGACATAACCTGTACCAATTACAGCGATCTTCATAAGGATTCTTACCTATCAATGCTCATTTCACGGTTGCTCGCGCCAGTAGGCCAGGATGTCGGCCAAGGTTCGATCGAGGTGGAAGCGCGGCTGCCATCCCGTCTCGTGCCGCAGCTTGTCGGTGTTGGCCCGGACATGGGCTGTGTCCGCCGCCCGCAGGAGATTGGCCGTTTGCCGCACCTCGACGGCGATACCTGACAAGGCGATCAACCGCTCCAGCACGGTTTGCATGGCATAACTCTGGCCGGAGCCGACGTTATATACCTCGCCGCTGGGGCCCTGTTCCATTACTAGCATATAAGCGGCAACGACGTCGCGGACATCGGTGAGGTCGCGGCAGGATTGCAAATTGCCAGTCTGAAGGAGCGGCGGCTGCCGGCCGCGTTCAATGGCCGCCAACTGGCGCGCGAAATTGGGTACGGCAAACTGCGGCGCTTGACGCGGGCCAATGTGGTTGAACGGCCGTACACGAACAATGTCCAAACCGGGATGGCGCGTATATTGGTAACTCACCAGGTCGGCGGCTGCTTTACTGGCGGCGTAAGGACTCTCGGGCCGCAGCAGATCGTTTTCCGTGCAACCGTCCGTCCCGCTGACGCTGTCGCCGTAGACCAGGCCACTGCCGACAAACAGGATGCGCGGCCGGCCGCCCCAGCGTACCACGGCGTCATAGAGACGATGCGTCGCTGTCAGATTGCCCTGCCAGGCTGCTTCTGCCTCCTGGAACGAGCGGCCGACATGGGGATAGCCGGCCAGATGATAAATGCGCTCTGGCTGCACGGCGCGCAAAATCTGTTCCAGGGTTTCGCCATCACAGAGATCGCATTCATATAACTCCACATGTGCTGCCAGATGGCGGCAAGCGTCGGGCCATGTCCTCCGCCGCGCCACGCCGATGACACAATGGCCCCCCTGCGCCAGCAGCGCCTCGGCCAAGTGGCTTCCTGCAAAGCCCATCACGCCCGTTACCAGGATACGCATGGCTATTCTCGGAGGCTTCTAGGAGGCATCGTGAACCAAGGATCCGTACTGCCGCTGGTAATATTGGAGATATTCGCCCGTGCGAATGGCGGCGATCCAGTCGGCATGGCTCTTGTACCAATCGATAGTTTGTCGCAGACCATCCTCGAAAGCGATGGCCGGGTGCCAGCCCAGCTCGCGCTCGCTTTTGCTGCAATCGATGGCATAACGGCGATCGTGGCCGGGGCGATCCGGCACGTAGCGAATCAGCGATTTCGGTTTACCCAAAGCCTCGAGCAAGGCATGGGTCAGCTGCAAGTTGGTACGTTCGGAACGGCCGCCCAGGTTGTAAATCTCACCGACCCGGCCGCGCTTCCACACAGTGAGAATGCCGGCACAGTGATCACGAACGTGAATCCAATCGCGGACATTTTGGCCATCACCGTAGACCGGCACCGGCTCATTACGGAGCAGATTACTGATGAACAGTGGAATCAGCTTTTCCGGGAACTGATAGGGACCGTAGTTGTTAGAACAGCGCGTGATAAGGGCAGGAAAGTGGAAGGTATGAACATAGCTGCGCACGAGCAAATCTGAAGCGGCCTTGCTGGCCGCATAGGGGCTGTTGGGAGCGAGCGGCGTCTCTTCGGTAAAATACCCGCTTGGTCCTAAACTTCCATACACTTCATCCGTGCTGACATGAACGAAGCGTTCAACGCCCGCAGCGCGGGCCGCGTCGAGCAGCACTTGCGTTCCCAGAACGTTGGTGCGGATAAATGGACCGGAGTCGAGAATGCTGCGATCAACGTGGCTCTCGGCGGCAAAATGGATGACGCTGTGGACCCCCTGCATGGCGGTCCGCACGATGTCGCGGTCGGTGATATCACCATGTACGAAACGATAGCGTGGATGGTTGGCCACATCCGCCAGGTTCGCCAGATTGCCGGCGTAGGTCAAGGCGTCAAGGTTGATAACATGAATATCGGGTTCGTGTTCCAGTACGTAGTGGACGAAGTTGCTGCCGATGAAGCCGCAACCTCCGGTCACAAGCATCGAAATCATGGCCCTTCCTGGGTTGGGGTTCGTGAATTCTCCAGTCTGACAATACCGTTTTTCCGGCCTGCGCGTCAAGAAGTAGGCGAACGGCGGGTGTCCCTCTCGATTGGGGCGTGGAGGAGGGCTTACGTGCGAGCAGTCTTTTCCCTCCCCCATAAGGGGGAGGGGCAGCGGGCTTTTCCCTCCCCCTCCAGGGGGGAGGGAGTGGAAAAAACTATTCAGGGGACCGACACAACCCCGCTCGCCAATATCCAGAGAGGCACCCGCGAACGGTCGGTATCTTCCCAAGTCGTTTGTAAGCTCATAAGGTTGTGAAGATGCGAAGGATGGTCTCTGATATCAATGGTTTACTTGTCCTGGACAAGCCCGCTGGCCTGACTTCGCGCGCTGTAGTCGATCGCGTACAGCGCTGGTTTCCGAAGCGGACGCGCATCGGTCATGCCGGCACACTGGATCCGCTGGCCACCGGTGTACTCGTTCTCTGTCTGGGCGAGGCTACGCGTCTGATCGAATACGTCCAGCGCATGGACAAGGTTTATCGTACCCGGCTCCGGCTCGGCGTTCACAGCGACAGCAATGATGCCGACGGCATTATCACGCCGGTGTCCGGAGCCGTGGCTGCTGATGCGGCTGCAGTGGCGGAGTGCGTGACGGCATTTATCGGCAGAATTGAGCAAATCCCACCGGTGTATTCGGCGGCCAAGGTTGCCGGGCAACGCGCCTACAAGCGCGCCCGCCGCGGTGAGGAAGTCTCGCTTTCTCCGCGTCCTGTGCAGATCTATGCTATCAATATATTGGGATATTCCTATCCTCAATTGGATCTGGAAGTGTGCTGCGGTAAAGGTACCTACATCCGTTCCCTGGCCCGTGACCTCGGCGAGCGCCTGGGCTGCGGCGCTCTCGTCCAGACCTTGCGGCGCACGCGCATCGGGCCGTTCACTGTCGAAGGCGCGTTGGCGCTGGATGCCGATGCGGAGACAGCCCACACACATTTGCTGCCGATGGAAATGGCCGTTGTGGAGCTGCCGCGCGTGGTGCTGCCAGAAGACGAACGGAAACGTCTGGGGCAAGGACAAACGGTCGCCGTTCCGAGAGGCGAGGAGCAAGAAGGACTTTCTTCCCTCGCCTTGCGCTCCTCGCCCCTCGCTCCTCAAGAAGTGGCGGTTGTGGATGCGGCGGGTCGGCTGGCCGCCGTGGCGATGTTCGATCCTCAGCGGCAAAGACTACAGCCAGTTAAGGTGTTTCAATCGAAGAAACGATAGCGCAAGATACAGTACAACGCATTGAAAGCGTCCTTGAGGCCGATTTTTTTGCCTTCCTCGTAAGTGCGGCCGGAGTAACTGATGGGGATTTCGTAGATGCGCCAGGCCGGTTGGCCGGGACGCTTGCGGGCAATCTTGGCCGTGATCTCTGGCTCGAAACCGAAACGATCCGATTTCAGAGTGATCCCTTGCAGAACCTCACGGCGGAACACCTTGTAGCACGTCTCCATATCGGTCAGGTTCAGGTTGGTGAACATGTTCGATAACATCGTCAGCAATTTGTTGGCGACGTAGTGCCAGAAATAGAGCACGCGGTGCGTCTCGCCAATGAAACGCGAGCCATAGACCACGTCAGCACGGTCCTCCAAGATGGGCTGCAACAATCGCGGATATTCGGCCGGATCGTATTCCAGGTCGGCATCCTGCACGAGAACGACATCGCCGGTCGCTTCTTGGAAGCCACGTCGCAAGGCCGCACCTTTGCCCTGGTTGCAGGGTTGATAGAAAACACGGACTTCACTGTTTTCGAGCTGCTTGAGGAGATTGCGCGTGTTATCCGTGCTGCAATCATCGACAATGACGATCTCTTTAGGAATAGGGACCGCTTGCACGCGCCGTACCACTTCGCCGATCCAGCGCTCTTCGTTGTAGACGGGGATGACCACAGACAGCTTAAAGCCGTCAGGAATGGGATAAATGCCTAGCTGGCGGCAGGCCGGCTCACCAAGCAGCTGATGCAAAAGCGTCAAGCGCTCTTGGCTGGAAACGGGTATTGGCCGCCGCAACACCTCAGCGATGCCATTGCCATTGATTGAACCAGGCATGAAGACCGTTCCTTTCGGTCCGCCCCCAAACGCGGGGCCGTCTCGGATAGATGGATTATTCATTTTCGGCGGAGCAGGTCAAGTCCGCTTGTGCCTCTGGGATGTGTCTTCCGAAGTAGGCAAACAGCTGGCTGACGCTGGCCGTTTACCTACTTCGGAAGACACACCTGGCCGCTACGGCGCCCCAGACCCAAGAGGCCGTACACCGCTGCACCGAGGACGATGAAGCCGACTCCGGCCAGCGCCTCCACGAAAGTTTCTTCACGCAGAAACATATTGACCACAAGGAACGCTGGCACAATCACGTACAGGGCCGGCACCAGCGGATAGCCCGGACAACGATACAGCCGTTCGGCCTCCGCATGATCGCCGAGATGTCGGTTCCCTCGACGGCGGAAAATAAAGATCGATACCACTGCCAGCGTCTCAAAGAGGACCGCCCCAAACATGGCGAAGTCGGTTAAGCGGTCGAAATGCGATTTGCTCTCTTCCAGCCAGCCTAGCCAGGTCAACAAGGCCACAATCACGACCTGAAGCGACGACCAGGCGGCCAAGACAGCGATGGCCAGCGCTGGCGTGCGATAGCGGGCATGGATATCCCCCAGAGCGCGGGGCGCCAGGCCGTCCTCACCCATTGCATACAAGAGACGCGGGCCGACCAGCAGGTTGCCGTTGAGCGCACCAAAGACCGATCCCATCACCGCCGCTGATGCGGCCGCGGCCCCCAATGGTCCCAGTAAACGCAGACTGAATTCCGTCGCCACCGTTGTTTGTTTCAGCTGGGCCATCTGATGGCCTGGGATGACCAGATAGTAAGCCAGGTTCGCGCCCAGGTAGAGCATAATGATAATGGCGACGCCGCCGAGCAGGGCCAATGGGATGTTGCGCTGGGGCCGGCGCACTTCTTCGGCGACAGGAGCAAGGTTTTGCCAACCGTGGAAGGACCACAGTACGCCCAAAAAAGCGGAGCCGAGACCTCCCCAGGATACCTGGCTCCAATCCTCCGGCCAAAGTGGACGCAGGTTGCCCAAATCCACTGTCGGTGGGACCGGCGTCCCGCCGGCCGACGCGGACAACCAATCGGTGAACACCAGGAACGGCAATAGAGCGATGGCGGCCAGCGAGCCGACTTTGAGGATGGTGATGAAGAGCTGTACCAGGCCACCCCAGCGCACGCCGCGAATGTTGACCCAGGCAAGTCCGGCCAGCACCGCTACGGTGAGCAACCGCTGTGGCCAAAAACCGAGGTGAGTGCCGGACGCCAGACCGACCGCTCGCTGAAAGGCCTCGTTGCGAAGAATGTCGTGCAGCGATTCGGTGAAGATGGTGGCCAGGGCAGCCAGCGAGGCCGAGCGGATGATACAGAAATCCACCCAACCCCATAGAAAGCTGGCCAGTCGGCCATACGCCTCGCGCAGGAACACGTAGTTGCCGCCGGCACGCGGCAGCAGCACTGTCACTTCGGCGTAAGCCAAGGCACCCAACAGAACCAGTACGCCGCCCAGCGCCCACAACAGGACAACCAGGCCGAAATTCGGCACATGTTCGGCGATGGCCTGCGGCTTTTTGAAAACGCCCGAGCCGATCACGGTGCCGACCACCACGGCGGTCGCCGTCAATGGACCCAAGGCACGCACCAAACCCGATGATGGGAAAGAAGACGGAGATCTCATGCGGCCAGTGTACCCGAGCCAGAAGCGTAAGCGAAGGCGTATCTTTCCTCTCGTTCTCAAGTCCTCTGCTGGAGAGCGAGAGGAAGGAAAAAATGTCTCATCGACTATGTGTCCTCTCTCAACTCTTTGGCGGCGATAGTCGATGAGATCAATAATTTTCCGACAGCGATGATTTTTTTAGGGAGATCGCCTTGGCTGAAAGAGCAGTTACATCTACACTTGCTCAGATTAACCAATGCATGGATGCAGCTGCAAACAACCCAGAGTGCCTGCCAGAGCAGCCTCAATGGTCTACTGGGAGCGGGCACGGAAACCGAGATGAAGCCTTCAAGACGGCAAAGAGTGAGAGTTATGGCAAGAATATCGAAAAAAAATCGACGTGCGAGACTATTTTTGTCTCGGTAGGACTTGCATTTTGTGCGCTTCGCGTTAGCATCCGCGTGTGATGTGAAGTGCCAGGGACAGCTGAAGTCCTCGGATGGTCTTTCCCTTGGCCCGGTTGGGAACATCCGAGCATTCAGTGTTTACCCGGGAGCACGCGAGGCATCTGAGTCTTTTGGAGGCATCCTGGAAGTATGAGTGAATCCGAAGAGCGTACCGGGTTTCATCCGCGTCCGCTGCACGACCGGCACGACGCCGGTCCCGCTAGCGGCGGTTACGACGATGAAGAACCTCCCGGTAAATCCCGACGTCATCCGCTCTGGCGTCATGTCCCCGATCACCTCTGGGACGATTGGCGATGGCAGTCACAAAACGCTATCCGCTCCGTCCGGCAGTTGCGCGGACTTTTGCCGTTCACACCGGCAGAGTTGGAAGCCATTGGCTCACTTGAAGCCGAGTACAAGACGGCCATCCCCCCTTACTACTTTTCCCTGATCGACCCCAGCGACCCCAACGATCCGATTCGCCGCCAAGCGGTGCCCTCGCCGCTGGAGCAGCTCAACCCATCCGGTTATGAGTTGGAAGATCCGTTGGAGGAGGACAAGGATTCGCCGGTGCCGGGACTAACGCACCGTTATCCCGACCGCGTCCTGCTGGTAACAACCCATGTCTGCACCATGTACTGCCGTTTCTGCACACGCAAGCGGGCCACCATGGTGCGCGGCGGCTGGGATGCCATCAGCCGTAACGACGAACGCATGATCGAGTACATCCGCGATCATGCCGAGATCCGCGATGTCATTGTGTCCGGCGGCGATCCGTTGACGCTGCCGGTAGCCAAACTGCGTTACTTCCTCGACAACTTGGCGGCCATCCCGCACGTCGATGTCATCCGCATCGGTACGCGGGTGCCGGTGACGCTGCCGCAAAAACTGTTCGACCGCAACCTGATCGATCTGCTGGCCTCAGCCGGCAAGGTGTGGATTCAGACGCACTTCAACCACCCGCGCGAGATTACCCCGGAGGCAGCCCAGGTCTGCCAGGCCCTGCTCAGAGCTGGCATGCCGGTCAACAATCACACTGTTCTCCTTAAGGGGGTCAACGATTCTCTGGAAACCATGCGTCGGCTAATGCGGGCGCTGTTGCGCATCAAGGTGCGTCCGTACTACATCTTCCATTGCGATCCGGTTATCGGAGCGGGGCACTTCCGTACCTCGGTGTGGAAGGGTATGGAGATCATGGAAGGGCTGCGGGGCCATCTATCCGGCCTGGGCATCCCAACCTATGTCGTCGATAGCCCGCACGGCGGTGGCAAAATTCCGGTCATGCCCAACTATCTCATCTCCGCCAACGATGACGCCGTCGTATTGCGGAACTACGAGGGCATGTTGGTCCGTTATCAAGCGGAGGACAAACCGCAAACGGTTCAGCCAGCTCGCTCTGACCGGCGGGACGCTGGTCCCACCGTATCAGCACTGTTGCAAGGGAGCCAATCGGCTCTGGTCCCTGCCGGCAATGATCGCATGGCCCGACGCGAGCTGACCGTGCTGACCAATCCTCAAGCGTACACTTCCGAAGTGCAGGAGGCCTGCCACGAATTGAATGGTCACAGCGAGGAGTTGCTTTCCCTCGGCATATTGGCCAACGGTTGTGGCTCGTGAGAAAGAAAAACTAACCACAGAGTCCCAGAGGGCACAGAGAAAACAGAGAAAAGAACCAAAATGGAAAAACGCAGAGTGGATAGAAAGCTACTTTGAGCTTTCACTCTCGATTCTGTTTTTTCTCGGTGTTTATCTGTGACTCTGTGGTTCGTTTTTGAGGGATAGGATGAACATCGGCATCACCTACGACCTGAAAGCCGATCTGCCCGCCTCGGCGAACCTTCCCGACGATTTCCAAGAAGAGTTCGACAGCCCTGTAACCATCGACGCCATTGCCGCCGCCTTGGAGGGGTTGGGGCACAAGGTCGAGCGTCTGGGCGATGGCCGGGAGCTGCTCGAATGCCTGCTGCGCGATCGTCCCGATTTCGTCTTCAATATCGCCGAAGGCCACGGCATCGGCCGCTGCCGCGAAGCGCGCGTGCCGGCTGTGTTAGAGATGCTCGGCATCCCCTACACCGGCTCCGATCCGCTGGCTCTCTCCGTGACGCTTGACAAAGATTGCGCCAGGCGGCTGGTTCAAGCCACGCGGTGTGTGAAAGTCCCTCAGGGGGCCGTTTGGGGACCGGATGATTCACTGGACGATATCGAGACATGGGACTGCTTGCCGTGGACAGCCATCGTCAAACCGGCCTGGGAGGGATCGAGCAAGGGTATCCGCGGCAAGTGCATTGTGGATACG
>JAJPHU010000203.1 GCA_021325115.1 Planctomycetota bacterium | reverse complement strand
GCTGTTTATACTCCGCACGGTTGATGGTGGCCTTTTGTTCTCCTCCCCCCTTGTGAGGGAGGGTTCGGGTGAGGGGTAAAACGCCTGGATTTCTCTGCTCTTTTCCCGCCACCCCGCCCTCCCCCCCTTGTGGGGGAGGGAGAAAAGAACAGACCGATTCCACCGTCCCCAGTTATAGCTCCCTTGTCCGTTGCTCAGTTGCGCCGCTTCTGCGCCGCGCTCCTGTGCTTTGGTTACAGTCAACCAAAGAAAATCCGGTGTATCGGAAAAGCACTTTCTAACAACTTTGTAAGGATGATCCGCTTGACGTCGAAGCCGGGCAAACCGATAATCTACCAACATGATAAACATGACTAATATGATAAATATAATTGCATCCGTTCGCCCCAAACAGTAGTTCAAGAGAGAAACGCTTATGACGAGTAAGAATCCGCTGGTAGTGGTTCTGGAAATGCTCCTGGGATTGTGCCCTTTGCTGGGAGTGGGATGCGGCCAGGCGAACCCGGATGGGGGCGAACTGCTGAATGTCTCTTATGATCCTACCCGTGAACTGTGGCGGGACATCAATGCTCGGTTCATCCCCGCCTATGAGCAGCAGACCGGGCGGCGTATCTCGATCGAGCAATCACACGCCAGCTCTGGCAGCCAGGCACGGGCGGTCCTGGATGGCCTGGAGGCCGACGTGGTCACGCTGGCGTTATGGTCCGACACCGATGCGCTGCGGAAGAACGGACTTATCAAGGATGGCTGGGAAGAACGCTTGCCGAATCATGCGCTGGCATATTACTCGACCATCGTTTTCGTCGTCCGCAAGGGCAACCCCAAGGGGATCAAGGACTGGCCAGACCTCATCAAGCCAGGCGTCGAGATCATTACCCCCAATCCCAAGACCTCCGGCAACGGCCGGCTCAGTTTCCTGGCCGCCTGGGGGGCGGTGCGCCGCCGTGGCGGCTCGGAAGAGGAGGCTCGCCGCTTCGTGACTGAGCTTTATCAGCACACCCCTGTCCTCGACAACGGGGCGCGCGGGTCCACCACCACGTTCGCCCAAAAGAAGATTGGCGATGTTCATCTCACCTGGGAGAACGAGGCCCATCTGGAAGTGGCTGAGACGCCGGGCGAGTTAGAGATTGTTTACCCGTCGCTGAGCATCCGCGCCGAACCGTTTGTGGCCGTGGTCGATGCCAATGTTGATCGCAAGGGTACACGGGCCACTGCCGAGGCATATTTGCAGTTCCTCTACACGGAGGAAGCACAGCACATTCTGGCCAGGCACCATTATCGCCCGATCAACGAAGCCGTCCGCAAACAGTACACAGCCCAATTGCCCGACCTGGAGCTGTTCCCAATCACGGCCATTGCGGCCGACTGGGAAGACGCGCAAAAGAAATTCTTCGCCAACGGGGCGATCTTCGACAGCATTTACAAACCGAGTCGTTAAGGAGGACGGCCTGTGGCTACGTTGAATCGCCGCGTGTTGCCGGGCTTCTCGTTGAGTCTGGGCTATGCCGTGTTTTATCTCGGCCTGCTGGTGCTTCTGCCTCTTGCGGCGTGTTTTCTCAAGGCGGCGTCGCTTAGCGCGGGGCAATTTGCGGAGGCAGTTTGGAACGAACGCACGCGCGCCGCCTATGCCCTCACCTTCGGCACATCGCTGACCGCGGCGGGTGCCAATATGATGCTCGGTTTGCTCGTGGCCTGGGTACTGGCGCGCTACTCGTTTCCACTCAAGCGGCTGTTCGACGCCCTGGTCGATCTGCCCTTCGCCTTGCCGACGGCGGTGGCGGGCCTGGTGTATTCCAGCTTGTATGTGCCGAGTGGTTGGTTAGGGCGGTATCTCGTGCCGCTAGGCATCGCGGGAGCGTATTCGCGGTTGGGCATTGTGTTGGTGCTGATTTTCACAGGCTTTCCATTCGTGGTGCGAACCGTGCAGCCGGTGCTGGAGGAATTGGAGCCGGAGTTGGAGGAAGCTGCTGCCACGCTTGGCGCTAACCGTTGGCAGACGTTCCGCCGGGTGTTGTTGCCGCCTTTGATCCCGCCGCTGCTGACGGGCTTCGCCTTGGCCTTCGCCCGCGCCCTGGGGGAATATGGTTCGGTGGTGTTCATCGCCGGAAATAAGCCGTTTCACACGGAAATCGCTCCCGTGTTGATCGTGGCTCGCCTGGAGGAATTCGCCTACGGCGAGGCAACCGCCCTGGCCGTTGTGCTGCTGGCGATGTCGTTCATCTTGCTGGGGGCAATCAATTTGCTGGAAAGATGGAGCAAAAGCCGTGCAACATAACGTAAAACCAACCCGCAGCACCAGCAGGGGCGACCCCTGGCCGGTGCGTTGGGGGCTGACACTGGCCGCCCTCGCGGTCCTTATCGTGTTGGTCCTTGTGCCGGTCGTCAACGTCTTTTACCAGGCTCTCGAGCGTGGCCTGGCAGCGTACTGGCACAACTTGTTTGGCGACCCCAACACGCGCCACGCCATCCTGCTGACCCTGATGGTGGCTCCGCCAGCGGTGCTTGCCAATCTTGTCTTCGGCGTAGCCTGTGCCTGGGCCGTCACGCGTTTCCGCTTCCCCGGCCGGGCGATACTGTTGACGCTCATCGACCTGCCCTTTTCCGTGTCGCCTGTGGTAGCGGGGTTGATGTTCGTGCTGCTGTTCGGCATGCAGGGCTATTTCGGACCCTGGCTGCGCGCTCACGGACTGAAGATCATCTTCGCCACGCCGGGGCTGATCCTGGTGACGGCGTTTGTGACGCTACCGTTCGTGGTCCGTGAACTGGTCCCGGTGATGGAAGCCGTGGGGCCAGAGGAAGACGAGGCCGCGGTCAGTCTGGGAGCAAATGGCTGGCAGATGTTCTGGCGCGTGACCTGGCCGAATATCCGCTGGGGCGTGCTGTATGGGGTCATCCTGTGCAACGCCCGCGCGATGGGCGAATTCGGTGCTGTCTACGTCGTCTCCGGCCACATCGCCGGCCGCACCGACACCATGCCGCTGCGTGTGGAGAAGCTGTTTCAGGAGTACAACACGCCCGGCGCGTTCGCCGTCGCTTCGGTGCTGACATTCCTGGCCCTGGTGACGTTGGCCCTCAAGACCTGGCTGGAACACCGCGAACGCCAAGAAATCGCCGAAGCATTAGCATCCACGAAGACGAAGGAAAAGCAATGAGTATCACGGTTCAAAACATCAGCAAGCGTTTTGGATCCTTCACGGCGCTGGACAACGTCAGCCTTGATGTCCCCAGCGGCGGGCTTTTGGCGTTATTGGGTCCGTCCGGCTCTGGCAAAACGACGCTGCTGCGCATCATTGCCGGCCTGGAGGTTCCCGATGAGGGCATTATCCTCTACGGAGACGAAGAGGTAACACACCGTTCGGTCCGTGAGCGTAACGTCGGCTTCGTCTTCCAGCATTATGCTCTGTTCCGGCACATGAGCGTTTTCGAGAATGTCGCCTTCGCTCTGCGTGTGCGCGGCTGGAAGCAAGAGCGCGTGCGCCAGCGCGTCGGCGAGTTGCTGCACCTGGTACGGTTGGAAGGTTACGAGAAGCGCCGGCCGTCCCAGCTGTCCGGCGGACAGCGGCAGCGCGTGGCCCTGGCGCGAGCGCTGGCGGCTGCGCCACGCGTCCTGCTCTTGGATGAGCCGTTCGGCGCGCTGGACGCCAAGGTACGGCAAGAACTACGGCAATGGCTGCGCCTGTTGCACCGCCAGATCCACTGCACCACCGTACTGGTGACGCACGATCAGGAAGAAGCGTTCGAGGTAGCCGATCGCGTGGTAGTGATGAATGACGGACGCATCGAGCAAGTAGGCAGCCCCCACGAGTTGCTCCAGCAGCCTGCCTCGGACTTCGTCATGGACTTCCTTGGCTGCCCGGATTACTCGATCTGAAGGAGACGATCATCATGGATCAAATAGTTGCCGAATCACTACCATCTCTGCCGGATGCCAATCTGCGCTGGACATGGCAGCACGTGGAAAACGCCCTGCGCGATTTGCAGTTCGGCTCAATTACGCTGGTCGTGCAAGACGGTGTCGTCGTACAGGTCGAGCGCACCGAGCGCAAACGTTATCAGCGTCCCCCGTATTCGAGTACCAAGTAACGGCTCCATCGAAATCTCACGCCGACCCGTCAAGCGGGAGGCTTATCAACCCGGATCTGCGTGGTTGACCGGAACGCCGGAGGCACACGCTCTACCCAAAGGAGGGTACTTATGCGTCTTGCTTCCCCTGTGAGCCGTTTGATTCTTAGTCGCCGCAATCGCTCTTGCTTGCGCTGCGGGCGGGCAAGAACTGCCTTCACGCTCATCGAGCTGTTGGTGGTGATCGCCATCATCGCCATCCTGATCGGTCTGCTCTTGCCGGCCGTGCAAAAGGTGCGCGATGCCGCTGCCCGCACCCAATGCCAGAACAACCTCAAGCAAGTCAGCCTTGCCATCTTCAATTTCGAGAGCGCCTACCACCTCTTGCCGACCAGCATCCGACCCGGCGGTTTCACCACAGCGCCGCGCATCAGCTGGACCATCAGCGTACTGCCTTTCCTGGAACAGGAAAACCTGAACAAATATTATGACTTCAGCACGACCTGGTCCTCTGCGACTAACCTGCCGCTTACGTCGCTGCCGATCAAGATTTTTCAGTGCCCCAGCGCGCCCAATCCTACCCGCAAGGATGGCGACCCACAAATCAATGTGTGGGACATCGTCGCTGTCACCGATTATGCCGCCTCCACCGGCATTTCTCCTCTCGCCACCAACATCAATTCCAGGGGGGCACCCCTTCCGGGCATGTTGCCGAAAAACCAGACCGCTACGCTTGCCAACGTGACCGATGGTTTATCCAATACTTTGCTGTTGATCGAGTCGGCAGGCCGGCCGCAGATTTACCAGCGCGGTCGAGCCATTGGCACGGTGCCGACGCAAAAAATCAACGGCGGTGGCTGGTGCCGGCCGGCTTCCGACCTCGACTTCCTGCCCTCCACGGCGGACGGCACTTCTTTCCCCGGTCCCTGCGCTGCCGGCTGCACCAACGGCTTCAACTATGCCACATACGCCGCTCCGCCATTTGGCACCGAGGGCACCAGTGCGCCGTATTCGTTCCACGCCGGTGTCCTAAATGCGGCCTTCGGCGATGGCTCGGTGCGAACCATCAGCAACAGCGTCTCGCTCTCCACCTTCGCGGCCCTGGTCACCGCCCAAGGCGGCGATATCCCGGGAAGCGATTATTAGAGCGCTTTTTGAGCTGGTATAGCGATCGGCTAGCCGCGACACACAGCGGAGCGTGAACGGCGCTCCACTAGGCGTCGCGGCTAGCCGACTACCGTACCAAGTGCAGCTTGGTTGCCAGCCAGTTTCTGCTCGCGCCGCCGTTCCAGTACCAGATAGCCTACGGGGATAATCATGCGTGTGAACAGCATGTTGGCCGTGATGCCGCCGATGACCATGATAGCCAACGGCTGCTGCATCTGCGCTCCCGGCCCGATTCCCAGTGCCAAGGGTGCCAAACCCAAAATCGATGCCAGGCTGGTCATAAGGATCGGTCGAAAGCGTGTTCGCCCCGCCAACAGCAGCGCTGGCCGTAGCTCCATGCCTTCGTTCCGTAACTGCTGAATGTACTCCACCAGCAGGATACCGTTTTTCATGTCCAGGCCAATCAACAGGATCGCGCCCATGTAGCTTGATATGTTCAACGGTGTGCCGGTGATCCACAGCGCGAACAAGCCGCTGACCAACGACAATGGCTGGGTCAGGAAAATAAGCAGCGGCAACATCACCGAGCGGAACTGAAAGACAAGCATGATATACACCAGCAATACAGCGATGATCATGACTACGGAGAAGCTCTTGAAGGCAGCCATCTGCTGGACGTAATGGCCGCCCATCTCCCAGCTGTAGCCGGCCGGGAGCGGTACGTCTTGCATTTTCCGGCGAATGTCCGCAACCACGCCGCCAAGGTCGCCGCCTTTCTCTTCGTCCAATTCTGCCGTGACATAATGCACCGGCCGCTGATTCTCACGCCATTGCTCCTCAGGAGTGCGTTGGCGCTTGATCTCGGCCAAGGCGTACAGCGGCACCACGCGGCCCAGGCCGGCAGTGTGGCCCAGCGACGGCGAAATGCCTGGCAACGGCGGCGCTCCTTCCGGTATCAGGAGCCATTGATTCAACACGCGCTGCGGATCGAAGCGGTCTTTGCCGAAGCGATACGAGTCAGGATAACGCACGCGCACATCGGTGACGCGCAAGGCTGATTCACGCACCTGCGTCGCCACCTGGCCGAAGAACATAGCGTTCAACTGCCGCTCCACCGCCTCCGGCGTTAATCCGAAGCGCGCTGCCCGCACGCCGTCGATCTTGACCTGGAGATCCGGATTGCCAGCGTAAACCGCCTCATCGATGTCGTGGATGCTTTGGTTGGTGTCCTTAAGTTCCTTGAGAACCTTGCCAACTTTCTCGGCCAGCTCGTCCAGCTCGTGATAGTCCGGGCCGAACAGTTTCACCTCAACCGGCTTGTTGGCACCAGAGAGATCATTCAGCTCGTCGGTGATAATCGGAATTGTTTCGATCTTGAGTTGATGCTCCGTATACTTGTCCTCTATTTCCTCTTGAATTTCCTTTCCGACTTCCTCCCCCGAACGGCGACGATATTTGCTGCGGATGTAGGCCTTGCCCTCTTCAAGCGCTTGCTTCTCCGTGAAGCGGGGACCGTACTTGCGGGCCGCCTCTTGCTTGCCTACTTCCATCATCTCTTTTTCGATTTTCGAGAACTCCGGGCGAACCGGTTTACGTAGCAGACTGATGGGATCGTTTTCGGCAGGACGCAGAACGACCTGGATGTCGCCTTGATTAGTGGCCGTGGCGAACAACCCCAGCTCGGCCCCGGTGCGGCGGACATAGGCTTCCACATCCGGATTCTCGGACAGCACTTCCTCGATGACCCTGGCTTTTTCTTCTGTCTCGGCCAACGGCGTGCCCGATGGCGCCCAGTAATCGACAACGAACGCACCTTCATCCATCGCTGGCATGAGGCCCGTTTTCAGAGGCGCGATCAATGGGGATGGTTCTTTGCCCTTTTCATGGGGCACGCGCCAGTCGGGGAGGCCGGTGTACAACACCACGCCGATAGCAACGGCGCCGACCGAGGCTGTCAACGTCAGCCACGGCACACGCAAGGCCAAGCCGAGAACCAGTTCGTACAGCCAGGCCATGGCGCGATAGATCGGCCCCGGCGGCGGCATCGACCGGCCGGCCAGGAACTGAGCCGCGAATACCGGAATCAGCGTCAAGCTGATGACCATCGACACCAGCACGGCAATCGATAGCGCCCAACTGAGTGAAGCGAAGAATTGGCCGTACACGCCGACAATGAAGGCTAACGGCAGGAAGACAAGCACCGTTGTCAGCGTCGAGCCGACGACCGCCCCGGTGATCTCCTTCGACGCCGCGCCCACAGGATCGAGGATTTTCGAGGACAACGAATTGTCATGGGACTTCTTCTCCAGGTGGCGGGCGATGTTCTCGATAACGACAACCGTATCGTCGATAATCAGACCGATCGCCACGGCCAGACCGCCCAGCGACATCAGGTTAAGCGTCTCGCCGGCCCAATGCAAAAACAAAAACGTGATGGCCAATGTCGTCGGAATGGCCAGGGCCGAGATCAACGTCGCCCGCCAACTGCGCAAGAAAGCCAGCAGAATAAGGATGCTGAACAGGCCGCCGATGAGGATGGCGTCACGCACATTCTCGACTGCGGTTTCAATGAATGTCGCCTGATCGTAAACGACCTTGGCATGGACATTGCGCGGGATGCGATGCTCGCGCTTCATCTGTTCGAGAAGCTCTTTGACGGCATTCGAGACGTTAATCGTGTTGCCGCCAGGACTGCGAAACACCGTGATGACCACGGCGTCTTTCTCTGCGTAGCCGATCGACAGCACGCGGTCCATTCGGCCAATGCGTACATCGGCCAGTTCGCTGACGAGCAACGGCTGATTGTTTTTGGCCGTGACAACGAGGTTGCCGATGTCGCGAGCTGTCTCGCTCTGAGTATCGACGATGACCTGGTAAGCGAAAGGTGGCTGCTCGATGCGGCCAACCGGCTGCAAGCGATGAACCTTGGCAATCTGATCGGCGAGGTCAGCGGCGGATAGACCGGCCGCCAGCAGCGCTTCGGGCCGCGGCTCCACTTCAATCTCGCGGATATCGCCGCCAGCCACATTAGCGTAAAGAACATCCGAAATGTTCTTGATGCGCGGGGCCAGATTGAAATAAGCGAAATCACGCAGCTGAGCCGGACTGTCACCGCCGGTCAGCACCAGCGATAGAATGGGAAATACCGATGGTGTCATGCGATCAACGGACAGTTCCACATCGGGCGGCAATTTGGAGCGCACCGTGCCCAGGCGGTTCCAGGTGAACTGCTCGGCTTGCAGCATGTTGAAGCCGGGATTGAAGTCCAACGATAGCTCGCTGGCGCCGCGGATGGTCTTGGAACGCACCTGAGCGATGCCGATGACGGTGCTGATCGCTTCCTCCAGCGGGATCGTCACCTTCACTTGCATGTTCGGCACATCCAGTCCGGGCTTGCGGGCAATGACGCTGATGCGCGGAAACGTTACTTCGGGATAGACAGCGCTGGGCATGCGCGTGGCACTGTAGATGCCGCCAAGAGTCAACAACAGTGCGCTCAGCAGGATGGCGCCGAAATAGTGACGAGCGTAAGAGGCCAGATTGAACACGACAAATCTCCCGCGCCTGTTTAGCCGCGCGCCTACAGCACGCGGCTAAAACGTTTCATTTCTCGTCCTTCTTCTCTTCTTCGTGTTCTTCCTTCTTGAGCGTCACCAGATCCTTGTCTTCCAATCCATGACCTCCTTCGACGATAAAGAGCGTATCTTTCTCCAATGGCACAGGCTTCTTTTTCTCTTCTTCTACCTCGAATAAACCGAGGATTTCGACCCGATGTTTATCGCGGTCGCGCAGACCAAGCTTCGCTACCAACTTGCGAGCGTGATGCTCCTCTTCCTCCTTGCCGTCTTTGTCCTTTTTCTTCTCTGTCTCCACCACGAGCACGGCCGGTTCTTCTTGATCTTCCAGCAAGGCAGCTTCGGGAATAGTGAGGCAATCCGATTTCTTCTCGGTTAACACACGGACGCGGACAAGTGTGTTGGCCCGCAGCTTACGATGCTGATTGGGAAAACGTGCTTTGACAGCGACAGTGCCAGTCTCTGCCTGCGCCTGCTCCGAAATGAAGACGATACGTCCCTGTTCGAGCTTGACTGCGTCCGTGAGCGCCTCCTCCTTTTCCTCGATGCGTACCAGCTGATCGAGCCGGAGCCGGCCCACGGTAGTAGCTGGCACGAAGCAGAGCACATCGATGTCATCGAGGTTGACCACTTCAGCGATGGAGGTACCGGCGGCCAAGGTTTGTCCAGGATAGGCATGGACCATGCCAAGTTGTCCAGCGATGGGCGCACGCAACGTGTACAAGTTCAACTGTTCATCGATCGCTTTGATTTCGGCACGGGCAATCTCTTCCTTGGCCTTGGCGGCCTTGTACTTGGACTCGGCATCTTTGAGAGCCAGCTGAGCCTTGTCCATCTCCACTTTCGTTACCAACATCACCGATGTGCCGCTGCTGCGCTGCAAGCGCTCCAGGCGCTCCACTTCGTAGCGAGCCAACTCCAGGGCGTGTCCGGCTTGCTTGATTTGCTCTTGCAGCTCAGGATCGCTGACCAGTAGTTTCTCGCGATTGGCCCGCAACACGCGGTCATCGAGCTGGACGAGGATTTGCCCCTTCTCCACGCGCTGCCCCTCGACAATGGTTTTGCCGTTATCAGAGGGCAAAACGCTTAGAACGTAGCCGCCGACGGCGGCGCTGATGTGAGCAACACGATTGGGCAACGGCTGCGTGATGCCAAGCAGTTCGGTCCATTCTTCCAGGTCGTTTTTTTCCGCCGCCTCCCATTTGACCAGGGCAGCGTGTTTTTCTTCTGCTGCTGCCGGAGGATCTTCTTTCATGCAGCCGGACGACAGCAGCATCAGCGCGGCCAGGAGAGCAAATTTTATGAGGGGACGGCCAGCGTCAGCCGGTTGACGCTGGCCGTTCGTTATCTTGTTAATCCTGTTCAATAGGATCCATGTCATATTGCATTACTCGAAAATCGTGGACAAGCTTGCTGTTTTTCACTGGCGTGCCTGGCCATCCGTGTGGGATCCCTGAAAGCCGGCAAAGAGACGCTGAAGCGGCTGCCCTGTCCCGGCTTGCTGTCCATGCGCAGCTCGGCGCCCAGGACGGCGGCGATGCGCTGAACGACCGTCAGCCCCAAGCCAACACCAGGCCGGCCAAGCCGCCGAGCTTCTGAAGAACGATAAAAAGGATCGCAGATATGAGGCAAATCTGCCGCAGGAATGCCCCATCCTTCATCGGATACGGTCAGTGTCACACCGCACTGCGCCCGCTCGATTTCCACCCGAATGGGAGCGCTGGCCTCACTGTATTTGCAGGCATTATCAAGCAAGTTATCGATCAATTGTCCCAAGAGGGCTGGCTGCGTGCGAACCTCCCAATCGGTATCGGCGTCCAGACGAGGCCAGGAGATGTCACCGGCGCGCGGATGTTCTTCCCAGCGCCGCCGATGTTCCTCCAACCAGTCCGCCAGATTGACGACACGGGTATCCGGCGGTTCGCTCCGTGCCGGCATACGGGCCAGGAACAACAACAACTCCACCATTTGGCGCATCTCGCCGGCGCGCCGCCGCACAATCTGAAGCACGCGCTGATATTCTTCAGGGCTTCGTTCCTGGCGCAAGGCGACTTCCACCTGGCCCAGAACTGCGGTCAACGGCGTGCGTAGCTGATGCGAAGCATCCCCGGCAAATCGCTGTTGTTGTTGCAGTACCTCTTGCAACCGCGTCAACAGATCGTTGAACGAGTGTCCCAGATCCTCAACTTCGTCGCCGGTCGAGGCAACAGGAAGAAGTTGGCCCGGCTGATCGCCGCGCAATGTCTTGGCGCACGAGGCCATCTCGACCACGGGACGGATGGCCCGCCGACAGACACGGCGACTGAGAAGAGCGCCCACGCCCCATATGCCAGCGGAAACGCCCAGCAAGGTCCAGGCCAACTGCCGCAACGACGCTGCCACCGGATGCCAGGGAAGGCCCACGCGGATAGTCAAAGCAGGACCGCGATAGGTGCGATCGGAGGGCAACCCAACTCGACCAGGCCGGGGATCGACAGCGATCTCTTCGTCCACAGGTTCCGGATCGAAACGCCCTGCTCGGAGCCGCCGGCCGAGGATGCGCCATCCCTCCAGCGAACCGGAAGCGTCCGCGGCGGAGGCGTTGCCGTCGCGGACGCTTCCGGTTCGCCGATCAAACTCCAAATTTAGGGAGCAATCGATCAGACGCCCCTTATCATCGTGGACCAGCCAACGGACCTGGTCCTCACTGGGATCTTCGCCGAGAGTGATGTGTCGTTCCAGCGGTTCCCATTCGACATCGTCGGCATGGACCTCGACGGCGGCAATGATTGTTTGCATGGCCAGCTCCAACCGCTGGTTGGTCTGGTCCATGAGGTGATGGCGCACCAGCAGAAACAGGACCAGGGAAAACCCCAGCAGCACCAGAGCCAGGGCCGTTAAGAAGTAGGCCGATAGGCGCGTCGTCAGGCTCATGGCTTCTCCGGACGCAATAGAGGAGGCGTCTCGCCAAAGACATAGCCGCGGCCGCGTACCGTATGGATCAGGCGCGGGCCATGCGCTTCCAATTTGCGGCGCAACTCCATGACGTGAACTTCCAGGGTATTGGACAAGCCATCAAACGCCTCCTGCCACACATGTTCATAAATACGGGTACGCGACAGCACCTCGCCGGGATGACGCAGGAAGAACAGCAACAAAGCCTGTTCCTTGGCGGTAAGGTCGAGGGGCTGCCCCGCTCGTTCGACACGCTGCGTGGCCAGATCCATCGCCACGTCCTGATATTCCAGGCGCGTCCGGATACTGCCGGGCCGTCGCCGCAACAGTGCCTGGACCCGCGCCGCCAATTCGGCGAAATCGAAGGGTTTACACAGATAATCATCGGCGCCGGCGTTGAGTCCCTGCACGCGTTGCTCTACGGCGTCGCGCGCCGTCAAAAATAGCACGGGGGTGGTCTGGTTCATCTGCCGGAAACGTTGGAGCAGCGTCATGCCATCCTGGCCGGGCAGCCACCAATCGAGCACCACCACGTCCCAACTCGCCGATTTCAGGGCGTGCCAGCCGTCCAAGCCATCTGTAGCGACTTCGACCAGAAACCCCTCTTCGCGCAAACCGCGGCTGACGAAATCGGCGATTTCCTCATCGTCTTCGATCACCAACAGCCGGATGGCCATACGCGATCCTCGGATTGCTGATGCCGCCAGAATCCATACTGCTTGATTATAACCGCGCTCTCTAAACTGCCGATGAAGGAATGATAAATTCCGCTTTATCCAGGGACTACCGATGGGGCCGTATTTGCTGCATTTGACTCTTCGCTTGGCCAATGGCGCAGCGCGGCTGCCGACGGAGGTCCGTACCCGCCATGCCGCTTATCTGCAAGCAGCGCAGAATCCCGATGGCGGCTTCTCCGGCCGCGCAGGCGGCTCCGATCTGTACTACACCGGATTCGCTCTACGCAGCCTGGCTGTGCTTGACGCTTTGACGCCGGATATGGCCACGCAGGTGGCGCGTTTCCTACGCAGCCGTCTGACTCAGCAGGCTAGCGTGATCGATTTCTTCTCGCTGCTGTATTCCTGCCTGCTGGTGCAGCTGAGCGGTGGTCCGGACGTACTCCCCCCCCTTAATCCTTCCCCGGAACAGGGGGAAATTACGGGGGGAGACTGGCCCGATCGTGTCGCTGAGATGCTGGAACGTTTCCGCACTTCTGACGGTGGCTATGCCAAGTCGATTGGCGGCACTTCGGGCAGCACTTATCACACCTTCCTGGTGGCCCTGTGCTATCAATTGCTGGGCCGGCCGCTGCCGCGCTGGGCCGAGGTAGTGCGCTTTGTCGTTGGCCGCCGCCGCGTTGATGGCGGCTATGTCGAGATGGCGCCCCTGCGCCGCGGCGGTACCAATCCGACCGCCGCCGCCGTCGGCTTGTTGCAAATGGCCGCGGATGAGATGCCGGGCGTGTTGGATGAAGTGCGGGAAGATGTGATCGCTTTTCTCACAGGCATGGTTTCACCGGAAGGGGGACTGCGCGCCAACAGTCGCACGCCGTTAGCCGATCTGCTATCTACTTTTACCGCTACCTGGACGCTTGAGCAACTCGGCGGCGTACATCGCTTAAACACCCAGCAAGTGCGGCGTTACGTGGAAGCGCTCCAACGTCCGGAAGGTGGTTTTCACGGCGGCCTATGGGATGAAGGACATGATGTGGAATACACGTTTTACGGACTGGGTGTTCTTGCTTTACTCCATTCCGTTTAGTTGTGAACTACTCCGCTGTATTGTCCCACGAGCGAAGCGTCTCGGCGACGCTCCATGCCTGGCCGAGGCAGCCACGGGGGCAAACGGCTCTTCGGCATCGGCGCTTTCGCTGATCGATCTCATACACGCCCCGCTGAGGTGGTCGGCCAAGCACCAGCGGCCGAAATAGTGCACCACGAATAGCCTGTGGATTGAGCACTGCCCCATCGATACTGCCGTAAGCAAGTGCGGGAGGCGTCTGCGTTCGCTTACGGCTCGCGGGGAAACGAAGATGTTCTTGGAAGACTTTCGGTGTGATAAAATTACCCAAAGGGAAGTACTGCTGAGTTCCCGCAATCGTTTTTTCCAGGAGAAACTGTGGTTGACCGCACACGGAAGCCGGAGATCGTCACGTTGGAGGACGATCCGCTCTGGTACAAGGATGCCATCATCTATGAATTGCACGTTCGCGCCTTTTACGACAGCAACGGCGACGGCATCGGCGATTTTCTCGGCGTGGTCGAGAAGCTCGATTATCTTCAAGATCTCGGCGTCACCGCCCTGTGGCTGCTGCCGTTCTATCCCTCGCCGCTGCGCGATGACGGCTACGACATCGCCGATTACACCAGCGTCAATCCGATTTACGGCACCATCGATGACTTCCAACGGCTGCTCGATGAAGCCCACAAACGCGGTCTGCGCATCATTACCGAGTTGGTCGTCAATCATACCTCCGACCAGCACCCCTGGTTCCAGCGTGCCCGCCGCTCGCCGCCGGGCAGCCCCGAACGCGATTTCTACGTCTGGAGCGACTCGCGCGATCGCTTCAAAGACGCCCGCATCATCTTCAAGGACTTCGAGCTGTCCAACTGGACCTGGGACCCCGTCGCCAATGCTTATTATTGGCACCGCTTTTATTCACACCAACCCGATCTCAATTATGATAATCCAGCCGTCCACGAAGCCGTCTTCCGTGTCCTCGATTTCTGGCTAGAGCGCGGCGTTGATGGGCTACGGCTGGACGCCATTCCTTACCTCTATGAGCGCGACGGTACCAGCTGCGAGAACCTGCCGGAGACGCACGCCTTCCTCAAAAAGCTGCGGGCCTACCTCGACAGCAAGTACAAAAATCGGGTCCTTTTAGCGGAAGCTAACCAGTGGCCGGAGGATGCCGTCGCCTATTTCGGCGGCGACGGCGGCGATGAGTGCCATATGTGTTTCCACTTCCCCGTTATGCCGCGCTTGTTCATGTCCATCCAGATGGAGGACCGTTTTCCCATCGTGGACATTCTCCAACAGACGCCGGACATCCCATCCAACGCCCAGTGGGCGCTGTTCTTGCGCAATCACGATGAATTGACGCTGGAAATGGTCACAGAGGATGACCGCGATTATATGTATCGCGTTTACGCTCAGGATCCTCAGGCGCGCATCAACCTGGGCATTCGGCGGCGGCTAGCGCCGCTATTGCAAAATCATCGCCGCAAGATCGAGCTGATGAATGGCTTGCTTCTCTCCTTGCCGGGCACACCGATTATCTACTACGGCGATGAGATTGGCATGGGCGATAACATCTACCTGGGCGATCGCAACGGTGTCCGCACGCCCATGCAGTGGAACGGCGAGCGCAACGCGGGCTTCTCGTCGGCCAATCCGCAGCGCTTATATTTGCCACTCATTATCGATCCAGAGTTTCACTATCAAATCGTCAACGTCGAGGCGCAGCAGGCCAACGTTTATTCGCTGTTGTGGTGGATGAAGCACTTGTTCGCCTTGCGTAAACAACATCGGGCGTTCGGCCGCGGCACGTTGGAGATGCTGACTCCGGACAATCCCAAGACACTGGCTTTCTTGCGTCACGGCGAAGACGAGACGATTCTGGTAGTAGCCAATCTGTCACGCTTCCTCCAGGGTATGCGTATCGATCTATCGGCTTACAAGGGGATGACCCTGGTCGATTTGATGGGGCGGACGACGCTGCCGGAGATCAGTGAGGCGCCTTATTTCTTGACACTGGGTCCGTACTTGTTCCACTATTTCCTGCTCAAACCGAAACCGGCTGCACCCGCCGGCACACCAGAGCCGCCCACCATCGCCATTGGCGGCGCGCGCGGCTGGTCCGGGATTTTCCGCGGCCGGTCGCGGCAGCAATTGGAAGAAGCGCTCTTGAACTATCTGCCGAGCCGTCCCTGGTTCCAGGGGCAGCTGCGTACCCTCAAAAGCATCGCCCTCCGCGATGTCCTGCCGCTAAGCAACGATGAGGATGGGCCGCGTCTGGCGCTGGTGATGGCCGAGTACAACGAAGGCGAGCCGGAAATTTATCTTCTTCCGTTAGCCTTTGCGTCGCCACCAGACCCCGCCAATCCTACGCCGCCGCCGGGGCCAGTCATCGCCCGGTTGCATATGAGATTGTTTCATCAGCCCACCCCGCTAACTGCCAGCCCGCCGCGCCCGCAAAGAGACGCCCTTACGGGTGCAGCGGGCTGGCAAGGAGCAGAAGATACCGCCCTTGGCTTCCTTTACGATCCCAGCGGCGAACGCGGTTTTGTCACGCTGATCCTCGATCTGCTCAGCCGCCGAAACCGTTTCGAAGGCGAGTCTGGCGAGCTGCGCGGCGAGCCGGAGCGCACCTTCACGGCCGACCTGCCGGCCACCGAAATGCGCGTGTGGGAATCCAGCAATACCGTCGTCCTTGTGGGCGATCGTCTGGTGCTCAAGCTCTATCGCCGTATCGAAGAAGGAGTGCAGCCGGAGGAGGAGATCAGTCGCGTTCTGCTCTCGAAGACTACTTTCACGCAGTTGCCGACGGTGTTCGGCGCTTTGCGTTATCGCTCTGAAAAAAGCGAGCCGGCCACACTGGGCATCGTGGAAGAATTCATCCCCACCGAAGGTGATGCCTGGCGGCTGACCCTGGACGCGCTGCACCGCTTCTTCGACCGCATCCTGTCCGGCTCCACCAATCCGCCGCAACTGGATGGACAGCGTTCCGTGGTCGAGCTGAGTGATCAAGAAATCCCAGCACAAGCACGCGAGTTGCTCGGTTCTTATCTGGAGATAAGCCGGCTGATGGCCCGTCGCATTGGCGAGTTGCATGTCGCCTTGGCCTCCGTGACGGACAATCCCGACTTCATGCCGGAGCCGTTCACTATTCACTATCAGCGTTCCCTCTACCAGTCGATGCGCGGCCGCCTCCGTCAGACCATGGCGGTGCTGCGTCAGCGGATGCACCATTGGCCGGAATCACTGCGCGACTTGGCCGGCCGTGTGGTCCAGAACGAGGACAAACTCATGCGTCTGGCCCACCGCATTGTTGATCGTATAATCGAGGCCAAACGCATCCGTTGTCACGGCCATCTACACCTGGGCCATTTGCTCTACACAGGAAAGGACTTCCTCATCATCGATCTGGAGGGCGAAGCGGATCGCTCGCTGATGCACCGCCGCCGTAAACGCTCGCCGGTACGGGATCTGGCCGGCCTGCATCGTTCCATGCAAGAGGCGTCACTGGCTGCGCTGCAACAAGGCGGTATCCGCCGCGAGGATGTTCCTGCCTTGGAGCCGTGGGCGCGCTTCTGGCAACGTTGGGCTTCGGTCGCTTTTCTCAAGGAATATCGGGCTGTAGCCGGGACCTCTGCCCTGTTGCCGCCTGATCCAGGGTCGCTTATGGCGCTGTTCGATTTCTATCGCCTGGGCTGGAATATCTCGGGCCTGCGCCACGAACTGGCTGCGCTTACGGACCGCGCCCCGATGTTGTTGCGCAATTTAATTCAGATGATCGAACGGGCATGAGCGGGCGCGGGAACCCGCTGCCATTCTGCCAACTGACGGATGATCGGCGCCATCGCACCGTGTTCGTGCCTGGAAGGGAAATTAAATATGATTTGGGAGATAGAAATACTTCCTAGGGGTGAAGATACAGAGCGCCGGCGCGTCGCCGAGGAACACGACCTGCTCACGAATACGCCGTATGGCTTGGAGCGGATTACCGGCACAGCACGCGGCTACCTGATCGAAGGAGCAATTTCGCGGCCAGAGGTCAAGCGCCTGGCCGAGGAATTGCTCATCGACCCCCTTATCGAGACAGGGCGGATTGGCACTCTCAACGAGCATCGGCGTCCCGATCACCGTGCCACCGTCCTGCTCAAGCCCGGCGTCATGGACCCGGCTGCCCTTAGCGTCATGGAGGCAGCACGTGATCTTGGCATCTCTGTCGATCAGGTGCGCACCTTTCGCCGCTATTTCGGCCCCCCCCTGCCGCCGCAAGTCGAAGCCGTGCTTTTCCGCAAAGTCCTTGCCAACGAGGCTATCGAGCAAGTTGTTGCCGGACCTCTGACGCTTGAACATCTGAGCATTGGTTCACCTTATCAACTCCAACTCGTCACGGTGCCGTTGCGCTCTCTGGACGATGCAGCTCTGGAAAAACTCAGTCATGACAATCAATTGTCACTAAGCCTTGCCGAAATGTCCGCTATTCAGGCTCATTTCCGCGAATTGGGTCGTGATCCGACCGATGTGGAGCTGGAGACTCTGGCGCAAACATGGTCGGAACATTGCTCGCATAAAACACTCAAAGGCCGAATCGAATTCACCGCTGCCGATGGCAGTGTCCGCCGCTATGACAATCTCCTCAAGGAGACGATTTTCGCCGCAACGCAGGAGGTCCGTCGCCGGCTCGGTGCCGCTGACTGGTGCGTCAGCGTCTTTGCGGACAACGCCGGCGTCGTGCGCTTCAACGATGCGTATCACGTGTGTTTCAAGGTAGAAACACATAATCACCCCTCGGCGATCGAGCCGTATGGCGGCGCTAACACCGGGTTGGGTGGTGTTATCCGTGATCCGCTCGGCACCGGTTTGGGAGCGAAACCGATCTGCAACACGGACGTGTTTTGTTTCGCCCCTCCGGACACGCCGCCGGAGATGCTGCCGCCGGGGATTTTGCACCCGCTCAAGGTGCTCAAAGGTGTCGTTGCCGGTGTGCGTGATTACGGCAATCGCATGGGCATTCCTACGGTCAACGGCGCCGTTTGTTTCGACGAGCGCTACCTGGGCAATCCGCTGGTGTACTGCGGCACCGTCGGTTTAATTCCCGTCAACCGCTGCCATAAAGAGCCGCGCGACGGCGATCTGATTGTCGTCGTTGGCGGCCGCACTGGACGCGACGGCATCCACGGTGCTACGTTCTCGTCGGTACAGCTGACCTCCGCATCGGAGTATGTTAGCAGCGGCGCAGTGCAGATCGGCAATGCCATCACCGAGAAAAAACTTATGGATGTGTTGCTGCAAGCACGTGACGAGGGATTGTATCACGCCATCACCGACTGCGGCGCCGGCGGCTTCAGTTCCGCCATCGGTGAAATGGCCGAGGGGCTTGGTGCCAGCGTGCAGCTTGACAAAGCGCCGTTGAAATATGCCGGTCTCTCGTACACCGAAATTTGGATCTCCGAAGCGCAGGAGCGCATGATATTGGCGGTACCGCCGGAGCAATGGCCGCGCTTGCAGAAATTGTGCGCCGGCGAAGACGTAGAGGCGACGGTACTGGGCCGCTTCGAGGCGACGGGTCGGCTGCGCTTGGCGTACCAGGATCAGCAAGTGGCCGATCTTGATTTGCACTTTTTGCACCACGGCCGGCCAGCCGTGGTGCGCCAGGCAAGTTGGCACACACACCGAGCGGGGGCCGTAAGCTCCCTGAGCGCATCTCAGAGGACTTACGCTTCCTGCTCGGATTACAACGACATCCTCCTGAAAATCCTCGCCGCGCTGAACGTGTGCAGCAAGGAATGGATTATCCGCCAGTACGATCACGAAGTGCAGGGCGGCAGCGTTGTCAAACCGCTGGTCGGCATTCACGAGGACGGCCCCGGCGATGCCGCCGTACTGATGCCGGTGCTGGGCGAATGGACCGGTCTGGCAGTCGGCTGTGGTATCAATCCGCGTTACGGCGATCTCGACCCTTATGCGATGGCCGCCGCCGTCATCGATGAAGCGGTGCGCAACGTCGTCGCTGTCGGCGCCGATCCTTCACGGATCGCTTTACTCGATAATTTCTGCTGGGGCAACACAAACCGGCCGGAAGTCTTGGGTTCACTGGTGCGTGCTGCCGAGGCCTGTCGTGATGTCGCCCTAGCCTACAACATGCCGTTCATCAGCGGCAAGGACAGTCTCAACAACGAATTTCACGCCGCTGGCCGTAACATCGTCATTCCACCGACTCTGCTCATCAGCGCTCTCGGCCGCGTCTCCGATGTGCGCCGTTGTGTGACAATGGATCTGAAAGAACCAGGTAATCTGCTGTTCCTGGTCGGCGCGACCAGGGAAGAAATGGGGGGGTCGCACTATCACCTCGTGCGCGAACTTGAAGGCGGTACGGTGCCACAGCCAGACCTAGAGTTGGCCCCGTGCCTCTTCCGCAAGCTCCACGAAGCGATACAGTCGGGCCTGGTGCGATCGTGCCACGATGTCAGTGAAGGCGGTTTGGCTGCGGCCGTGGCGGAGATGGCCTTCGCTGGCGGCCTCGGCGCTGATGTGACACGCCTCGGCACGGCTGCCCTGCCGGATGATGTGCTGCTGTTCTCCGAATCAACGACGCGCTTCCTCGTCGAGGTGCGGCCAGACAAGGCAGCGGTATTTCAGAGGTGCCTGGGCAGTGACGTCCCGTTAATACAGATTGGCCAGACGTGCCAGGAACCACGTTTGCGCATTGCCGGAACCAACGGCGAATGGCTGATCTGGGCGGAGCTGGCAGCACTCAAGGAAGCGTGGCAAAAGCCGTTACGCTGGTGAAACTGTCGTCGCGCAAACATGTATGTCATCGGAGTAAGCCGAAAACGCATTTTCCAGATCCTTATTGACCGCATAGAGGTCGCTTGTAAGACGGTAGTGGGCCAGCGTCTGAAAGGGTTGGGCATGCGTTGGAGTGAGGCAGGTGCGGACGCTGTCTGTTGTCTGCACGCCCTGTTCAAAAGGGAAGGCGATCCATGGGACGCTTTCTGGGAGACACACATCGCTGCCTAGATTTGCCAATTATAAAGACGCTTACCCGGCGAAGAGAAAGAAGAAGAGAATTAGATCGAGATTAAGTGCTAGCGGACAAAACGGTAGAACAACGGTAGCGCCCAGCTTGTCTGAAAATGAGCAAGCTGCTAGCTTGCTCTACAGTTTTGTCCGTCCGCGCTTAATCTTGATCTTCTTTTTGCTGGATTCGGTACCAGACAAGGAGCATCCCATGCGATTCCTGACAGCTTGGCTGATAATCTTCGGCGCAGTCGGCTCGGCGTTCGCCAACGCCCAAGAGACGCCTCGAAAGCAGCCGAATTTCGTCATCATCCTCGCCGATGATCTGGGCTACGGCGACCTGGGTTGTTACGGCCATCCGACGATCCACACGCCGAATCTGGGCCGTATGGCCGCCGAGGGCCAAAAATATACCAGTGCCTACGTCGCGGCTTCTGTCTGCACTCCCAGCCGGGCTGGCCTGCTCACCGGCCGGCTGCCCGTCCGCAGCGGCATGTGCAGCAGCAAACGCCGGGTCCTCTTCCCCGACTCCACCGGTGGCCTGCCGGCTAGTGAGATCACTCTCGCCGAAGCCTTGAAACCGCTTGGCTACATCACTGCCTGTATCGGTAAATGGCACCTCGGTCATCTGCCGCCGTATCTGCCGACGCGCCACGGTTTTGATTTCTATTTTGGACTTCCCTACTCCAATGATATGGATAATGTCAGCCGTAAGGGCCGTGAAGCAATCCTGCATCCCAAAATCGAATATTTCAATGTGCCACTCTTGCGGAATGAGCAGATTATCGAACGACCGGCCGACCAGAACACGCTGACACGCCGCTACACCAACGAAGCGATCAGCTTCATCAAGACAAACAAAGACCGGTCCTTCTTTCTGTATTTCGCGCACACCTTCCCGCATGTGCCGTTGTTCGCTTCGGACCATTTTCGCGGCGCCAGCCGCCGCGGTATCTATGGCGACGCAGTGGAAGAACTCGATTGGAGCGTCGGCCAGGTGTTGCAGACGCTTCGCGATGAGGGGCTGGCGCGCGACACCCTCGTCATCTTCACTTCGGACAACGGCCCGTGGCTGACTCAGGATCTGCACGGCGGTTCGGCAGGATTGTTGCGCGATGGCAAAGGCAGCACCTGGGAGGGTGGTATGCGCGAACCGTTTTTGGTCTGGTGGCCAGGGCATGTGCCGGCAGGCCGAACGGTACACGACCTGATTAGCACGCTCGATTTGCTGCCGACCTTATTGACCCTGGCCGGCGGCCATCCACCCGCCGACCGCGACCTGGACGGCTATAACGTCTCCTCATTGTTCCTCGGCACCGGACCCAGCCCGCGTAAGGTCATGTTCTTCTATCGCGGCGAAACGCTATACGCTGTCCGCAACGGCCCCTATAAGGCCCACTTCATCACCGAAAATGCCTACGGTTCGGATCGCAAAAGGACGGAACACCATCCGCCCCTGCTCTACAATCTCGATCATGATCCATCCGAGCGCTTCGATATCAGCAAGGAACATCCCGATGTGATAGCGGAAATTCAAAAGATCGCTGAGAAACATCGGCAGACAGTCAAACCGGTTGAGAATCAGGTAGAGAAGCGCAGCAGGAAATAAATCCTCTGTTTTTTCCGCCAGAGTAGATCACGCGCCCAGTGATTGCTTGAGCTGTCGCAATTCCTCCTGCAATCCGGCGACCGTCTGCTTGAGTGCGGCAAGTTCCTCGCGTGCTGTACTCAACCCGGATTCGAGTTCGGACAAACGTTCGTCTCTGGCAGATGAGGCCGACACGGCGGGTAGCGGCGATTCGGCGATGGGTTCGGCAGTGACACGCGAACGCAAGCGTTCCAACTCCTGGGGATCGTGAAAACCGTGTGTCAGCATGGCGCCGCGCCGTTCTTCCGGCGTCAGGTACACGACCAGCTTGCGTTCTACCAGTGGACGCAAAACCTTACGTAGTGCGTCGAGATCGTCGATCGGCTCCATGCGGCTGGCCCGACCGCG
>JAJPHU010000212.1 GCA_021325115.1 Planctomycetota bacterium | reverse complement strand
TGCTCCAAGCAGCCGCCCGACCCCGCTCAGCAGCCGGGCGGGGCCACCTGCGGAGACTTTGCACCGCGCAAAACCAAAATGGCGGCCCGGTCAGGTGCAACGTTTTGTTAGCTGGCACCGTCACCAACCCCAACCTGAATGCTATCAATGCTACGACGCACTCGCCACTGACGAAAAAAGCACTGAGCCCCTTGACAGGACTGCTGGCGCCGTTATTATATATAGGGATAGGGAGTACCAGTAGGAGCGACAAATGCCTAACAAGACCAGCTTGCCGATTTACGAAGAAGAACGGCAAAAAGACCTGCAAGATCGCCTGAGGCGCATCGAAGGCCAAGTGCGAGGCGTCGCGCGAATGGTCGAGGAGCAACGCCCCTGCATGGCAGTGCTGCAACAACTGGCGAGCGTGCAAGCGGCCCTGCGCGGCGTGACCAAGACTGTGCTGAGGAACTACCTAGAGCGGTGCGCCACCGACGCTATCAGGTCGGGCGAGACTGCCGTGTACGACGAGTTGATGGAAGCGATCTACAAGTTCGTGAAGTAGATGGTTCGTGAAGTGAGCTGAGGTGATCTCTGCCACGCCGCGAACCGAATTGGGAGGAGTGTACTATGATTCGACGCAAGTTGCTGTGGGCCGCCGTGCTGGCCCTGCCGTTGGCAGTGGCCGGCGGCCTGGTGTACGCCAACGCACAGGCCCGGTCCTCCGTCTGCCCGATCACCGGTGAGGTGCTGCCCTGCGAGAAGTGCTGCCCGCTCAACGAGAGCAAGCAGCAGACGCAAGAGCAGCCTTACACTTGTCCCATCACCGGCGAAGAGTTACCCTGCCCGTTGTGTTGCCCTCTCAACGAGCAGAAGTAACATGGTCACCCACAGCCCCCCTGAGTGGACTCAACCCACTCAGGGGGCCGTATCTTTGCCGCCGTCTATGAGTGTGGAACCGTTATGCCCGCTGGTCAGGTGCAAGCGCCTGGATACTTCTTATGCCCTTGCGGGTGACGGGGCGGAGCCTGTCGCCAAGTATGGCAAGGATTGCGGGATTGATCCCGATCTAGAGCGTAGAAGTTTCAGCCAGCGCTCTGGGCGTCGGCAACCACGATGCGGGATCAGGACGCCCTGTCAGCAGCGACCACGCATTTTAACGCGCAGTGAATGGTTACGCCAGAGGCTGGTTGCCATGGGCGACACCACGAAACGAACCATCCCGGCGCTGCGAAAAGGTAGTCGCGGACTCGAAGAGGGCTTGATAACAACGAACGCTACACGTCGTTAGCCGACGAGGGGATCGTCTGCGTTGTTTTGATTCCAGTCGGCGAGGCCATAAGGCGGTTCGGCGCAGTGGACTTCTATCCTTACTCGCCCGCTTGAGCAGCTCGGCGGAGGGCAAGAAATGCCTCCTTCAGAGCCTGATTTACTGCGCTCTCCGGCTGCGAAAGCACCAACTCTTGGTACTCATCGAGGAAACTGGTGCGAAGGCGATGAAACAAATGAAGGAAATGCCGCAAGAACCCGACGCAATCAAGCACGGCAATTTCAACGCCACCCAGTTCTCGATACTGTTGGTTCGCGTATTCGTGAACGGCCGGATCGATTCGAGCGGTGGTCACAAAGATGTAATTCTGCACCTCCGCGCTATCCGCGATCTTCCGAATAGCAATGTCGATGTCTCCTGTGGTTACGGGTTTGTCCTTTATTTCGTAGGTTGTGACCACCTTGTTGTCACTCAACAGCGTGATTTCTACATCCCCGAGGGCACCGGTTTGCCTGTCCGCAGCCGTGTGGGCATGGAGCCGCAACACCTTCTCCCCAAGTTTATCGGAAGCCGCGCGATATGCTGCTGCGACAACGAGCACTGGAAGCCGCGAAGAATGCTTGAGAGCCAAGTGTTGCTCAATCAGCCGAACTGTCTCCTCTGACGACAAGGGCAGTTCGCCGGCCTCTTCTTGGAGTTGTCTCTTCAGGGTCTGCAAGCGCTCTTGGCGCTCATCACGCTCGATGATAAGAAGGCGTACCAATTCGTTGAGAACCGTAGCGGCCGACACCTTTCCAGACTGAATTGCATCGAGAATTTCCAGAATCGCTCGGTAGAGTTCAACAGGGCGGCCTCGAAGATTTTGGCTTAAATCCAAAACGATGTTCTTTGTCCGAAAAGCAGGTGTCAAGAAGGCAGTTGTGGAGCTGCAGGGCAGCTTTCGCTGCGTAATGAAATCAAAGACGTATTGCTCGTCATAGTGGCGACCGCCATAGGCGTCGGCTTTTTCTTCGTTCGGGTATGCCTGGATAAATGGTTTTCGAATGTCCACGTTCGGTTTATCGATTTTTGCGAGCGTTGCGGCCAAGAGAAACCGCGCACCTGCTCGGTTGCTAGGACAAAGCGCGACGGAGCGAACCTTGCCGGCCAACTCCGTATCCGAAACGAAGCTTTCCTTGAGGTGGTCCTCCGCTGCCTGGTAGGCGCCCTCAAGAATCTTTGAACAGGAATCGTTCGCCATTTACTTGTGCTGCCACCACTTGCGGGTCATAATTCGTCCAAAGCACTTCGATGCGGGTACCTTTGGTTGCGTGGTTCGTGCGCGCCCCACTCACGCTTTTGTACCATTTCGGAGGCGGATATAGTTCATCCATCAAGTCGCACTGATAGTTGGATACCGCAACCATTCCGCGGACCTTGTTGAGGAGTTTCGCCAACTCTGCATGCTCCTGATTCGTCATCTCGTAGCCGTACGCCTTGACATCCCCGCGTGTATCATGAACGTAAGGCGGATCACAGTAGAAAAGCGTATCGGGCGAATCGTACAACCGGATCACGTCTGCTGCGGGCCGGTTTTCGATCTGGACGCGCAAGAGCCTCTCGGCGATAAGCGGCAAATCCTCGATGGCACCGAGCCAACGGCTAATTACCCCACTCATACCAGCCCGCGACGTATTCTTGCAATTGGCCCATCGGCCCAGCGAAGCAGTTTGCGCCAAGCCTGTCCTTACCTGTCGAGCACGGACATAGAAGCGCCGGGCGCGTTCCAAAGGCGGAAGTTTTGGGTCGAGCTTGCAAGCCAAAGCGAATTCTTCTCGCGAGAAGGGCGTCAGGCCAATGGCCTCAACCAGTTTGTCCTTCTCATCCCGCAAGACCCGAAAGAAATTGACAACTTCACCGTCCAGGTCGTTGTAGGTCTCAATCGGGGAAGGTGCGCGGTTCAGCAGGACGGCCCCGGAGCCAGCAAAAGGTTCGCAGTAGTGGTGACACTTTGGGAGCAGAGGCAGGAGCCATGCGAGGTGGGAGAACTTTCCTCCATACCAGCCAAACGGAATGAGCTTCTCGCCATTCAAACCGGAGATCCGGGGCGGTCGGCGTTTGGGGCTGCCGTAATCGTGTAAGGACTGTTTTCGGCGGTCTGCCATAGGTGGACCTTAGTTCCACGATTCAAGGCCATTCGGCTCGTGCCGGTGCACACCCTCATTCTACAGGCAGACGATGCAACCAGCGAGACGAGTTGTCGTGGAAACATGCGCGATCACACCCAGGGGCAACAACTTCTTGTGTTGCCGAACGAACGAACAAGCTCACCTGTCGGCGACCGCGCGGAGAGATCGTGAACTCCGAGGAACCAGGGGCACGGCCGCCGTCTGCTGAAGGAAATAGTTCGGCGCAGACTATGCCCCCGTCAAGGTGGCGGAATAC
>JAJPHU010000200.1 GCA_021325115.1 Planctomycetota bacterium | reverse complement strand
CTCCCTCCCCTCTTGTGGGAGGAGGGAGTTTCTTCCGCTAGCTGTGAGGTTCTGTTCGCTCCGCGTCGCCGAAGTGTTGCAACACTTCGGCGACGCGGAGCGAACAGACTACGATGCCTTGACGCCCCTGGGCGCCATCGGCAAGGAGCGCAGGCGCACACCTGTTGCCTGGAAGATGGCGTTGCCCACTGCTGGCGCCAGAGCGATGAGCGGCGTCTCACCCGCTCCTGCGGATGGCAAGTCTTTGCGATCGAGCAGTACGGTATCGAAAAGCGGCACATCGGTGAAGCGTGGCACGCGATAATCCGAGAAACGCGCATTAAGGATCTTGCCGTTAGCAAAGCGGATTGCCTCGAACAGAGCGCCGCCCAGAGCCATCACGGCCGCGCCCTCCACCTGGTTCTTCAGATGATTGGGGTTCACGATCGCCCCGCACTCGAACGCCGTCGTCACGCGCAGCACTTTCACGCGCCCCCCGCGCTCAATCGACACTTCCGCACAGGTGGCGATGTAGCTGCCCTTCTCGGTGCCGCAGGCGATGCCGAAACCGTGGTGGTCTGCCGGCTTGTTCTTGCCCCAACCAAAGCGATCGGCCGCCGCTTCCAGCACGGCTCGCAAGCGCTCATCCTTTAAGTTCTTGAGTCGGAAGGCCAGCGGATCGAGACCCAGCGCATGGGCCAGGTCGTCCATATGCACTTCCCGCGCGAAGGTGTTGGCCGTGGCCGCCAGTGCTCGATACGAGCCTTGCCGCAGCGGCGAGTCTGTCGGGTGAAACACGGTGTGGACGTGGGCCGATTCGTAGGGCGTTCGCAGCGCGGAGCTGCCGGAATTGTAATTGTGGCACTCCCAGGCAGTCAGTATGCCGTCTTTCGTAGCCCCCGCTGTCACCTCAATGACGCCGGCCGGACGGAAGTAGGCCCAGGTGAATTCCTCTTGGCGTGTCCAGACCAGCTTGACCGGCTTGCCAGTCGCCTTGGCCAATCGCGCTGCCTCTACCGCTGCCTCGCCAGAGTGCTTGCCGCCATAGCCCGAACCCATATCCGGCACAATGACGCGCACGCGCTCTTCAGGAATGGCGAAAGCGCGGGCCAATTCGCTGCGGACGCGGAATGGCATCTGTGTCCCGGTCCACACCGTCAATTTGCCGCCTTCCCACTCGGCTACCGCGGCGCGTGGCTCCATCGGCGCATGAGCGATATAAGCGATCGTATAAGTTGCTTGGAGCTGCCGATCGGCCGCCTTCAAGCCGTCGGCGATAAAGCCGCGGCTGTCGCGTGCGGCTCTTCCACCGAAGCCGCCGCTGCCCTGCGCCGGATGCTTTTTCAGATACTCGAACAATTCTTCGCTCGATGGCTGCGGTATCGTCTTCCATTCGGCGTGCAAAGCGGCCAAGGCATTGGCTGCCTCCTGCTCCGTCGCTGCCGTCACACCGACGAACGGGCCGTCCCGCACCACCGTGACACCTGGCCGTTTTTCTGCTTCGTCTGTTTGCACTTTCAGCAACTCGGCCTTGAAGCTCGGCGGCCGCAGAACTTTGCCGAACACCATGCCGGGACGTTTCACGTCTGAAGCAAAGCGATGGGTCCCGGTCACAAAGTCCTGGCCATCTACTTTCGGCGTCGAGGTGCCCGCTCTTGTCCATTTTTCCGCAGGCGTGGTCAGCACCTTGTCGTCAATGACCTTCATCAACTTCTTGCCGTGTGTCAGCTGTCCGAAGGAGAACGATGTTTTGCCGTCCGCCGCCACGACTTTGCCGTCCTGGATGCTCAGCGTCTCGCGTTTGACCTTGCCTTGCTCGGCGGCGAAGTCGAGCAGCAGTTCCCGCGCAAAGGCGGCCGCGCGGCGCAGCTGCGGCGCCATGCGCGGCGTCGAGCTGCTGCCCGCCGTACCAAAATCGAAGGGCACCATCTGCGTGTCGGCCATCACCAGGCGGATGCGCTCCAGTGGTAGATGCAATTCCTCAGCGACCACTTGCGTCAGCGACGTGCGAATATTTTGACCAATCTCGACCTTGCCGGTGTAAACGGTCACGGCGCTGTCTTCGCCGATGTGCAACCAGGCACCGAGTTCTTTCGGACCGGCCGCACCGAATCCTCCACGGCGCCCTCGTCCCGGCTGTTGCGCAAACGCCTCGCCCAGCACGCAGGCCACGATCAGTCCACCGCCGACAACACGGAAAAAGGTCCGCCGATCCAGTTCCGCCGAGCAAAACGCGTCCTCCAAAAGCTCGTAACGCTCCGGTTCGAGCCGGAGATCGTCGAAAATCTTCTCACTCATTTGCGGCCTCCTTTCATCATCTGGGCGGCTTCCTGGATGGCGGCGACGATGCGTGGATAAGCCCCGCAGCGGCAGATGTTGCCATTCATGCCGCGCAGGATGTCCTCGCGGTTGGGGTCCGGATCGCGGCTCAACAGGGCCACGGCGGACATAATCATGCCGCAGGTGCAATAACCGCACTGTAACGCATCGTGCTTCAGGAATGCTTCCTGGAGCGGATGCAATTTGTCGCCTTTCGCCAACCCTTCGATGGTCACAATCTCGGTGTCTGCGGCGGTGCTGACGGGCGTGCTACACGAGCGCACTGCTCGGCCATCAAGCAAAACCGTACAGGCGCCGCAGCGGCCTTCGCCGCAACCGTACTTGCTGCCGGTCAGATCAAGATCATCGCGTAAGACACTAAGCAGGCTGCGCTCGGCGTCGGCATTGACCACGCGACGCGAGCCGTTGATGTGGAGTTCTTTGACTACCGCCATACTCTCACCTCGCTTTCCCTCGCTGCTGGAGATAGAAATTGTGCCGGGTGGACCAAATGTTTTACTGTATCCGAACAATCGTGAAAAAGAAATGAACACAAGCAGGTGAGCCGGTGTGTTTCTGGCAATAGGCGAACGGCCAGCGTCAGCCGACGGTTCGCTTGCTTGCCGAGAGCACACGTTGCTTGCAATCCCTCTTCCATCGCCCTAAAATGCAGGAAGTTTCTCATTCTCACGCTTTGCGTGAGAATGAGGGGTTCATCAAACATCTACTCATTCTCCTTCCGCTGCAGGGAGCGACCCCCCATGAGCAAACTATTTTGGCTGTGGCTGCTCCTTTCCTTGTTGCTTTTTCCGCGCATGGCAACGGCCCAAAACTTCGGGCAAGCTCCCTCTCCTGTCGTACCTCCATCCCCGAAGCAATCGCATCATCCTTTGCCGCTCACACTTGACTTGGCCAGTGCCCAAGAGACGCTGCCCCAGCGTCTGCAAGAGCTGCACGAGTTATATGAGCGGCACCAACTGAAAGATCAGGTTCAGGAGTTGCTCAAAGATTCCCGTTTTCGCAATTACATGGAGAAGCTTTCGGAATCGGATTGGCGACGATTGCAGGAGAAAATCCTTGCAGGCGAAGGACTAAGTCAGGATCCCAGTTGGGTGCGGTTGTTCCAACAGATGGCCTCGCAGCAGCGGCTGGATCAGCGACAAATCGATCTCCTCCGCCGCCTGGCCAAACGCATCGAACCGCAAGTGCCGGCTCCCAGCGAGTATTTCCTGCCTAATGGACCTGGATCTGTTGCTCCGCCTCCAAGAACGAATGCTCCCGGCTTATCGGTTCCGCCATCGGTGCCAATGCCGACCGAGTTGAGGCCGTCTCTGTTCGATCAGCTACAGGAAGAAGCCACAAAATGGCTGATGGGGGAACTGGACGACCTGGGCGCGGACATGCTGCAAGCACTCACGGAGATGGGAGGGAACGAAGAGAACACACCTCTGGCTGAGATGCTGCGCTCGGTGCCGCCGCCCGATCTTTGGCATTCCTATGCTCCACAGGGGAATGAAAGGTTCGTTCCCTTCATTCCAGCGCTCCGATCGGGAACGCTTGCGCGTTACCTGGCAGATGCGGGCGACTTTCTCCACCGACAGCGCGGCCTGTGGGACAGGGCGAGTTCCCTCTTCCATAGGGCGTCGCAGCCTTCGCCGCTACCTTTCCCCGGCTCCTCGATTTCTGTACCCGCTTCGTCTTCGGCCGACGGCGATGGCTGGGCGCCGGCTCTGCTTTCTTTGCTGATGTTCGGCGCGCTGGTTCTGCTTTTGTGCAAGGGCGGCCTTGGCCTCAAATCACCGGGTTCCGGCGCGGACGTCTCGTGGCGTCCGGGTCCCTGGCCGGTACCGCCGAACGCTGTCTCGACGCGCCAAGATCTGATTCGCGCTTTTGAGTATCTGGCCCTGCTCCGTCTGGGTCCCGCCGCCGCTGCTTGCCATCATCGCCAGTTGGCCGAGCGCCTTGCCGAAGAGGACAGCAATAATCCGGGTCGTCGTCAGGCCGCCGAAATGCTGGCCTGGCTGTACGAGCAAGCTCGCTATGCTCCTGATAGCGAAGCACTTTCTGCCGAACAGCTCAGCGACGCTCGACATGCCCTCTGTTTCCTCGCGGGAGTGACAGCCGCATGATATCCTGCTCGACGAGGACGGCGCTGCGGGTGGGCAGTTTGTGCTGCAGGCTGGCGCTCGCTCTGGGGGCCTTTTCCTTTTGCGGCACGGCCAGCGCCCAGACGCAAACAGTCCCTTACGAGCAGCGCATGGATGCTTTCCGCCGGCTGCTGTTTGAATTGCACTTTCAGCCGCTGTGTACTTTTGCCGATCTACAGGCCGACCCCGGTGAATCCTTGTTCATCTTGCTGGGGGATCCCAAGGGGTTAGCGAACCAATATTTCCCTGAAGGACTGCGTTCGTTTGTCGAACAGGGCGGCGCCGTGTTAATCGCCACCGACATGGAGACCAAGGGTGAGGCGGGCCAAAATCTGCGTGAGTTAGCCGGCGTCACGGTGACAGGAGAAACACTGGTTATAAAGCGGCGACACTCCATCGCCCCAAATAATCGACCTGTCCTTTATAATAACTCGCGATATTGTCCATTTGTGGACCCGCTTGAGCACGCGAACGGCGTTGGCACTGTAGCGGCTCTCCTCGGCGTAAGCGATCGGCCCGACCTGTTCCACCGCTATCCCCACTTCGATCAGACCCGCTTGCAAGTCGCCACCAACGCGCCTTCGCGCCTGGCGCTATCGCGATGGTTTCTCCCTGTCGGAATCCATCAACTGGCCAGACTATCGCAATTATGCCACGAGGAAAAAAACGCCGAGCGGAAGTTCGTAGACGAAAACGGCCCCCTCTTCGCCGTCGGCGGCACGGTGGGTAAGGGGCGTGTGTTGGTGCTGGCCGACCATAGCATTTTCATCAATCGTATGATCTTGCCGCACGACAATGACAACCTGGAATTCACCATCCATTGTTTGCATTGGTTGCGCGGTGGCGCCACGACGCCGATGGAAGCGCTTCGCGCCCTGCGGGCTTACGCAGAGCCGGGCAACGAGGAGAAGGCGCGTTCTCAACTCATCGGCCAGCGTAACAAGGTGCTCTTCTGGGATAACGGCGTCATCCACAGTAATTTCGAGGCGTCCCTCAAAAAGATGCCGGCGCCGCCGGCGCTGCCCTCGGAGCCGGCCCTCGTCGCCGCTATCGATAAGGCCATTGCCAAGCTCGAAGCCAGCAATTCGTTCAACCGCGCCCTGTTGGAACAACTGGATGAGACGCTCGGCGGCCGCGAAGGCGTCGTCTGCACGGCCGTGTATCTCCTGACCCTGGGGGCGCTGTTGTTCCTGGGCTATCGCTTCCTCTGGCGGACCCGTTATCGGCCGGAATTGGCAGCTCCTTCGCTGGCCAAGGTGCTCCGCGAGCATGAGCCGAAGATGTCACTGCTGGACCAACGTCGCCAGGCACTCTTGCGTTTGGACAATGTCTGGGAGGTGGGCCACCGCCTGGCGCGGGAGTGCTTCGAGTCGGCCGGGGTGATGCTGACGGGGGCAGCGCCGCCGCGTGTGGTGCTGGCACAAGGCAGCCGATGGCAGCGCTGGCGCATCAACCGTCGCGTGGCCCGCTTGTGGCGCCTGGCGCGCGGCGATGCTCCGGCACCCCTTTCTCCGGCTGCGCTCAAAGATCGGTTGTGCGAACTGGAAGAATTGAAAACTGCCCTGGCGAATGGGACAATTGGGTTCATGGGCGAACGACCGACAGACGCTGGCTGGTTTCGATTCCCACCAACAGGCTGACGCTGGCCGTTCGCCATTTTGAGGTATGCATGGCCGGCGATCCAGGACTGAACAGCATGACCAACGCCGAACAATTGCGCGATCTGGCGCCGCAAATGCGCGAATTGCGCGATCGCGTCCTCGCCGAGATCGGCAAAGTTGTCGTCGGCATGTCGGAAGTCACGCATCAGTTCCTCATCGCCTTGTTGGCTGGCGGACACGTCTTGCTCGAAGGCGTACCCGGCGTCGCCAAGACCACGCTGTCGAAGACCTTCGCTCGCGTTCTCGGCACTCAGTATCAGCGCTTGCAGTTCACTCCCGATCTGCTGCCCTCCGACGTGACCGGCACCTACGTCCTGGACCGCAAGCAGAACGAATTCGTCCTGCGTAAAGGGCCGATCTTTTGCCAGGTGTTGCTGGCTGACGAGATCAACCGCGCGCCAGCGAAAACGCAGTCGGCCTTGCTGGAAGCGATGCAGGAAAACCAGGTCACCATCGAGGGCACGACACTGCCCTTACCGCAGCCGTTCATGGTGCTGGCTACGCAAAACCCCATCGAGCACGAAGGCGTCTATCGTCTGCCAGAGGCCCAGCTCGATCGCTTTCTGCTCCGCGTCACGATGGGCTATCCCCAGCGCTACGATGAGTTGGCCATGCTGCGTCTGCATAGCCATCCGTTGATGGAGGTGGAGCAACTGTTCACAGCCGAGCAGATCCTCGACATTCAATGGCAAGTGGCCCATGTGCATGGCGAGGATGTGCTCCTGGAATACATCATCGACCTGGCCGAAGCCAGCCGCAATCATCCCGATTTGTCTCTCGGCGCCAGTCCGCGGGCTGCGCTGTGCCTGTTGCGTTGCGCCCGCGCGCGCGCCTTGCTGGATGGCCGCCATTACTTCACGCATGAAGACGTGCAAGCCGTCGCCCCCAGCGTGTTGGGGCATCGCTTGATCGTCCGCCCCGAAGCCGAGGTCGAAGGCAAACAGTCGCTCGATGTCGTCCGTGAATTGCTCAATACGGTGCCGGTGCTGGAGATGGGACCGCGAAAGCTGCGAAGATAAATTCGACATTTTTGTTGACGGATCACTCGTGGCGCGGGAAACTATTGCCAACTCAACCGTGCGAGAGCCTCCCACAAGCATTCAAGGAATTCCCTGTGCATTCCAGACGACAAGGGAGAGGACTCGCCCAACGGGAGACGGCGCCCGTGATTCGCTTAACATGTCCTGGTTGCAAGAAAATCTTCAAGGTCCTCAAACCCAGGACCGGGCTGAGGATGTCCTGCCCCTATTGCACACGGCAGTTGCTCGTCCCTCGCTCTGTTCAGGTGGAAGCGGAAAAAGAGCCAAACATCTTCTGGCTCCTCATTAAGAATATTGCCAGTCCTATCGTTCTCATCACGGCCATCGTACTTGCCATCAAGGATGTTCCCGGCGTGGTGGATTTCTTGAGGTGGGCTTTCGCCAATGCCGGGGCGAACGGTCAAGTCACGATGGTTGCCATCGCGGGAATTGGCCTGATCTACTTTGCCGTCTTGACGATGAAGCGTGAGGAGCGAGTGGCCAGGTTGAAAGCCGAGCGGAACTTGCTGGAGCAGCGGCTTCGCTCCAAGGAAACCGAATTAAAGCAAATCGAGGAAAACAACTTTCGCCTGGCCGAGGAGGGAGTCAAAGAAGACATTTGGCGTCGAGACGTGATCGGCCCTCCCCTCTTCGTGGACAAGGAGAAGCGCAATGCCTGCTTCATCTCCTTGCTTAATCTGAAAGGCGGCGTCGGCAAGACAACCCTGGCAGCCAACCTGGGGGCTTGCCTGGCCCTCATGGATAGACCGCTCAAGGTGCTGCTCATTGACCTTGATTTCCAGGCAACCTTGAGCAACATGAGCGTGGAAGCCAGCACTCTCCTTACAGCGCAGCGAATGCGCCATACGGCAGAAAGGCTGCTGGACCCGCAGTTGACCGTTGACGATTTCAAACAACTGCTGGTCGGCATCAACCAGGTCGCCAACGGGCGCCTTATCATCGCTGATGATTCCCTGGAGCGCATGGACTTTCAAACGCAAGCGAAGTTCTTTCTCAAACCGGAGCACGATGCCCGATTTCTGTTCCGTAAGATCCTGCATCAGCGAGAGATCACGGATTATTTCGACGTGGTGATCTTCGACTGCCCGCCCCGGCTCACCACCTCCACCGTGAATGCCCTGACTACCAGCGACTACGTCCTGGTGCCGACCAAACTGGACGAGAGATCGTTTGAAGCCATTCCTCGGACACTTGCTTTTCTCAATCGTCTGCGCAGTATCGCCCAGCCGAAAATCGTCGGTGTGGTGGCCAACGAGGTTCAGTTCTGGAGACGTCCGCAACTGCTCAAGGTCCACGAGAGAGGGATGGTGAGGTTGAAGGAGATCCTCAAGGCGACGGATCCTGATCTGTACGTTTTTGAGGCAATGGTAGAGTTGAGCACAGACGTGGCTTTTTCCAACGAGAAGAACATTGTGCCCTGCGTTGATACGGACATTCGGCAGGCGTATTTTCATGCTACTGCCGTCGAGTTGCGCGAAAGGATCAGCAAATGAACATTGAAGAATTGGCCCAGGTCTTTGACGGCTTGCTCAAGGGGCTTGCTGCCGGCCTGAAGGAGAAGGAAAAGAAGGAGCTTGCCGCCTTGGCCGGTATGTTCCGTCGTTTCCCCAACCAGGGCATCGGTGATTTCGTCAGGTTCGTGGAAGGAACATTTGCCAAAGAGAGAAATAGCGTTCCCGTCCTTGTCGAACGGATCAAGGCGTTCAAGCAGGGGACAGGGGAGCCTCTCCAGGAGTTGCAAGCCAGTCTGACCGACCTCGGCGCAACGGAGCGCAAAAAGCTGGTCACATCTCTGGGCATGAGGGCTGGACGCACGAAGGACGACAACCTCAAGCTGCTGCAATCCTTTCTGACGGGCCATCAAACCGAAACCTTGCCCCCTTCGGTCCCAGCGACAGATTTGACCGCCGAAATAGACCGAGCTTATGCCCAATACGAGGCGATCAAGGCCGATCTTGCGGCCATCACAGTTGAAGAGATGAGAGCAAGGTTCGCCGCACTTTCGACGTTCTCCAAGCCCGTATTGGCCGGCGTGCTGTCCAGGCTAGGTTATCCGGCGGGCGGATCCAAGGAAGCGATCGAGGCGCAACTGCTGGACAATCTGACCAGCATCAAGATCAGTCTCGATCAGACAAAGCGGATCGGGATGGGCGATTAACGGATTATTTGCATTGTTCCGGATGGTGAAGGTGGGGATGGTCCGCTTTTGGGCCGCGGCAAAATCCCCGATTCATAAAAAGGCGAGTGTACTTCTCGTTGAATCGCGGGCCTAGGATAGAGTTGCTTAGCTTGCTTACAGAGTCTGCATAACAACCAAGCAATTCTTCTTTGCCCCTCCCGCGCTTTCTTGCGTAAGCTCCTGCGCCGATCTTTTTTTCTGCCTTGTACTTACGAAACAAAAATGCGTTGCATTGCCCAATGGCACTCCATGTGCTTTTCCGCATTCGTCGCCCCAGGGCGGAACGTGAGGAGATCACAGGATGACACGCGCGCGGCAAAAAGCGACCGGTGCCGGTCTGGCAGCCACGCTTGCGCTGGCGGCGCTCATCGTGTTGGGATCAGGTAATCTCGATCGCTTTGATGCAGCGCTGCTCGGCTACACGTTCGCCACGCTGTTTGCGACGTTCGGGGTCACTTATCGCTGGGTGATGTGGCTACATCGGCCGCCCACGGCAATGTACTGGTGGCGTGGCGGACAGCTGTTGCTCCGTAAGGGCGGGTTTCGCCGTCATAGTCTGCGTATGTTTCAGCGCTGGCTCGCCGATTTTGTTGGTAATCGCTTCATCTGGCGGCGCAGCTGGATGCGTGGGGCGGCTCACGGGTGCATCATGTGGGGCTGCCTCCTCGCCTTGGCCATCACATTTCCGCTCGTCTTCGGCTGGGTCCACTTCGCCACGGTCCCCGGCGACCTGACGCGCTATCGGCTCCACATTTTCGGCAGAGTGGCGGGAGAGTTTGCCATCGCCTCGCTTTGCGGATTTTTCATCTTTCACGGTCTGGTATGGTCGTCTTTATTGGTGATTGCCGGCGTGGTGTTGGCGTTGCGGCGGCGGCTGCGTGATCGCGGTGCGGCAGCATTGCAGCAGTTCGGCGAGGATTTTCTGCCACTGCTCTTGTTATTCGCTATCAGCGTCACCGGCTTGCTGTTGACGGTCAGCTATACCTGGATGGGCGGCTACGCTTACGATTTTTTGGCCATCCTGCACGCTGCGACGGTGATTTTCACCTTGTTGTGGCTGCCATTCGGTAAATTGTTTCATATTTTCATGCGTCCAGCACATCTGGCTGTGGGCGTCTACAAGGACACCGGGCGTGAGGGCGAACAAGCTCGCTGCCGTCGTTGCCATACTACCTTCGCCTCGCGGATGCACGTCGAGGATCTCATCGCTGTCGAACGGCAGTTGGGCTACCGCTACGAGATCGAACGGGGACTGGCACCGCATTATCAATGGATTTGTCCCGCTTGCCGTCGTGCTCTCGTTTGCCTGGCGCAGGCGGCGCTGAGGACTGAAGGCGAGTGGAACCGCGTGAGCGCTCCGAGTATTCTCTCGGACCGCTCACGTGGCTCCGCTCGCCAAGAAGTCGTGACCTTATGAGACCAGACAATCATGGCCACACAGCCTGCCGCAACACGGGACATCCTCGAACACTTCGGCCCGCATTGCGCCTATGCCGTCAACGGCTCCGGCGCCGGCCCGGAGGCGGATCGGCTTGTCAAAACGCACTGCTGTTTCTGTGGCCAGCAGTGCGGCATTCAACTGAAAGTCAACGGCAATCGGGTCATCGGCTTTGAGCCGTGGGAAGAGTTTCCTTTTAATCGCGGCATGTTATGTCCCAAGGGCGTCAAACGCTATCTGCAAGGCGCACATCCCGATCGCCTGCTGTATGCTTACCAGCGTGATCCAGCCGCATCCGGAGGATTTCGCCCTCTTCCCTACACGGAGGCCATTAAGCAAGTCGCTGCCGCTATCCAGCGCATTCAGACGCAGTACGGCAACGACGCTTTCGCCGTCCTCTCCGGCGCCAGCCTGACCAACGAAAAAGCCTATCTGATGGGCAAATTCGCCCGCATGTGCCTGAAGACGGCGCACATCGATTACAACGGCCGACTGTGCATGGTCAGCGCCGCCGCCGCCAATAAGCTGGCCTTCGGCATCGACCGCGCCGCCAATCCCTGGTCCGATCTGATTTCGGCCGAGGTGGTGTGGATCAGCGGTGCTAACATTGGCGAATGTGCCCCAATTACCACCCATTATATCTGGCAAGCTCGTGAGAATGGGGCGCGCATCATTGTCGTTGATCCGCGCATCACGCCCATCGCCCGTACGGGCGACCTGTTTCTGCCCATCAAGCCTGGCCGCGACGCGGCCCTGTTCAATGGCATTTTGCACCTGATGATCGAGCATGATTGGCTCGATCACGACTTTATCGAGAAACATACTATTGGTTTCGCTCAAGTGGCCGAATATGTTCGGGAGTGGACGCCGCGGCGAACAGCGGAGATTACGGGTATTGCCGAGCGCTTGATTCGGCAAGCAGCCGAATGGTGGGGCACGGCGCGGACCAGTTTTCTCTTGCATGCGCGGGGCATCGAGCATCATACGCATGGCGTGCAAAACGTGCTGGGCGCCATCAACATGGTGCTCGCTTCCGGGCGTCTCGGCCGGCCCAGCTGTGGCTACGCTACCATCACCGGTCAGGGCAACGGCCAGGGCGGACGCGAGCACGGCCAAAAATGCGATCAACTGCCTGGTGGCCGCGACATTACCAAGCCAGAACATCGCGCTCATGTCGCCGCTGTCTGGGGAGTCGAACCAAACGAGTTGCCTGGTCCCGGCGTCGATGCCTACGAGATTTTTCGCAAGATCGATCGCGGCGAAGTGCGGGGGCTGTTGAGTATCTGCTTCAATCCCAAGGTATCGCTGCCGGACAATGCGTTTGTTGGTCGGATGCTCGACAAACTGGAGTTTTACGTCGCCATCGATTTCTTCCTCAGCGAGACGGCCCGCCATGCCGAGATCGTGCTGCCGGGATCGCTGCACGAAGAGGACGAGGGCACCGTCACGCAGGTCGAAGGCCGCGTCATCAAAATTAACAAATGTGTTGATCCACCCGGCGAGGCACGGCAAGACTGGCGCATTGTGCAGGACATTGCAGCGGCACTGGGCCGCAAGAGAGGCTTCACCTTCGCCAGTCCGCGCGAAATTTTCGAGGAACTGCGCCGTGCCTCAGCGGGCGGCACGGCCGATTATGCGGGCATCACCTACGAGCGTATCGAGCGCGAGTTCGGCGTTTTCTGGCCCTGTCCCTCGGAAGACCATCCTGGCACGCCGCGCCTGTTTGAGGATGGCTCTTGGAACCCCGTGGCCCGAGGACAGGGCCGCTTTTACTTTCCCGACGGCAAGGCGCGCTTCCATGTCGCCGCTTACGCACCGCCGGCTGAGGACGTCGATAGTGAATATCCGATCATTCTGACAACCGGCCGGGTCGTCAGCCAGTTTTTGTCTGGCACGCAGACACGCCGCATCGGGCCGTTAATCGATCAATATGCCGAACCGCGTGTCGAGATGCATCCGCGTCTGGCCGACCGCCTCGGCATCGCCGATGGCGAATGGGCGACTATCGCCTCGCGCCGCGGCTCATGCACACTGCGGGCGCAGGTGGTGACGACGATTCGGCCCGATACCGTGTTTGTGCCCTATCACTGGCCCGGAGCGCGAAGCATTAACCAGGTGACAATAGCGGCGCAAGATCCGATTTCCAAGATTCCAGAGTTCAAGGTATGCGCCGTGCGCGTGTTCAAGGCGGAAAGCGCGCCGGATGATGAGCCGGAAGAGTAAGGGCTCGAGCGCATGGCAAGCGGGTGTAGCGTTTTTCTCCCTCCCTCCTTGTGGGGGAGGGTCGAGGTCTTTTTCCTCCCCCCTTGTGGGGGAGGGTTGGGGTGGGGGATACCCCTCCCTGGCTCCCTTGCCTTGACACCTCCTATCTCAGCCCTCCCCCACGAGGAGAGAGGAGGTTTGGTCCGGTAACTCTAAGCGACGGGATGGGCCGTCGCTTATGCTTTCCGGCTCGTCAAAGAAATGAAAAGGTGCCTGATGCCGGTCCCTGACCAATATGGCTTTTTTATCGACCCAACGCGCTGCATTGGCTGCCGTGCCTGCGTGCAGGCTTGCGCTGAATGCGATACGCATAAGGGCACGCCGATGATTCATCTGGAGTATCTTGACCGTGCTTCCTCGACGCAAACGATGCCGATGGTGTGCATGCATTGTGATTCGCCGACCTGTGCCGAAGTTTGCCCCGCCGACGCCATCAAAAGGAGCGAGGACGGCGTGGTTCGCAGTGCTTTGAAAGCCCGCTGTTTGGGCTGCAACAATTGCGTCCTCGCTTGCCCATTTGGCGTGCCCAAGATGGACAGCGATTTTGACCTGATGATGAAGTGCGACATGTGCTACGACCGCACTTCCATCGGCAAAAAACCACTGTGTGCCTCGGTTTGTCCCAGTGGCGCGTTGTTCTTCGGCACGCCCACGGAGATCGAGCAGCAGCGGCCGCGCTCGGCGCCGGTCAATCGCTTTCAGTTCGGCGCGCAGACCATTACCACCAAAGTCAGCATGATGGCCCCGCGCAACGGACGGCTGCCGCGCATCGAGGTGACGGAGTGTCTATACGATCCTGCGACGGACGCGCTGGATCGGATGACAGCGAGTTTGTTCGAGTCGGAGGGAATGTGAATGAATGACACCCATCCACCGGCCTGGCGTCAGGATTTCCCCATCGATTGGCCGCAGGATCACTACGTCGCCCGCCGCGACTTCACCAAATTCCTCGTGCTAACAAGCCTTCCGTTCGCCCTGGTGCAGCTGGGCATCGGCCTTGTCAACTGGTTTCGTCGCGACCGCGGCCGATGGCCCGTCAGGGCTATTGCTCCGCTTGCTGATATTCCTGTCGGCAGTGTGTTGTCCTTCGCTTATCCCGACGACAACGATCCGTGTCTACTGTTGCGTCTCGACGACAAGACCTTGCAGGCATTCAGCCAGAAATGCACGCATCTGGGCTGTGCCGTGACGCCGGATGAGGATAAAAAATGTCTTTATTGTCCCTGTCACAAAGGTTTTTTTGCTCTCGACAGTGGCCGGCCGCTGGCCGGTCCGCCGCGGCGACCTCTGCCGCGCATCCGACTGGAAAACCGTGATGGCATCGTCTACGCCGTCGCTATGGAGGTCAATCCCTCATGAACCATTCCCTGACTCGCGAACAGATGACCACGATTTTGCAGGGCATTTTGTGCCTGGTCCTGTTCGTTGTGCTGTTGCAAGTGTGGCTGTTGACGGCGACAACCAACGCCTGGCTGGGTGGCGACGATTCCGTCCTCTGGCCGGCCGCCGCCGCCAGCGCCGCTTGCGCGCTGGTGAATTGTGCGCTACTGCGCTGCCTCAATCGCCTGACCGTTTAGAAGTATTTCAAACTCCCTGAGCGGAGTGTGTAAGCCCCCGCTCAGGCGCGTAACCCTGCCGCTCAGGTTTCCACGGAGTATTTCATGAACCTACGCGATTTCCGTCGCGCCGGTCATTTACCGACATTGATCTGCGCTTTTCTGTACTTCGACGTCAGCTTCATGATTTGGGTGCTGATCGGCTCATTAGGCGTGAGCATCTCGGCGCAGCTCGGCTTCGATCCGGTGGCCGACGCCGCCAAGAAAGGGTTCCTGGTAGCCGTGCCGCTCTTGGGCGGCTCGCTGCTGCGAGTAGTGTTGGGATTGCTCACTGACCACATCGGGGCGCGGCGGACAGCCCTGGTGGGCATGATGTTGACGACGATCCCGCTGTTGCTCGGCTGGTTGTGGGCCAACAATTTTCCGGAGATTTTGTTGGTCGGTCTGCTACTTGGCGTGGCGGGAGCCAGCTTCGCGGCGGCGCTGCCGTTGGCCGGCCGTTGGTATCCGCCGCACTATCAGGGCCTGGCGATGGGCATTGCCGGCGCCGGCAACAGCGGTACCGCCCTGGCCACCTTCTTCGGTCCGGTGCTGGCGCGCTGGCTGGGCTGGCATGCCGTTTTTGGTCTGGCCCTGATTCCGTTGCTTGTGATATTGGGTATCTTTTTTCTCTTGGCCAAGGACAGCCCGCATCAGCCGCCGCCCAAATCGCTGCGCGACTATGGCGCCGTCCTCGGTTACGCGGATACCTGGTGGTTCGGCCTGCTTTACTCCGTGACTTTCGGCGGCTTCGTCGGCCTGGCCAGCTTCCTGACTATCTTTTTCAAGGACCAGTATTTTCTCCTCGATACCAAGAGCGGCGAAGTCTACGCCGGCTATATCACCACTTTTTGCGTGATCTCCGGCTCGTTCCTCCGTCCCGTGGGCGGCTACTTGGCCGATCGTTTCGGCGGCATCCGCATGTTGATGCTGCTGTACAGCGCTGCCGGCCTCGCTCTGCTGATGCTGGCCACTTTGCCGGCGCTGCCGGTGGCGATTGTACTTCTCTTCGCCGTCATGGGGCTGTTGGGCATGGGCAACGGCTCAGTGTTTCAGTTAGTGCCGCAGCGCTTTCCGCGCGAGATCGGTGTGCTGACCGGCATCATCGGCGCCGCTGGCGGCATCGGCGGCTTTCTGTTACCCAACATGCTGGGCAAGCTGAAACAGGAAACCGCCAGTTTTGCACCTGGCTTTGTGCTCTTCGCTCTGATGGCCTGCCTGTGCGTCTTTGTTCTCTGGCGATTGCGTCCGCGCTGGGAGAGCGAGTTCCTCACCACAACTTCGCCCGCCATTGCTTCCGCAGACGCGCTTCCAATGATGCACGAACCCGCGTAGGTGTTGCGCCCGTCCGGGTTCTCTGCGATTCGGTGGTTAGAGCGCCTTGCAAGTAGGTGTAGCGGCTAGATGTCTTCCTCCCTCCCCCACAAGGGGGAGGGAGAAAAACACTACACCCGCTTGCCATGCGCTCTAGTCTGCGGGTTCATTGGTCAGCAGCAGGACTTCACGGCCGCTATAGAGGTCCAGGTGGTGCGAGACCAAGCGATACGAAGCTGGTACGATTGCCTGCAACTGCCGCCACATCTCTTCGCTGACGAACAGATACACCGGCAACGGTGTATAGAGAAACTCGAGGATGCGAACGGCGTTTTCCGGACATTGTACCTCGCGCTGACAGTAAAAGACCAGGCTAGGCTGAAAATAACCGATCGCCCCCACGCGCACTTCGCGGCGGAGATGGTCCTCGGGCAGTGCCCGGACGAGAGGACGCGGTGCTTTAAAGCGATCCACCAGGTTCACGCCCCAGAAAGCCAGCGCAGCGGTGAAGACCATTCCTGCTGTAGCCACGCAGCCGATCAGTCCGCCGCGCCGGCCGCGGCGGATGCACCAACCTGCCGCGGCTGCGCCAAGGAGAAAAATTCCGCCCAGCCAGGCGCCTCTCTCCAGTCCGGGCAAGCGACGGCCGGGCAGTGTCCACGGCAGCACATCGCCAGCCAGCAGCAGTCCCGCGCTGATGCCGAGGCCGGCCAGCGCCAGACAGGCCAGGCCCACCGGCATTACCCAGGCCGGCAGCGCGATCCGGCCGCATCGCCAATCCTCAAGAAACGACGCTGTCAACAGTGCCAGCGCTGGGTATGCCGGCAGAATATAGTTGGGCAGCTTCGTCCGCACCACTGTGAAGAACACCAACCACACCGCTACCCAGCACAGAAGGAATTGCGTTACCAGGCGAGTGGGGCGTGTCAACGCTCCGGTAGGAGGAAACCGGGACGCTGATACGCCCCGCCCGCCAAAATCGATCTTTTTCAGGACATGCCACAGTGTTGGCCCTGCAAACACGGACCACGGCGCCAGACCGACGAGGAGGACCAGCCCATAATAGAAGAACGGCCCGCTATGGTTTTCCAATACTCCCATAGCACGCTCGATGTTGTGCTTCCAGAAAAAACCTGCCAGCCATTCTCCCTTGGTTTCCAATCCCACCCAGACATACCAAGGTGCCGCAATAAGAGTACACACGAACACCGCTCCCAATAAGCGCCGATCCCACCAGCGCCGTAGTTCGCGGCCAACAAAGAGGAAGAGCGTCGCCGTCGCCATCGGCAGAATCAGAGCAACCGGGCCTTTGGCGAGCATGCCCAGCCCACAGGCAGCGCCGGTGCCCAACAGCCACCAACCCCGGCGCGTGTAATGTTCCCAAAAACACCACATACTCAACAAAATACACAGATTGAGCAAAGCATCGGGATTGGCGAAATGAGCGGCAGCACAAAAAGCGATGCTGCTGGCCAATATCAATCCCGCCCACAGTGCGGTGGAACGATCGAAGAGGCGTCGGCCCAATTCATAGAGGATGAGCAACGTCCACAGCGAGGCCAGCGCCGACGGCAGCCGGGCCGAAAATTCGTTGATGCCGCAAATGTGATACGCCAACGCTTGCAGCCAGTATAGCAGTACAGGTTTGTCCAGGCGCAGCTTATAGTTGAAGGTCGGCACAATGAAATTGCCGGATTCGTACATCTCTTGAGCACATTCGGCATTGTTGCCCTCGTCGATATCCCACAAACTGGGACCGCCGAGGTTCGGCAGACATAACACGGCCCACACGATCACGAGTAGAGCATAGTGACCGGCACGATTATCGAACCTGCGAAACATGTGCGATCCCTCGCGGAGAAATGAAGGCGAGCGGGCCGCATCGGCGCCCCAAGTGCGCGGCCATTATAAGATTGGTGCCGATTTCTTGCCAGCCCGCTGTATGGAAAAACGAGCCGGAAGCGTAAACAACGGACAATCTTTTCGTCGCTTACGCTTCCGGCTCGTCAGCTAAGGGCGAGTGGACTTTTCCCTCCCTCCTTGTGGGGGAGGGGTGGGGTGGGGGGGGCACCCCTCCCTGGCTCCATTGCCTTGACACCTTCTACCTCAGCCCTCCTCACGAGGGGGAGGAGGTTTTGTTCAGTAGCTCTCACGTTCGGTTATGCTTTGGGCAAGCGTTGAAGCGCTTCGCGGAATTCGGCCGCCGTCTGAAAACGCTTGTTCGGATCGCGCTCGATGGCCTTGATCAGGAATTGAGCTGTCTGCTTGTCCATTTTCGGACATACCTCGCGCGGATCTTTGCCGGGGCTGTTCATGTGGCTGAGCAGCGTTTGCAAGGATGCCGACGTTGCCTTCTCCCACGGCAGGACGCCCGTGTAGGTCTCGTAAGCTGTCACCCCCAGGGCGAACAGATCGACGCGGTGGTCTGTGGTGGTGCGGCGGATCACTTCAGGCGCGAGGTAATTGGGCGTGCCAGTGCGGTTGCCGGGCTTGAGGAACTCCGGCCGATTCGGGATTGTCAGGCCGAAATCGATCAGCTTGACGATGTTGTCCTTGGTCACCATGACATTGCGCGGGCAGATGTCACGGTGCAGGAAACCGAGTGTATGCATATATTCCAGGGCGTCGGCGATTTGCGAGAGGATAAGGATACGATTGCCTTCCAACTGCGGGCTTTTGGTCTCGATCAAAAAATTCAGTCCTACGCCCTCGATTAACTCCATAATCAGGCAGGGTTCGCCCTCGTAACTAATGCCGTACTCGAAAGTCTGAACGATGTTCTTGTGCCGCAGCATCATGCAAATGACGCCTTCGCTCGGCTTGTTCAAACCAATGAAGCGTGATTCAAATTTCTGAGTCTTTTCCTTGTCGAGCAGTTTCAGACAGACGACGCGGCCGAGCTTCCGGTCCCGAGCACGCCAGACTTTCGACATGCTGCCTTGGCCGGTTCGGTTCAACAGATCGAAACGTTTGCGCACGTCGATCTTCGGCAGATGGCTCTTGGGTTTCGATTTCAATTTGAACCAGCTAAACAGCCCCACGGACAAACCTCTCTTCTAGGGTTTAGGTGGAGAATGGTGAGCTTTGTTCGGTTGTTCTCATCTCCGGCTTCTTCACCCTAACCCCTAAATCCTAATGTTCACAATAATCAATGATCTGCGCCACTTCAGTACGTAGGTCCTTGCGTGGGACGATGCGGTCGATGAAGCCGTGCTCCAGCAAAAATTCGCTGGTTTGGAAGCCTTCGGGCAGCTCCAGGCGCACCGTGTTCCAGATAGTGCGTTTGCCGGCGAAGCCGATGAGGGCCCCCGGTTCGGCCAGAGTGATGTCGCCCTGCAAGGCGAAGCTGGCAGCTACGCCGCCCATCGTTGGGTTCGTCAAGATTGATATATACAATCCGCCGGCACGATCGTAGCGGCCCAGGGCGGCGGAGACCTTGGCCATCTGCATCAGCGACAGGATGCCCTCTTGCATCCGAGCGCCGCCGCCGGAGCCGCTGACAAACACCAACGGCAGTTGCAAGCGCGTTGCCTCCTCGGCCGCTCGCGTCAGCTTCTCGCCCACCACAGAACCCATGCTCCCTGCCATGAAGGCGAAATCGGTGACGCCGAAAACAATGGGCCGGCCGCGGATGAAGCCGCGCCCTACTATCGCGGCATCGAGCATTCCCGTCTTGGCCTGCTCTGCTTTCAAGCGCTCGGCGTAGGATAGGCGGTCGGTGAAATTCAGCGGATCGCAGGGGCGCAAGTCGGTGAACCATTCCTCGAAGCTATCGGCGTCGAGCATCTGGGCGATGCGGTCGCGCGCGGGCAGATAGAAGTGATAGTTGCATTCGGGGCAGACATTGAGCCGGGCTTCGGCCTCCTTACGAAAGATAGTGGCTTTGCACTGCGGACAGCGCATCCACAGCCCTTCCGGCACACCGCGCTTGGGGCGCTCCGCCACGGATGTCTCGACTTTATTCTGCTCCGGCGTCATCCCGATCTCTCAACTCGTCCTTCGGACTTAAACCACCAATCCCTCAAACACTATCACAACGACGCTTGCTCGGATCGTCAAGCTCTTTTCGGCAAGCGTTCAAGATCGCAGTTTCTCCACGAAGCGATCGATTTCCGCATGGACTTGCTGATGTTCCCCCTCGCTCAATGGGCGGCCGCCGAAGCGCACCCGGTAGAAAAGCTCGACAATGTGTATCGGCACATTCGCCAGTGCGGCCATGGTTGGCCGTGCTTGGAGAAACCTCTGTGCCGCTGCACCGTATTCGCGCGGTGTCTGTTCGCGAGTGGGCCGCAGCGAAGTGTAGCGCGTCAGAATGCGCACCAGACGCGTATAAAAGGCGGCATCGCCGCGAATACGTGAGGCGCGGAGAGGAGACCGCAAGCGGCGCAGAAACAGCCAGGCGGCCAAGGCGGCGGCAAACGCCGGAACCAGGAGGACCAGTTTTCCTAATAGCGATAAAGATCGGTTGGACATTAGTTTGTCCCACAAATCGGCCTGCTGGTCGCCGTCGTATTCGACAATCAGGGCACGCCACCATTGCAGACAAAAATGCTGTGCTTCCTCCCATAAGTAGACTATCGGCGCGTGATGCACAAATGCGGTCGGTCCCGGCGGTGTCGCGTCCAAGGTCAACCAATCGTAAGAAAAACCACTTGCATGGGGCACCAGGACTTCTACCCAGGCATGGGCGTAACTATGACGCACCACGTACTGACCATCGCCTTGGTTATCGCAGCCGCGAAAACCCTTGACTACACGAGCCGGTATGCCCACAGAGCGCAACATCAGAGTCAGTGCTGCGGCGTAACGCTCGCAATGTCCCTGCTTGGTGTTGATGAGAAAGTCCAGGATGGGATCGATGGAGCGATTGTGACGGGTGATTTCCAGCGTGTAGGTGTATTCGCCGGAGTGGGCCAGGTAGTTGGTAAGGACGCGGGCTACCGCTTCCCAGTGATTCCGATCGATCAAAAAAGGATCGGGGGGGCTGGCCAGAGCGGCGCGAACGTTTGCGGGCAGATGGTAACGGGGATGCCGAGACAAGCGACGCAACAGATCAACGGTCCAATCTTGCAAAGGAGCGTAAAGCGAGGACGGCAAAGTTGTCAGAAGCTGTATCTCTTCCATGGGCCACGCGATCTCGGCGGGTGCCCGGGACGGATCGTCACAGGCTGGCACTACTTGACGATAACGATGTTCGTGCTGCGGGTTGCTGAATACCTGCGGCAACACAGTGCCCGAAAACTCGGCGAATAAGCGCCGGCTCTCATGGTTCTCATCATTCAGGGAGAGAACAGGCAACCGAGCGTCGCTGGGGCCAAAGCGGATCGGCTCGGCCAGCACCAGGCCGCCGGACTGGCGCGACGGGACCGTGAAGCTCAAGAAAAATTGACCGGGACCGAAATCGGGCAATTTGCTCTGGCCGCTGCGCCGCGGCCGCATCAGTCTCCAATGCATCGGTCTCTGATACATCGTCGTCCATTTGCCGTGGTCGTACCAGTCGAGAATGCTGCCGCGCCAGCGCTGATCGGCGGGCAGATCGAGCTTGGGTTGGCCGGCTGCATCGACGGCGGTGACATACAAGGCGACCCCATCGTCCAGTTCAACTCGGCCGGTGTTGTTGAGGTTCATTTCGTCACGGACACCCTGGGGCCGGCCGCGGCTGTAGCCGGAGCGAAGTCGGCTCAATGGCTCCCAGGTCCAGTTGTCACGGCGCGGCGTGAGCAAAAAGAGCAGCAGGGCCGGGGTGAAGATCAGCAGGGTCCAACGCAGCGTGAAAGCCAGAAGCGAGCGCCCCTCGGAGCTGCGGCCGTCAGGGAGGGATTGGAACACTGCGGCCTTCGGGCCGTAGCTCGGACAATCACTCGTCACCCTTGGGGTGGAGAGCCGATAGTGCAGGGCCAGACAGATGAGATCGCTGGCGAGATAAGCCGCCATCAGAGCGCCGAAGGCCGGGCCGCCGTCGAGCAAACAGCCCAGGATGATCTGGAGCAATCCCCAACCTTGCAGGTGCCAGAAATGGCCGGCATCGCGTCGTCGAAACACCTTGACCAATAGCGCTGCCATCGACAGCGGCCCCATATAGGGCAAGAGCGCGAGGTGCAAGGGCAGATGGGCCAGTACGAAGTCGTTGTCGCTCAGCTGCATCGCCAGCCAGGAGAGGCCGCCGACGGCAATGAACAAACCCAGGAGATTGGCACCCCAATTGGGCAGCCCCCAACGTCCATCAACCCACCAGGCCAAGAACAGGAGCGCCAGCACCGGAGCCAGGCACATTTGCAGCTCGGGCAGGAACGAAGTTTCGGCGAACACCAGAGCGGCGCATGCCACCCCCAGCGTCAGATATTGCGACAGACGAAACCACCGTTCGAGAGCCATAAATGGTTGAGTAGTTGGGGGATTAGGGGGTTCACCACCTAACCAGGCGTATAAAAATCCAAGCGATCCGTGCGCGTGGCATCAAGACAATGGACCCGGCGTCCCAGGGCGCGCCGCAAAGGCTCGGCCAAGGCGCTGCGGCCCAACGCCGCTACCACGACAAGGGCCGAAGGCAAACGCTGCGCTTGCAAGTGGCCGATCACGGCCGCATGAACAGGGCCAGGACTGCACTCAAGCACAGCCAGGCCTTCCAGAATGCGCCGCGCATGCGCCGGACCCGTCAGCCCATCCAGCACCAGCGGCTCAGCCGTCGCTGTGGCCAACACCAGGCGATCGTCGCGCTGCCGGCACCATTCCCAGCAAATCGAAGCAACCAGGCTGACCATCTCCTCGAACTGTTCGAGTAACGACAACGGCTCGTACCCAAACGGAGCTTGAGAACGAGGGGCTTCGGCTGGCAGTGTCGGATCGACGACCACAACAAGATTATCGCTCGGCTCATCTTCGAACTCGCGGACCATCAACTCGCCGCGGCGGGCCGAGGTGCGCCAGTGGATCAGTCGTGGACTATCGCTACTGCGGTAAGAGCGCAGGCCGTGGAACTCCGCCTGCGCTGCTGTGCTTGGCTGCGGTTTTCGGCGGAGATGAGCAGGCTGCGGCTGCACGGCCAGAGCACGCATATGACGCAGAAAGCGGCCGCGATGCACCCAGCCCAGCCGGGGCAGCACCGTTACCGTTTCCTCCGCCAGCAGCAGCTTGCGCCACTCGACCAGACCAAACGGATAACCGCTGCTCGCTCGCACCGCTCCCCAGGTGTGGCGTCCCCGGCGCGGCAGAACGACTTGCCGACGCCAACTCACACTGCCCTGAGCGGGTAGATAATCGATCCGCCAGGCTGCGGCATGTTCCGGTCCCCCTTCCTCGATACACAGTCCCAGGCGGGTGCTTCGGCCAAGATTGCTCACCTGTACTTCCACATTACAGGGTGTGCGTGCGAACAGCCATTCATCGAAGTAGCGGCGAGCTTGCAAGCGGCGTAGACTTCGTCCCGCCGCCAGCAGGTTCAACAAGGTTATCACCACGAGCACATCGCCCAAAAGCAGCAGCAGATTGATGCGGCGATGCAGGCCGATGCCCAAAAGCACCAGCGCTATTGCCAGACAGCATCCTCCCGCTGCCGTCAGAGGAGAGAGACCAGAAAATAGAGGCGTCGAATTTCGCGCCGGCTGATTCATCGGTCTGTCCTTTCCCCTCTATACTTCTGATCAGACCTTCTTCACGACGGAATCGGTGTCCGGGCGAGAATGTCCTGGATGATTTCCTCGGCGGCGCTGCTGGAGCTATCTTGTCGGGGCGTGCGCGGCAGAATGCGATGAGCGAGCACGGCCACGGCCAAGCGTTTGATGTCGTCGGGCACCACGTAATCGCGTCCCTCCAGGAGGGCCAGTCCCTGGGCAGCGCGATACAGGGCCAGGGCTGCCCGCGTACTGCCGCCCAGGTGAATATCTGGATGATAGCGCGTGGCAGCAATGAGATCCAGTAAATAATCCGCCAACGATTCCTCGACACGCACTTGCCGAACCTGGCGCTGCAACGCCACTACTTCCTCGGCAGACAGAACAGCCTGCAGATGCTCGACCGGCTCACCGCTGCGATGGCCGGTCAAAATGCTTTTTTCGACGTCGCGCTCAGGATAACCGATGCGTAGCCGCATAAGGAAACGATCGAGCTGGCTCTCTGGCAACGGATAAGTGCCCTCGAACTCATAGGGATTTTGCGTGGCCAACACGAAGAAGGGCGGACCCAGCAAATAGGTCCGTCCATCCATCGATACTTGATGATCGCTCATGGCTTCCAAGAGGGCGCTTTGGGTCCGCGGTGTGGCCCGGTTGATCTCATCGGCCAGCACCACCTGGGCGAACAGCGGTCCCGGCTGGAAAACGAACGCGCCGGTGCCCTGGTGGAAGACACTGGTGCCGAGCACGTCGCTGGGCAGCAGGTCCGGCGTGAACTGAATGCGGTGGAACGAGCAGCCGAGACTGCGCGCCAGCGCCTTGGCCAACAGGGTCTTGCCGATGCCGGGTACGTCTTCGATAAGCAAATGCCCTTCGGCCAAGAGGGCGACCAGGGCCATGCGGATGGTCTCCGGCTTGCCCAGGAACACGCTGGCGACGTTATTCTCCAGTTTGGCCAGCAGACGATCTGTCTGGTGGGAATTGGCTTCAAGGGGAGAGGGATGGAGGGTCATGATCTACGGGTGCTGCGGTAGCCAGGCGAACGGCCGGCGTCCGCCGGCTGATGGAGCCTTACCCGCTGGCCGTTCGCTCAACGGTACGCTCAATTTTCGCTGAAATCGAACTTCTGGGCGGTTTCCTTGGTCAAGTCTTTTTGGAGAGGATTGTCGAGATAGCGTTGGCGACATTCCGGACACAAATCGTAGCGAAGCTGATGTCGCGCCGGCTGGATCGCGTCGGCGACTTCGTCATCGTCCAGCTCCCGCAGTAGCTGGCTGAGGGCCTCCATGTGATCTTCGTCGAGATCCGCTTCGGTCAATTGGGCGGGATCGTGGCGGGCGAAGACCTCGATCTTCACGACGTAATGGTCTTGGCCAGGCCGAAGCTCCGTGCCGCAAAGATCACAGGTAATGTGCAACATGAACGAAAAACCTCCCTAACCACCCCCGTCATTCGCGCAACGAGCAACAGGGCGTCCCTCGTGCCTCGAAATCCGCGATGGTTCCCTCGCGAGTGGAAAACGTCTCTATATCCATCCGTCGCAGGTTTTGCGGCTTATGTCAAGCCGAATCCCGGAATTTCCACCGATTTGTTCAAGATGCAGCGAGGACCGGCCAGACGCCAGTTCCCCTGTTCCACCGATGGGAAAGCAACATTTCCACACAGACCCCGGGCGGGCAGAGTAAATTTTACAAGCTCTTTGACCTCCGCACCAAAAAGATGCCGCATTTCCGAAGGCGTAACCTGCTTTTTCCCAAGGAGTTATTCATCGGCTAACCAATCGAGGGCGAGCCTTGGCATGCCGCTTGCTTCTTTCCTTGGCGTGGAAAGATGAATGCCCAAATCAACCCAAGTGGATATGTCCATGAGTCAACGTGATGCCAATCTCTTGTGTCTGCGCGATACCTTGGAGCATCTGTCCGTCAACCAGCAGCGGCTGGAATGGACGGAAGATGCCGAGGCGGTTCACTTGTTGACCGAAAACATGATCCGCGATCTGGCGCGTTGCCAGCGTCTGTGTGAGAGTTTGCGACGACGCTGTAGCCTCCAGGGCGTGGCGTAAGGAATCCTCCTCTTCGCCCCTCCCTTGGCCGCCGCCTGGACCCAGGGCCATACCGAAACAAGTGTTTCGGTGGGCGGCCTCCCCTCTTGACGCAATTCCCGCGATCCATCCTCTGCCGGCGACGTGACGCCACGTCGCCGGTGTCTTTTTGCGCTGGGTCTCGCCCTTGTTCACGAAGATGATTCTTGCTTGCAGCAAGTTCCGTCTCCTGTTATTTCCCTTAGCAAGATCGTGAAGGGGGTTGCTCATCTCTGTGTCCTCCCAGAAAAAGGGGAGGCGTCTCTCTTCATTTTGCGCGGGGGTTTGCGGATGCACCAGCGCCCGCGCATCCGTGTTCTTCGGTATGGCCGCTAGGGGCGTTGCGAGCGGAAGCGACGGAGGCCGGGTAAGGGCCGTAAATTGTCTCAACCGCTGATTCCAGGCAGAATGGCGAGCCGATAACCATACGCGGAATTGCTGTCCGTCGTTGACGTACAGCGGTTGAATTACTCCCCTGGGATTCCACACAACATCGTGTCGAGGAGACGATTGCCATGAGGATGCGCTTGGGAGCGCCGTTGCTGGCTGCCCTGGTCGGCCTGTTGGGGGCCGTCCAGTACGCGGCGGCAGCGCATTGCGGCTGTTCCAACTATGGCTGTTGTTCGCAGCCGTGTTGCGAGGCCCAATGCGGCTTCCCCGCCTGCCAACAACAGTGCCAGACCTGCTACAAATTGGTTTACGACACCGTCCTGGAAAAGCGCTGGCAGACCTGCTATAAGACGGTCCAAGAAACTGTCATGAAACAGGTCTGCAAGACCTGCTACCGCCAGGAATGCAAGACCTGTTATCGGCCTTGCTATCAGACCTGCTACAAGCAAGTGCCCTGCACCGTATGCAAGCCGTGCTACAAGACGTGCTACAAAGAAGTGTGCCAGACCTGCTGCAAGCCGTGCTACCAAACGTGCTATAAGCAGTGCTGCTACACCATCTGCAAGCGCGTTCCCCAGTGCGTCATGCGCGAGTGCTGCTACACCGTCTGCAAACCGTGCTACCAGACGCATTGCCATCAGTGCGTCCAGCAGGCTTGCCATCAGTTTTGTGAGACCTGCTTCCGCGAATGCTGCTACACGGTCTGCAAGCCGGTGTGTGTGACGTGCTATAAGAATGTCTGCTGCACGACCTGCAAGCCGTGCTATCAGACCTGCTATAAGTGCTGCTGCCAGACCTGCTACAAGGAATGTGTGCAGACGTGCTACAAGTGCTGCAAGAAGACGATTTGCGTGCCGGTCACGACGTATAAGACACGCAAAGTCAAGCAGTGCTGCTGCGAGACCTACTGCGTCCCCGGCAAAACCAAGCACTACTGGCAGCGCACCTGCGGCACCTGCTGCTTCGATCCCTGCACTTGCTGCTGCAAGTATCAGCGCGGCCGCCTGCAACGCTGCACTGTTCAGTGCCCGCCGCAGGTTTGTACTCGTCAGGTCACGCGTTGGACCACTGTGTGTGAGCCGTGCGTCACTTACTGCAAAAAGTGCGTGACAGAAATGGTGCCGTATACGGTGTGCAAGAAAGTGCCTTACACTGTTGTTACCAAAGTACCCTACACCGTCTGCAAGATGGTGCCGGTGACGACGGTACAGAAGGTGCCCTACACGGTTACCAAGTATGTGCCGCAGGTGTGCAAGAAGCAGATCCCGTACACGGTGGTCCGCTGCTGCAAAGGCGCCTGGGTTGACGGCCAAGGCCACACCTATGGCTGCCCTGGCCCCGGCCGTACCTTCCAGTGCGGTGCCACCTTCACCACGACCTACACCACGACCACCTGCTGTATGGTCCGGGAGGTCTGCAAGAAGCAAGTACCGTGCGTGGTGTGGCAAACGGTGACGCAGCAGTGCGTCAAGATGGTACCCTACACCGTCTGCCGCATGGTGCCCTACACCGTCAAGAAGTGCGTGCCCTACACCGTCTGCCAGATGGTGCCCTGCACTGTTATGAAGTGCGTGCCTTACACCGTCTGCACGCAAGTGCCGTACACGGTCAAGTGCTGCGTGCCCTATACTGTGACCGAGTGTGTGCCATGCACCGTGTGCAAGTGCGTCAAGGTGTGCGTGCCGGTCGAAGTGTGTGTCCAGCGCTGCCGTAAAGTGCCGGTG
>JAJPHU010000042.1 GCA_021325115.1 Planctomycetota bacterium | reverse complement strand
TCCGTATCATAAGTGAACCAGGAGAGATAGGCGGCGGGGCCTTCTTCCTTGCTGAAGCCAAGCCACGACAACGCAATCATTCCTCCGAGAAGCTGAAGACCGCCGTACATCAGCATCACTTTGGTGAACGGCACCGGCTTCAAGACGGACAGAGCGATCAAAAACAAATCGATGGATATTAACAGTGCGGCGATGATTAGAAACGGAAGGTCAATCAATCCGCGTTGGCGACGCTTGTACTGCAAGTGCTCAGGGCAACGCCACCAGAGACGGACTCGTCCGCCTTCCTCGTCATTATCGTACGAGTACTGCTCGCAACGCGGACATTTGACCTCTATCATCGTGTTGTTCCCTCCACCGGCAAACGACCTGAGCGGGATTCCAGGCGGAGTTTCTCGTAGCGTTGGCCGCGCAGATCGGCGAGTTCAGCGTGGAAACTCCCGGCACTGGCGCGTTTCCAGCAGCGTCGCGCCCATTCGGCAAAGCGGCGTGCTTCCTCGCTGCGGCCCTGATGCTCGCACAATACCTGCATTCCCAGGGCGGCACGGACGCTGCCAGCGTCGTGGGCCAGGGCTTCCAGAAACGCCTCCTCGGCAATCGCCTCCCGGCCACTCTTGAGGGCGGCGATGCCCCACAGTTCCATGTAGTAAGCGCCATTGCCCCAGGCATGATGCGCGTAGTCGTCCTTGGTCTTGTCCACGGTGCGGAAAAGCAATTTCAGTCCGGCATCGGCGTCGCCGGTCTGGCACATGTACCAGCCCTGCGTCTCCCAGAGACGGAAGGGCAGCGTCTTATCGTTGGGACGATCGCGCAGGGCATGTTGCAACACTTCGATTTCCGGCAGCGCCCGCGCCGGCTCGCCTTTTTTGAGATAAAGAAGAGCGGAAAAATAGGCTGTCGTGGCCTTGTCATTCTTGTTGGCCTTGCGCATTTCGTCGATGACCTTGCCAGCGGCGGTCCAGTCGCGCTCAGCGAGGTGCAGCTGAAACCAGAGTTGCCACGGTTTGTAGCCGCAGGCGCGTTCTTCCGCCTGAACGGCTCGCGCTTCGACGAAGCGGCCATCGTGAATCAACGAGCGCAGCAGCGTCTCCAGATGATGGGCGTACTGATGATCTTCGTTCGGTTTGACCTTCATCTCTTTGTGATAGGCGCGTTCTAGCTCGATGGCATGGGCGGAGCGATCGGTGGTGTGTGCCCACTTGCCGATGCGCATGGCCAGATGGGCCTGCATATGGAAGGCATGCGGCAAGCCTGGCGACGATTGGATGTAATTCTCGGCGTAAATCCAGCCCAATGCCGGCCGCCGCGAGTTCTCGTAGTAATGGACCAATTCGTGATTGGCGCCGGGATGCAGCGGATTGATACGCAACAGCGCCTTATAAAACGGCACCGACGACGCCTGGCCGCCGAACAGCCGCTCGCCACCGGCCAACTGGGCGCGATAGTACCATGCTTCTTCATCGTCATCGTACAGGGCGATAAGGTTGTCGAGAGTGGCGATGGCTTTGCGTTTGCGTGCTTCACCGTCGCCGACGCCCGGCGCTTGCCCTTTCTCCTGCATGCGGGCCAGGATCAGCTGTTGCTCACGGTGGCTGGCGCGGTCTTGAAATTGGCTCGCTTTCAAGAGCGCTTCGGTATGGTCCTTCTTGCCCCAGCGCTCCAGAGCGCGGCTGAGTCCCCACCAGGCCATTGGGCATTTCGGATCGTATTGCAGCGCCGTCTCGAAGGAACGCGCCGCTTCCATCCACACATACGAATAGAAATATCCCAGCGCCTGATCGAAAAAGGCCTGACATTCCGGCGAGGTCGTACTGATGCGATAGCGCAGCAGGCACAGATTAGGCACGAGCTTCGCCGGCGCCAAGCCGGTCATCGGCATCTTGGCGGGCAATTGGGGTTTGCCGGCGCGGAGTGGCAAGGCAACGGCAAGGAAAACCAACAAGGCAGCCGCGGAGCGAAGAAGTATCATGAATTGGTTCCTTTAAGGCGGGTTCCCTGGAGCAGTTTCTGCTTATTGTGTCGGATGAACGGCCTGCTTGCCAGACAAGATCTGTAAATTTCTTGAGACGAAGCATCGCTAACCATGTCGGCCTCTTTTTCGTAAAATATAGACATGAATTCTTATTCGCCTCATTTTCCGATACATAGCACAGCCATGAACTCTCGTTCGTCGTTTGAACGTACTCCACGCAGTCCCAATTCTTCCGATCTCCCCCAAGCCCGTGGCAAGGCAGCGATGAACGTTCTTGTGGTCGAGGATGATCCCGTCATCGGCAAGTCTTTATCCAAGGGTCTATCCGAGGCGGGACACACCTGCGTTTGGGTCAAGACCGGCCAGCAGGGTTTGGAACAGGGGCTGAGTCAACGCTTCGATGCCATTGTTTTGGATTTGCTGTTGCCAGGCGTGCCGGGACTGGAAGTGTTGCGGCAGGTTCGGGCCGCCGGGGTGCGAACGCCCGTCCTTCTCTTGACCGCCCTGGGCGCCGTTGATGACCGTGTCAACGGACTTAAGGCCGGCGCCGACGACTACTTGGCCAAACCGTTCGCTTTTCCGGAATTGATGGCGCGGCTAGAGGCGATTTGCCGGCGGAGCGTCGATCGCCCATCGCCTGTCTTGACGGTCGGCGATCTGCGCCTCGATTTGCCGCGGCGGCGCGTGCAAAAAGGCAAGGCCGAAATCGACCTGACGCCAACCGAGTTCAGCATTCTTGAGCTTTTGATGCGGCATGCCGGCCAGGTGGTCACGCGCAAGATGTTATGCGAGCACCTGTGGGACACCGATTGGGAAGGCACCACCAACGTGATTGAGGTCCACATCAACCGCATCCGCAAGAAGATTGATCAAGAGGGAGCACCGTCGATCATTCAGACTGTGCGAGGCCGCGGTTATGCGCTTCGGGCTACTTAAACACCTGCCGCCGACGCTGCGTTTCCGGTTGACGTTTTGGAACACCATCGTCATTTTGGTGCTGGTGGGCGGTGCGCTCTGGAGCGTGCGTGAGTTGGTACGCTGGACGCTCATCAGTGAGCTGGACGCCGGGTTGAGCGAAGATGTCAAGGACGTACAGTTAGTCATCGACCATTTTGGTCTGAATTGGAGGGAAGTGGCGGCGGACTTGGAGCCGAAGGTTCTCAGCAACAGCGACCGCGGCTGGTTCGTGCGCATCTTTTCGCTCCAGGGGGAACAGTTGTGGTCCAGTGACAATGCTCCGGAGTTGCATGTACCTGCAGCGCGGGCGGTCCGGCCGGGCACCTATGACCGCGCGGGCTATCATCTTATGCAGCGGTCTCTTTCGGCAGGTAAACCGGCGCAGCCCTTGATTGTCCGGGTCGGCGTACGCCGCGATCGGGTTGATGAGGACCTTTGGCGCTTGACGAAATGGATGTTGGCGGCGTTCGCCCTCATCCTGGTGGCAGCGCCGTTAAGCGGTTACTGGCTGGCAGGCCGGGCCACTCGTCCGTTGGCGACCATCTTGAGCATGACCGCTCGCCTGCACCCCGATAACCTCAATGAGCGTCTACCATTGCGTGGCAGCGGCGATGAATTGGATCAGCTCTCGGCGACCCTCAACGGTATGCTCGATCGTTTAGCCGTCCATCTGGAACAGCAGCGCACTTTCGTCGCCAACGCAGCCCACGAACTGCGTTCGCCGTTGACGGCCATGCGTACGTCTTTAGAAGTGGCCCTGGAACGCGAGCGGAGTCCGGCAGAATACCGCGAGCTGTTTGCCGATCTTATCGAGGAATGCACTGGCCTGGGCAACCTCATCAATCACTTGTTGCTGCTTGCCGAAGGCGACGCCGGCCTGCTGCATGCCGACGGCGCAGTACGCCTCGATGAATTGGTATATCGCGCCGCCGACATGTTCCAGGGCATTGCCGAGCAGCGCGGCATATCTTTGCAAGTACAGCTGCCACAAGCTGTCACGGTTCGCGGCAATCGCGTACATCTGCGTGAGGTCATTCACAACTTGCTCGATAACGCTCTCAAGTTCACACCAGAGGGAGGAAAGGTGAGCGTGGAACTGAGCGCTCCGTCAGGTTCATCGCAGATCCAACTGTTGGTCCGCGATACAGGGAGCGGCATTCCTCCCGAAGATCTGCCCAACGTATTTCAGCGTTTTTGGCGCGCCGATAAATCGCGCCAACGCACTCAATCCGCTAGTGGCGGCAGCGGTCTGGGGTTGAGCATCTGCCAAGCCATTGTCCAGGCTTACGGGGGAGATATCTCTCTTGCCAGCACTCCAGGCAAAGGCACTACAGTGACAGTTACGCTGCCTGTTTCGTGAAACTCTCTACCCCGTAGCACTAGCAAAGGGCTAAAACCGCAGGGCATGCTGCCAGCGTGTCCTGTAAGGGCTTGTCGTTCCCCCACGGGCTAGCGGCCATTGTCCCCTCTCCTACAAGGAGGCGGGAGTTGGGACCGGCAGCACTAAGCGAGGATATCACGAATAGGTTTGCCGTATTCGATCTCCAGCCGCTTGCGGCCAGGTACGTTCAGGCGTCGGGAATCGAGTCCGAGCTGATGCAAGACCGTGGCATGGATGTCCGTGATATAGTGGCGATCTTCGACGGCATGGAACCCCAGCTCGTCGGTAGCGCCGTGGGCGATGCCGCCCTTGATGCCGCCGCCAGCCAACCAAACCGAGAAGCCAAACGGATGATGATCGCGGCCATCGCCGCCCTGGGCGCCCGGCGTACGGCCAAACTCCGTGCCCCAGCACACCAAGGTCTCTTCCAGCAGGCCGCGCCGCTTGAGATCTTTGAGCAAGGCGGCGATCGGCTGATCGACCTGGCGGCATAGCGAGGAATGATTGGCCCTTAGCTTGCTGTGGGCATCCCAGGCACCGGCGCCGCCATTGCTGCCATGGAAGATCTGGATGAAGCGCACACCCCGTTCGACCAGCCGCCGTGCTGCCAGGCACACCTGACCGAAATGATGCGTCGCTGGCTGATCCAGGCCGTACAACCGCCGCGTCGCTTCCGTCTCGCGCTCGAATTGAAATACCTCCGGCAAGGACGATTGCATGCGAAACGCCAACTCATAAGACTTGATGCGTGCCCGCAGGGATGCATCATCGGGGTATTCTATGCCGGATAAGCGATTGAGCCGGCCGAGCAGGTCGAATTCAGCCTGCTGCTCCTCGCGGAACTTATCCGCGCCCGGCGAGGCAAACAGTAAAGGATTTTTCGGATCTACTTTTAGCAAAACCCCCTGATGTTCCGGTCCAAGGTAGTCGGCGCCATGGCCGTTGACACCGGCGCAGCAGTCGGCCAACGGCGTACCCAGCACCACAAACTGCGGCAGGTTCTCGTTCAGGGAGCCGAGGCCATAATGCACCCAGGCACCGATGGTCGGGAACACTCCCTCCAAATTGTGCCGGCCGGTGTGATATTGCAGCTGAGCACCGTGGTTGTTGTCGGTCGTCCACATGGAACGCACGATGGCAAGGTCGTCGATGCACTCGCCGAGGTGCGGCCACCAATCGCTGATCGCGATGCCGCTTTGGCCACGCTTGCGGTAGCCGACCTGCAAGGGATAGAGCTTCGGACGGATCTTCCCGTTGGCATCGTTCGGCACAACGATACGGAGGTTGTCTTTCAGGAAGGACTTGCTGAGAGCGTCCTTGTACGGGGTCTCGGCGATAGTCTTGCCGGCATACTTATTCAGGGCTGGTTTGGGATCGAAGCTCTCCATGTGGCTGACGCCGCCGACCATGAAGAACCAGATGACGCTCTTGGCCTTCGGGGCGAAATGCGGCTTGCCGTCCGGCGGCGGCCAGCTCGGGTCCTCGGCGCGGACCACGCCGTCGCGATGCAGCATCGCCGCCAGCGCCAGACCTGTGAAGCCCATACCGAGATCAGCCAGGAAGGAACGCCGGGAATACATCTGCAACTCCACATCTTACTCTCTGCCGATCGTTATCGGATCGTCACGAAATCATTATGATTCATGAGCACATGAATCAGGTTTTCCCTCGCCCGCTGTGCGGGATTGGCAGCGGCAGGCACGCGACTGATCGGGGCCCCGATGGAAGCAGTCAACTTCTGGCCGTTGGCCAAGAGGGCCGTTTGTTCACGCAAAAACTGCACACATGCCGCAGTTTCCTCCGCGGTTGGCGGTCGGCTCAGCACCTGCTCGAAGCCGGCCTTGACGAAGTTAGCTGCATCACTCGTCCCCACCTTTTGAGCCAGCGAGCGGGCGAGCAGACGCGATTGCTCCAGGGCGAGCGAACTGTTGGCCAAGGCCAGGGCCTGCTGCGGCACGATGCTGACGTTGCGGCGATAGCATTCGGTAACGCTGGCGGCATCGAACAGGGTGAGGAACTCCATCTGCTTCTCGGCGGCATGGCGAAAGTACAGGCTGCGCCGCCGCGAAGTAAGACCGTGATGCTGGTCGATATCAGGGCCGCCCATCGTCAGGTCGAGCTGTCCGGCCACGTAGAGCAAACTATCGCGTACCACCTCAGCTTCCATGCGGCGGGTGTTCATGCGCCATAGATAACGGTTGTCCCGATCGCGGGCCAGGCTATCCGGATTCGCATGAGAATCCAGACGATAGGCACGGCTGGTGACGATCAGGCGATGCATGTATTTCATACTCCAACCGTGGGCCATGAACTCCGCAGCGAGCCAATCGAGCAGGGCCGGATGGCTCGGCGGTTTGCCGTTGCGGCCGAAGTCGAACTCGGTCGGCACGATGCCTGTGCCGAAATGTCGCAACCAGATGTGGTTCATCGCCACCCGGGCTGCCAGGGGATTGTTGCGATCGGTGATCCAGCGCGCCAGAGCGAGCCGCCGTCCCGTGCTCATCGCTGGCTTAGCCCCCGGCAACGCTACCGGCTTGATCTCGAATGAGCCGCCCAGCGCGGCAGGGACCGCAGGCGAGATCACCTTGCTCTTATCGGGATTTCGCTCGTCACCGCGGTGGAACAGGTAGGTCGGAGCATCTGCCTTGGCATCGTAAATACGCGGGATGCCGTCCTGTTTGACATCGGCGATACCGGGGATACGCTCGGTGCGGATCTCCTCCGGCTCGAAAATGGCGCGGAAAGCGTAAAACTCCTTCTGTGTAAAAGGATCGAAAAAATGATCATGACAACGAGCGCAGTTGAGCGTGATGCCGAGAAACGCCTTGGCAGTATGTTCGACGGTGCGCTCCATCCAGACGTTGCGATTGAACTTGTACCAGTTACGCACGAGAAAGCCAGTAGCGCGGACGGCGTTGACATCACCAGGAGCCAATTCATCTGCAGCGAGCATCTCCTGTACCATGCGATCGTAGCCCTTATCCGCGTTGAGCGATTCGATAATCCAATCGCGCCAATGCCAGATGTGCGGCTGGCTATCGCGGACTTCGGCGCCATAGCCGGCCCAATCGGCATAGCGCCACACATCCATCCAGTGCCGGCCCCAGCGCTCGCCGTAACGCGGACTGGCCAGCAGACGATCGACTACTTTCTCATAAGCATGTGGCGAATGGTCATCCAGGAAAGCGTGCAGCTCTTCGGCCGTGGGCGGCAGACCGATGAGATCGAGATAGACGCGCCGCAATAAGATCGGCTTAGGGGCTTCGGGCTGCGGTTGAAGCCCCTGCCGTTTGTGCTCGGCGGCGAGAAAAGCGTCGATGGGATTGCATTGCCATTCCACCTGCTCTACCTTCGGTACAGCCGGCCGTTTCACCGGCTCGAACGGCCGCCACGCATAAGCCTCGCGTGGTCGAGCACGGAAATCGGCCAGTTTTTGATGAGCAGTTGTCTGTTCCGCTGCTGTCGGTTTGTCTTTCGGATCACCGGGACAATGGCCACTGAGCAACTCCAGGTAATTGCTGGCGCCGTCGCCATCGCTATCCTCCTCGGCAATTGCTTCAAGACGGCTGATGAGGTCGCTGTTTTTGCCATCCTTGCGGAATTGCTTGCGCAGGGCGGCCAGGCGAGCGCCAAAGACATTGTGCGGTTTAGCCCCTTCGTCAATGCCCGGTTGGCTGGGCAAGTGGCAGGTATGGCAATCGTGCAGATTTTTCGGCAGAGCAGGTCCGAAGAATTCGATGAGGGCTTTCTTGTGGGCGGGCTTGGCGTGAAGTCCCGTCGGCAGCAGCACCGGCAGAACGATAAGCACAGCACAAAAACCCAGGTGAGTCCGCCGCGACATTGCAATCCTCCGAGGCAGGAAGCGGAGAGGCAGGCCGTACACGTTTGAATATACTGTCCGCGGAGGAGTGGCTCAAGATTTCGGAGCGCTTTGGGCATTGCTGACTCATCATCCGCCGGTTATTTTGGATTCTAAATTCTCTCCCAGAGGAGGATGCCATGAGCGCCAACCATCCGCACTTTCATGCCTTTACGGATTTTCACCCCCTTGAGCGCGAGGGTTTGACGCTCTTGAGCCGGCGCAACCTGCTCAAGGCCAGTTTGGCCGGTCTCGCCGGCCTCAGTTTGCCGGAGTTGCTGCGCTGCCGGGCCCGCGCTGCCGCAGCCAGGCGAAATATGGCCAACGGCAAGAGTGTCATTCTTCTATGGATGACGGGCGGTCCCAGCCACATTGATACGTGGGACCCCAAACCGGATCGACCGCTGGAGAACCGCGGTCCGTTCGGCACCATCGCCACCAAGCTGCCCGGCGTCCGTATCTGCCAGCACTTGCCGCGTATGGCCGCCATGCTTGATCGCTTCACCCTGATCCGCTCCGTCGATGCTCGCCACAGCAATCACGAGCCGAACATGGTTTTCCAGACCGGCAACATCGAGGCCGCGCCCCGCATCAATCCGCGCGGCCGAATGTATCCCGCGATCGGCTCCCTTGTGGCCAAGATGCACGGCCCCAATCATCCGGGCATGCCGCCATACATCGCCTTCATGAAGTCACGCACCCATCTGGCATGGGGTGGTTATCTGGGCAAGCAATATGATCCCTTCATCGCCGATCAGGCCGCACGCCTGCCGATTTACACCAATGTCGGAGTGGATACCGGCCGCATGACCGATGCCGACCTTTTCCGTCTTCCCTTGGGACTCAGTGAGGAGCGCATCCGCCAGCGGCGAACTCTCCTGCGTGATTTCGATCAATTGCGCCGCGATCTGGATGCCTCAGGGAAGATGGAAGCGATGGATCGTTACGGCCAGCAAGCGGTCGAGCTGCTCTTGGGCCGGCGTGCCCAGGCGGCCTTTGATCTGACCAAGGAACCAGAGCGAGTGCGCCAGCGTTACGGCAAACACCTTTGGTGCCAGCAAGCGCTGCTGGCACGGCGTCTGGTCGAGGCAGGGGCCGCATTTGTGACGCTGGATCTCAGTTATCACCCCGCCTCGGGAACCTGGGACACACACGGTGACAATATTCCTCCCTACGGCGGCATTAGCAAAGGTCTCGGCCCCTTGTTGCCGTTGTTCGATCATCTCATTACCACCCTCGTCGGCGATCTGGCCGACCGCGGGATGCTCGACAATGTATTGGTGTTGGCGATGGGAGAATTCGGGCGGACGCCGCTAATGGGTACGCAGGGCAGCACGGATGGCCGTAATCACTGGCCAATCGTCATGTCGATGGCTGTGGCCGGCGGCGGGCTGCGCCACGGGCAGGTGATTGGCGCGACCGAGAAGGATGGCGGCGCCATCAAGGACCGCCCCGTCACGCCGGGCGATCTGGCTGCGACGATTTATCATCACATGGGCGTACCGCTGGATGCAACTTATTCCGACACTCTTGGTCGACCGCGCTACATCGTCGAAAACGGCCAGCCCATCCGCGAATTGCTGTAATCACGGCGTCACCAGCAGGATGAAGTCGACCTCAACTCGCCGATCCCATGGGTAGGAGCTTAACACTGGAACTGAGGAGCCTGCGCGACGCCTTGCCATCTGGATTATCCTGCCAGTTCTCCACCCATTGCTGCCATGACAGCGGCACCCGCGCGAAGATTACTCGGCCCGGATCGAGTGTTGGCCAGCTCGCCGCTGCCGCCCCTTCGAGGGTATACGGCTTCAGTGCTCCTCTCGGTTTGGTCAGATCGTAGCGGACGGCGGCCTCTCGAGGCGGGCCGGTTTCCACAATCAGAGCACGCTCCGTCAACGTGAAACGCGCACGCGGCGGCAGGTTTTCACGCACTTGTTCAGACACCAGATCGATGCCGGCCAGCTTGTACAGTCCCGCCAGAGCCGTCGTCACATCTTGCCGCTGGGTGTTATCAAGCGTCTCTAACCAGCCAGGCTCCCGAATGCTCGCCACCAGCCAACCTGACTGTTCCTCCCACTCCAGCCGCACCGGATGCGCTGCGTCCACTTGTACCAACTCGATACCAATGCGGCTCGGCGTCAACATCACTTTGCCGACGCACACCGGCTCGCCCTTCCAGCGCCGGCTTTCTTGCAGCAGTTTGACCAATTCGCGCTCGACCAACCGATGAATAGTCTGTTCAACCCCGGCCAGCGAGCGGCGCAAGGTCCGCGCCGTCCGCCAGCTGCCCGTGCGAATGGCCTCGCGCTCGGCTTGGCGCAGACGGGCGTATAGCTTGGGCACTGTGCCCGAATGAAACCCTGGTTGCAACAGCTGCCGCACCGTCTCGCCGTGCGGCCCGACGTTGACCGGACGCAAGAGTTTCTGGCGGTTGGCCCGATACATGTACCAGTTCTCTTTCATCTCCCAGAATAAAAAGCCGAACAGGTCCGGCAGCAGCCAAACGGTCGGCAGAGCGATTAGCGAAGCGATCACATAGGCCAGCACCGGCCCCAGGCCCGGCTCCAGCCATCTCGCCAACTCTGGCATCTGCGGCAAGACAAACGGATAGAGGAATTTGGCCGCCAAAATCGAGATCGGCGCTTTGAGGGGGTGAAAGCCCGGCTCAATCAACACCACCAGGTAAAACCGCGCCAACCAGGCCACCGGATACCACACCAAACCGACGATGGTGCGTACTACCAGAGACAGGCGGCTGTCTCCTTGACGAAAGCGCAGCCATTCATCTACGGTATGCAGCACATATTCGGTCATGTCGATGGTCTGCTTGAAAACCCACAATAAAAGGCGGAGCAAACCCGGCAAGAGGCCGGCCCGTAAAAGCTCGTAGACGTTCACCAGGGTTTGCAATATTGCTTCCGTAATCGCCTTGCCAAATCGCGTATTCAGAAGATAGCTGAGAAGCAAGAACGTGCTGCCCTGGGCCGGCCAGGTGAACAATTGCCGGAGATCGTCTGGCATTATCCACCACAACAGCGCAAACACCAGCGCTGGTTTACACAAATAAGACCAGAACAGCAGAAACGGCCAGCCCTTCAAAGCTTTTTGCACCAGCGGCAGATGAATAATGCCGAGCGGTAGATCGATCAGCACACTGCGAAGGACACGATACGTGAGCAGTAGCGATTGCTTGCAGAACTCGCGGAACCACGGCAAATGCAAAAGCGCCAGCAAGAAGGTCCCTAGCAGCAGCAAAGCCAACACAGCTCGCTGAGGAAACACACCTGCCCGAAGCGCTTCGATGCCGCTGACCGGATCGAACCCTAACTCGCTCCCCTGTTTCAAGAGCGGCCACTGGCCCTTGAACCTGAGCTTGCTGCCCAGATCGAGCAGCACCTTGACTCCTTCAAGCAGCGCGGCCGCGCCGCCGAACGGCAGCAGCACAAATAGCATTAGCCAACGGCCGATAGCCGTGCCGAACGCCGGCGCCGTCAGCCGCTCCAGCCAGCGCAGATAAATCTCCCCGGGCCGATACACGCCGTCCAGCGCCGAGGCCAAGTGACGGTCCAGCCGCAACAGGGGATCGCCACGTGCGAACTCATAGGGATCACGCAGGTCTGGTATCTTCAACTGATTGCGCGAAATAGTGTCTCGTAAGTCGCTGAAGGTCAAAAAGCCCAGTTCGACGATGCGATCGAGCATCTCCTCGATCATGCGGGCGAAGGCGGTACGCTCCGGCGGATTGCTCGGCTGAAGGCCGATGTTGATGAGGGCATCGGTGAGGACCGGACGAAAGCGCTTGCGCAGACGTTCCTCACAGTGATGCAGGGCGGCTTGCAGAAGATGGGCCAGATGTTGGCGTTCGTCATCGGCCAGCCGGGCCTGGGTCAAACGCTGGGCAGCGCCGCGTAGATGTTTGGTGATGCGAACAAGCCGCTGGCTGGGCAAGGGCCGTTTGATCGGCCGCCGACCGCCCGATGTTAGCCATGTCACCACATCGAGCGCAAAGATGGCACGCTCGTGATCGTCGCCGATTTTTTGCAAATCGTACAACAGTGCCGCCTCGACTGGCCAACTGCCTTGATCAGCCTTGTCTAAAAGTGCCGGCAGGTCTTTGAGCCATTCTTCTGCCTCCCGATCGCTCAGTTCCAAGGCGGCTTGCAAGCGCCGCGTCAGACGACGCAGATCGTCTAAGGCTTTATCCCGTGTCGGATCTTCCAGTGATGCCGGTGCTACACGTGCCGCTTTGGTGCGCAGGATCGCCGCCCGCACCGCATTGCCTTCTCGCTCGGCCTTATCGGCGATATCCATCAGTCGGCGGTAGTAGTCGTGCGATTCATCCGAGCTGGTATCGGCGCGAATGACCGGCTGCGGAGCGCCTTCCAGGCGAGTGCGTGCAAACCATTCCTGCGCCTCCACGTCGCGCTCCAGAAGAGCATCGATTTTGGCGAGATCGGGCAAGCCCGGAAAGTAGACCGGCAGCAGATTGGCCGCAAAATAGCGCAGCTCCAGGTAAACCGCTGCGAACTCGATGTACACATCTGTCTCGCTGGCCTCGGCGCCGCTGGGAGTCAGATATTTTTCCTGATCCAGCACCATGCGGATCTCTGCAAAGGCGCTGACGCCGATCTGCTCAATCCGTTCACGGATCTGGACATGATTCAGCTTCCCTGAGAGGACCTGTTGCCGCAGATGGCGATGAATGCTGGCGTGGAACAAGCGCCGCCAATAGGTGAGCAGGATGGTCTCCCGATCCAGAGTGTTGAGCGTGTTCGGCGACGACGGCCGCGACAACAAGATTACTGTGGACGGCAGCAAACGATCCGGTTCCAGCTCCAGGTCGTCTGGATCGATAAAACGATAGAGGGTGGGCCGATCGATGACATAAGATTTTCGATGCGGCACCTGTCCGAAGAGGTTGGACAGTTGGTTTTGTTCCTGGATCAAGCGTTCAAGCACGCGGCGCGGCACCAACACCGCTGCGGGGTCCGCAGCTCGCAATACCTGCTGTAATTCTGCCAATCGCATCGACGCGCTCCGATTTGTGTTCCTCGACGTTGAGGCGACCGCGCCTCGCCTTCCGTTTGTACTCTACAGGATTTTAACAAACAAAGCCGAACGAGCCGGAAGCGTAAACGAAGAGGTACCTTCGCTCATGCTTCCGGCTCGGATAGGGTTGATAGGATGAAAGGAAGCTGACACTCTCTTACCGAGAGGGAATTATCCGTGGACATCGATCTCAATTGTGATCTCGGCGAAGGCTGTCCTTACGACGCCGAGCTGATGCCGCTGATTACATCGGCAAATATCGCCTGTGGTTTCCATGCCGGCGATGCGGCCATGGCCCACACCGCGCTACGTCTGGCAGCACAGTACGGTGTCCAGGCCGGCGCTCATCCCGGCTTTCCTGATCGCGAACATTTCGGTCGCCGTGAGTTGGCACGCAGCGAAACGCAAGTCTTCGAGGACTGTGTCTATCAAATCGGCGCTCTCGCTGGCCTGGCGCGTGCTGTGGGAACCTCCCTGCGCTACGTCAAACCGCACGGCGCCCTGTATAACCTGGCCTGTCGCGACGATGCCTATGCTCGGCCCATTGTCGAAGCGGCGTGCCTGTTTGGCCTGGCGTTGATGGCCCTGCCGGAATCGCGTCTGGAAGCGTTGAGCGTCGGCCGTTGTCCATTCATCCGCGAGGGGTTCGCCGATCGCCGCTATTTGCCGGACGGCTCGCTAGTGCCGCGCTCGCAGCCGGATGCATGCGTGACGGATCCCGTGGAAGCCGTGCAGCAGGCGGAATGGCTGCTGCGCCAACGTAGGGTACGGACATTGTGTGTACATGGCGACAATCCGCAGGCGGTGGCATTTGTGCGTGCGTTGCGTGAGGCGCTGCTGGGACAAGGCGTCGCCATCCGGAAGTTTTAATTTCCAGGAGATATCACTATCCCCTATTTACGTCTCTTAAGTCCTGGATTGTGCACACTCATCGTCGATCAGGGCCGGCCGCGCTGGCGCAGTCTTGGCGTGCCGGTTGGCGGCGCGGCGGATCGCTTTGCCCTGGACATCGGCAATGCTCTCGTCGGCAATCCTCCCGACGCTGCCGCCCTGGAAATTAGCCTGAATGGGCCTACGCTCACCACCGATAGCGAAGTGGCCTGTGTCCTCTTTGGCGCTCCCTTCGAGATGACGATCGACGGCACGCCCCACGAGGCGGGAAAAACGTTCACGCTCCACCGCGGCGAAGAGCTGCGCATCGGCGGGACGCCCTCGGGAATGCGTGCCTATCTGTGCGTACGCGGCGGGCTGCAAACGCCGATCATCCTCGATAGTCGCTCCAGTCTCGAACCGCTCGCTGCCGGGGCTGAGTTGCCCTGTCAAGCTGGCATCCTTCACACCCGCCATTTCCGGCACGATTTTGTCTGGAATGCCGAGCCACGCGTGCTGCGCGTTGTGGACGGAACGCAGGCGGATTGGTTCCGCGGCGATGCGTTTGATTCGCAGTCGTTCACGGTGACGCCGGCCAGCAATCGCATGGGGCTGCGTCTGCGCGGCGCGGCATTGACACCGCCGGAGCGCGAGCTGGAATCGGAGCCGGTCTGTCCCGGAAGCGTGCAAGTGACGCGCGAGGGCCAGTGCATCATCCTGGGCGTGGATGGTCAAACCATCGGCGGCTATCCGAAGATCGCCCAGGTCGTCAGCGCTGATCTCGACAAGCTCGCCCAGCTGCGGCCCGGCGAAACGATCCGTTTTCAGCGTGTGACGTTGGCAGAAGCCGAGGCATTGTATCGGGCCAAACAGACCGAGCTGCGCGAATGGCGGACGCGGCTGCGGACAGCCGAGGCGTTTGCTTCATAAGATGAGTGAGACCGGCGGACGGGGTCTGCGAACGTCCTGCTCGCCTGTAAATGTCAAGCTCGGACTTAGGATTAATCAGATGGACAAAGTTCTCATTGCACCGATAACGCTGGCTGGCATCGATGGCGCTTTCGTGCGCGTGCTGCAAGAGGCCGGCTTCGAGTTGATCTACCCCAATACGGGGGCGCAGCTGACCGAGGAGGAATTGCTGAAGTTCTTGGCGGGAGTCAAGGCAACCTTGGCTGGCTCTGAACCGTACACGGCACGCGTGTTGGACGCTCATCCGCAGCTACGCGTCATTGCCCGCGTCGGCGTCGGTTACGATGCCGTCGATGTGGCGGCGGCCACCCAGCACGGCTGCGCCGTTGCTATCACACCGGGTACTAACGAAGGCGCCGTGGCCGAACATGCTTTCTGTCTCATGCTTGGTCTGGCCCGCGATCTGGTGGCGCAACACCTGGGCGTCAAGGCAGGCGGCTGGCCGCGCAAACCCCTCTTGCCGTTGCGCGGCCAAACCCTTGGTATCGCTGGCCTGGGCCGTATCGGCAAAGCTGTCGCCCTGCGCGGCGCTGCCTTTGGTATGCGTCTTTTAGCCTATGATCCTGTGCCCGACAAAGTCTTTGCCGCCCATCATAACGTCATGCTCGTGTCCTTTGAGCAGCTGTTGGCCGAAGCCGATTTCCTGACGCTGCATCTGCCTGTCACCCCCGAAACCCGTTACCTCATCAACCGCCGGACGCTGGCTCTGATGAAGCCAACTGCTTTCCTCATCAACACGGCCCGCGGAGCGATTGTCAACGAGGCGGACTTGTTGGCAGCACTAAAGAGCAAGCGCCTGGCCGGCGCAGGGCTGGATGTGTTCGAGCAGGAGCCGCCAGGCAAACATCCGTTGTTTGAATTAGACAATGTCTTGCTGACGCCGCACGCTGGCGGCGCCGATGTGAGATCGCGCGATGACATGGCCCTGTCCGCCGCACAAGCCATCGTCTCGCTGTCGCGCGGCGAATGGCCAGCCGAGAAGATCGTCAACCCCGAAGTCCGCCCCCGCTTCCGCTGGTGACAAAAAGAAAACGAACCACGAAGTCACAGAGAATACAGAGAAAAGAGAAAAAAAAAGGAAAAAGAGACACAAAAACTGAAAGCCCGTGCAATCCGATCATCTCTTTTCCTCTCTTTTTCCTCTTGTTTTTTCCTTGGTGTTTTTGACACCTTGGCGATGGCTCGGGATCGTGCTTCTTATTCGTTTGTCTTCTTCTCTGTGTTCTCTCAGTGCCTTTATGGTTCGTTTTCTTTTTTCAATGTGGCGCCATGGTTGCAAGCCGGCGTTGTCCATACGGCAGATGGCGGCAGGTTGAAGTGCCGGCACAGCTGGGCAGCAAGATGCTCGGCGTGTTCGGCGTCGGCGCTGACGGCGAACACCGCCGGCCCCCACGAGCTTTGTCCTACCCCGCGGATGTTTTGAGCACGGATGAACTCCACCAGTTCGGCAATGCGCGGACTGGCGTACACGCCACCCTGCACCGGCGCGAACGCCTCGCCGACCCGCGCGTTGAACTCATGCAGGGCTTCGCCGAATGCATCCACGTCGCGCTCAACCAGCGCTGGCAGCAAACCCAGCAATACCAGCCGGCAGAGCGTCTCGGTTGCCTCGAAGACCGCGGGATTCGTTGTCAAGCGCGCGAACGCTTCCACCTCGCCGCCGCCGTGCAGTCCCTCAGCATGGTGGGGAGGCAGGGCCACAACCAGACGCCAGGTCTCCGGGAATGGTTGACGCGCCACCAGCGGCGCCAATCCCTCTACGGCCCCCTTGCCAGACTCCACCAAGAAACCGCCTTGCTCAAAACCGTGTGCCCCCAGGGCGGAACGCAAACCGCGGCCAACGCGGCGAGCCAACGTGGCCACATCGCAGGATAACCCCCATGACGCCGCCAGCGCCCGCGCTACGGATAGCCCCAGTTGGCTGCCCGAACCCAGGCCGGCATGTGCCGGCATGATGCGCTCGATCCGCAGGCGATGTGGCGGTAAAACGGCGATCTGCTCTTCTCGACTGCTCGCGGCGGCGAAGCGCTGAGCGAATATCAGGGCACGCTCGGCTAGCGGTCCCTCGGCGGACCACACCGAGTCCGGCTCGACCGACAGCGATAAATCCGGCTGTGCGATCATCATACCGACGCCCCCGAAACAGCGGGACGCCGACATCTTCCCCGCGAGGGGGTTCAAAAAGCCAAAATGCAAACGGCTGTATGCCTGTATCTGAATCATGACAACGGAGCCAACCTCTCTCCCAATCATTCTATCCGCACCGCACAGGCAGCCTGGCCTTCTAATGGAAAAGTAGCAAAGTCCAAAAAAATAATTGAACGAAAGCCCCTCTGCGCCTTATCTTAACTGTACCCACCTATGCCCAAGGTCCGGATGGCCCGCCCGAAACGCGATGCCTCCCTTTAACTGAGCGGCGATTGGATCATGCGGACAGGAGTTGATTCGATGACGATGCTGGCGCCTTCATGCTCCCTCCAATGGATCTTGTGGTTATCCCTCGCGGCCACGCTTGTTCCTGGCGCTGTACTGAACGCGGAGGAAGCCAAGATCAACTTCGGCCGCGACATTCGGCCCATCCTCGCAGATAACTGTTTCGCTTGCCACGGTCCCGACATTCATCAGCGCAAGGCCAAGCTGCGGCTTGATACGCGCAGCGGCGCCCTGGCCGAGCTGCGTAGCGGCGGACATGCCATCGTGCCCGGCAAGCCGGATGAGAGCGTGCTGATCGAACGGATCACCGACGACAATCCCTCGCGACACATGCCACCGAAGAAATCTGGCAAAACGCTGACGTCGGCACAAATCGACTTGCTCCGCCGCTGGATTGCCGAGGGCGCGACCTACACGGTCCACTGGGCATTCACTCCACCGATGCGGCCTGCAATGCCAAAAGTGAAAAACACGGCTTGGCCGAAGAACGCTATCGATTCTTTTATCCTTGCTCGGCTCGAACGCGAGGGACTGTCCCCCTCGCCGGAAGCGGATCGAACCACACTGATTCGCCGCGTTACGCTGGATCTGACCGGACTGCCGCCGACGCCGGCCGAGGTTGACGCCTTCCTCGCCGATACGTCGCCTAACGCTTATGAGAAAGTCGTTGATCGGCTGTTGCAGTCGCCGCGTTACGGTGAACACATGGCCCGTTTCTGGCTCGACGCAGCTCGCTACGGCGACACTCACGGCCTGCATCTTGATAATTACCGTGAAATATGGCCCTACCGCGATTGGGTCATCAAGGCATTCAATGCCAACAAACCCTACGATCGCTTCCTGACGGAGCAGCTGGCCGGCGACCTTCTGCCGGGCGCCACCCTCGATCAGATCGTCGCTACCGGGTTCAATCGCTGCCACGTCACCACCAGCGAGGGCGGTTCTATCGAAGAGGAAGTGTACGTTCGCAACGTCATCGATCGGGTTGATACCACCGGGACCGTGTTCCTGGGGCTGACTATCGGCTGCGCTCGCTGCCACGATCACAAATTCGATCCCATCCAGACGAAAGAATATTATCAACTCTTTGCGTTTTTCAATAATCTCGATGGCCCGGCTCTGGACGGCAACGCTGCTCGGCCCGCGCCGACGGTTCGCGTCCCCAACGCAGAGCAAAGGGAAGAGCTAGAGCGCGTGCGACAAAGAATCGCCGTTCTCCGCGAACAGATCAACAAAGAAACTGCCCAAATGCGGCATACAAAGTCGTCTACGGGGCTGGCTCCCATACTCGCACAGGTTGCAGTCCTGGAAAAGCAGCGTCAGCAAATCGAGAAGGAGATCCCGGCAACGTTGGTGTTCAAGGAGCGCGCCACGCCGAGGCCGGCGTTCATTCTCAAGCGCGGCGAATACGATCAGCGTGGCGAGCCGGTGGGTCGAGATACGCCGAAGTTTTTACCTCCCTTGCCCGAGAAGGCGCCGCGTGATCGGCTCGGTCTGGCGCAATGGCTGTTAGCCCCAGACCATCCGTTGACGGCCCGCGTTGAAGTCAATCGCCTGTGGCAACAATGTTTCGGCACGGGATTGGTCAAGACGGCGGAGGACTTCGGCACGCAAGGTGAATCCCCCAGTCACCCCGCATTGCTTGATTGGCTGGCAGTGCAGTTCCGCGAGGACGGCTGGGACATGAAAAAGATGATGAAACGTATCGTGATGTCGGCCACTTATCGGCAGTCCTCGCGTGTCACGAAAGATCGCCTGGCGAAAGATCCGGAAAACCGCCTGCTATCGCGCGGACCGCGCTTCCGGCTCGACGCCGAGATGCTGCGTGATCAGGCGCTGTTCGTCAGTGGACTGTTGGTCGAAAAGCTGGGCGGTCCCAGTGTCAAGCCGCCGCAGCCGGCCGGCTTGTGGGAAGCGGTTGGCTACACCGGCAGCAATACAAAGGACTTTAAACCCGACCATGGCCACGAGAAAGTACATCGCCGCAGCATATACACGTTCTGGAAGCGCACCGCCCCGCCGCCGCAGATGAACACTTTCGATGCCCCCTCACGCGAAGCGTGTCTTGTCCGCCGCGAGCGTACCAACACGCCGCTGCAAGCGCTGTTGCTCATGAATGAAGAGCAATTCGTCGAGGCGGCGCGAACGCTGGCCGAACATGCTCTGAAGGAAGGCGGCGCAACGCCAGAGGCGCGCGCGGTTTATATGTTCCGTCTAACAACAGCGCGGAGGCCAGATGCGAAAGAACTAACAGAAATACTCGCCGCTTACCGGGACCATCTGGCAACATACACGCGCGATGTGGACAAAGCGAAACAGCTGATTTCTGTGGGCGAGCAGAAGCCGGAAGCCAAGCTCAATCCAAGCGAGTTGGCGGCATGGACGATGATCGCCAACCTGTTGTTGAATCTGGATGAAGTGATTAACAAGGGCTAATCAATCCGCGTCCAACGAGCGGGTTGGTGGAGCTGGAACGACTTTTAGCGAAAGGGCGACGATGAAGGGGCTGTTTCATGCCGCTTGGAAAGTCGAGCAATTCATACGTCAGCGGAAGATTTACTGGTGCTTAGTGAAATGGGGAGCCGAGCAGCAATGAACCCAATCCACGAACATATTCAGACCCTCACGCGCCGACACTTTTTCGGCCGTGCCGCTCTTGGGCTGGGCACGGCCGCCTTGGCGACGCTGATGAATCCGCGTGCCCGGTCCGCCACAACCACCGGTGGCCTGCCGGATTTGCCGCACTTCGCCCCCAGAGCCAAACGCGCCATCTATCTGTTCATGAACGGCGGCCCTTCGCAGATGGATCTGTTCGATTACAAGCCGGCCATGGACAAACTGTTCGATAAGGATCTACCCGACTCGATCCGCAAGGGCCAGCGGTTGACGACCATGACCAGCGGTCAAACACGCTTTCCCATCGCGCCGTCGAAATACAAGTTCGCTCAACATGGCCAATCGGGTGCCTGGGTCAGCGAGCTGATGCCGTGGACGGCGAAGATTGTGGACAAGCTGGCTTTTATCAAGAGCGTCAACACCGAGGCTATCAACCACGATCCGGCCGTCACCTACATTTGCACGGGCCATCAACTGCCCGGCCGCGCCAGTCTTGGCGCCTGGCTCAGCTACGGACTGGGCACCGAAAACAACAACCTGCCAGCCTTTGTCGTTATGACTGCATCGTGGACCGGACGTAAGGAAGCGCAAGCAATCTACAATCGACTTTGGGGATCGGGTTTCTTGCCGAGCAAACATCAGGGCGTCGCCCTGCGTTCCAGCGGCGATCCGGTGCTGTTTCTGTCCAATCCCGCCGGCGTTGATGCCCCCACTCGCCGCCGGATGCTCGACGCGCTGACCAAGCTGAATCAAAAGCAGCTCGATGAGATCGCCGATCCGGAAACGCAAGCGCGCATCGCCCAGTATGAGATGGCCTTCCGTATGCAATCGTCGGTGCCGGAATTAATGGACCTGTCGCGTGAACCCAAGCACGTTATGGAGATGTATGGACCGGACGTGCATAAGCCGGGCACGTTTGCGGCGAGCTGTCTGTTGGCGCGACGGCTGACCGAGCGCGGCGTGCGCTTCGTGCAGATTTTTCATCGCGGCTGGGATCAGCATTTCAACATTGCCGGTGACCTGCCCAATCAATGCCGCGATGTCGATCAGCCTTGTTACGCACTGATTCGTGATCTTGAACAGCGCGGCCTGCTCGACGAAACGCTGGTCATCTGGGGCGGCGAGTTCGGACGAACGATTTACTGTCAGGGCAAGCTGACGCGCGAAAACTATGGCCGCGACCATCATCCGCGTTGCTTCACGGTCTGGATGGCCGGCGGCGGCATCAAGGGCGGCGTCACCTACGGCCAGACCGACGACTTCAGCTACAACGTCGTGGAAAATCCTGTTCACATCCACGACATGAACGCCACCATCCTGCACTGCCTGGGTATCGATCATCGGCGGCTGACGTTCAAGTCGCAGGGATTGGACATGCGGCTAACCGGCGTGGAGGAGCATCACCCGGTGACGGGCATCTTGGCATGAGCGCTGCGCGATAATCCGCTGGAAGTGCCAGCGATGACTTGACTGTCGCTTGGGATGAACAGACATTTCCCTCCCCCCAGGGGGAAAGATTTTGTCCGCTAGAGCGCATTGCCAGTAGGTGTAGCGGTTATATGTTTTTCTCCCTCCCCCTTGTGGGAAAGGGAGAAAAACGCTACACCCGCTTGCAATGCGCTCTAGCCCTTACACTTTGCAACTGGTTGAGTTATTGCGTAACTGGGGGACCGGCGATTTCGGCGGCCTGGAAGCCGCATGTCTTATGGCTACCATCGCAGAAAGGACGCTTCTTCGAGTGGCCGCAACGACACAGGGCCACTGTCTCCTTACCCGGAGGAATCTCGAACGCATTGCCCAGGTGATCGACGATGCGCACTGGTCCCTTGATGACATAAGGACCATTTTCCCTACAGCGGATCTCAATTGGCTCTGACATACGATGTCCTTTCATTCATCGACTATGACCATCTTCGTTCGCCTCTTGTGGTCCACGAAGTAAAAGGCGAGCTTCTTGGCCACGTGCTCCAAGAACTTATCGCGGAAAGCGTGCGGTGGTATCTCAAAAGGCGTCATGTCGCCACGCGCCTCGGTCGGATAGCGGTCGTTGAACTCTTTGCTCTGCACATCATCCGGGTTCTTCATGTCCACCACCGACACCAAGATCTCGGTCTGGCCGCGATAGAGTTGTTGGTTGGCGTTCGGTTCATAAAGGCTCAGTTTATCAATTTCCAGGTTGATCACGTAGTCGGCATTGAAATCGTGCCCCACTTGCGCCAACTCGAGCGATTTCCAATTGGGATGGCGACTCTTGTACTGCTCCACCAGGTTTGGTTTAACAACTGTGACTTTTTCCTTGTTCTCCTCCGACAGCCGGCGGATCTCCTCGGCCAAGGCGACGGCCAGGCGGCGATCGGCCTGGATGAATTCTTCACGCGGGTCCAGGTTCATATACGTCCACAAGACGACCTTGACTTCTTTCTTGCCGTCCTCGTCCGCCAAGCGCTTCAACTCGGCTGGATCTTTGGCTTCGGGCATAATGAAATACAGACTCTGCGGGAAACTACAACCAGCGATGAGGACCGGGACCCAAAGCCCCAACCCGATCGAACGGCCCCACAATGCCTTCATGGCTTTCTCCTCATCCTGGAAACGGCGTCCCCATCCACCAAGTCAGCCCCAAAACGATGATCCAACGGAGCAGCATCAAGCTGAGGAACGCCAACACCACCAAGGTGAGAGTGCGTTCCACCGAGCGAATGAAAAGCGTCCGCTGCCAAATCGCACTGGCCAGGCACCAGGGGATAAGCAACAGACAAAACCCGGCCAACAAGGTGCCGACCGCGTTGGCGCGTAACGAGTTCCTCAAATCGCCATGTATCAGCAGGGCGAAGCTGGTAGTCATGCCGCACGCCGGACACGGCAGGCCCGTGACGAAGTAGAAGTTGCACGGCGGCAACCCCAGTTGCTGATGCGTCGCCAAGGTCCGCGGCGAGCCATCGGCGTTGTAGGGATTGAGCCAAGCGGCCACGGCGAACACCCCAAGCAAGGCCAGCGCCAATCCTAGCAAGCTGCCGCGCACCCAGCCGCGCAGCCCCGGCACCACTTCCAGCACTGCCTGCGGTTCCCGGCTTGACGTTGTTGGAAGGCTGTTCATAGCGATCCTCTTCGTGCGATGCAAGAGCAGTTCCGCGTCAGCCCGCAACACGAGAACGGGTGAGCGGGGTTGCATCATCGTCTGGAGAACTCGGAGCGCTAACGCAACTCCGCTCACCCGGGTGAACGCTAACGCAACTCCGCTC
>JAJPHU010000199.1 GCA_021325115.1 Planctomycetota bacterium | reverse complement strand
GCTCGTCGCAGCGCCTCAGCTTCTTCGCCGCCGCGGCCAAACACGAACGGATCGCCGCCTTTGAGCCGGACCACGCGCTGCCCCTGCCGTGCCGCATCGATCATGATTTGGTAGATCTCCGGCCAACGCTCCGGATGCGTGCCATGCAGCGAGTCGACGCAAATCCGCCGCGCCTTCTCCGCAGCATAATCCAGCAGACGGACAGGGACGAGCCGATCGTAGAGGACAAGATCGGCACACCTCAGCAATTCGACGGCGCGTAACGTCAGCAAGCCCGGATGGCCGGGACCGGCGCCGACGAGAGCCACCGAACCTAACGAGTCGGAAGCGTCTGCAACGGGATCAAGAAGAGATATGTTCACACCTCGATCAATTCCTCAGAATCGGGTACCTCTTCGCCCATCTCCGTCCCGTGCGACACCAGCTTGACCAGCCAAATGCCGAACTCGAAGAGCAGGCACATCGGCAACCACAAAAATAACATGGTCAGGGCGTCCGGCGTGGGCGTGATGATGGCGGCGAAGACGGCCAGGACCATCCAGGCCATACGGCGTTTGCTGCGGAACGAATCCGCATTGACGATGCCCAGGCGCGCGGTGAACATCATGACCAGCGGCGTCTCGAACGACAGGCCGAAGATGAGCGGCATCCAGATGGCAAAGCTGAGCCATTCGTTTAGTCGCATGTCCGGCTTGAAGCCGAGCCATTCGTTGAACCACAACAACGCTTCGATGGCGCGGGGAATGACGAGAAACTCACACATAAGCACACCGGCCAAAAACAGGCCGAGACTGATCGGCAGATACACGTGAACCAGCCGTTTTTCGTGCGGATACAGTCCAGCGGCCACGAACATCCAGATCTGCCAGAAAATCCACGGGCTGCCGATGATGAAGCCGCACACCAGGCACACCTTGAACCACACCATGAATGCTTCCATGACGTTCAGCGTAGTCATGCTATCGAAATCGCCGACGATCCGCATTGCTTCTTGAAGCAGGCCTGCGGCCTTGAGCGGCTCGCCGTAGGAAATCCACAACGGTACCAGAGCATCTTCGGAGACCACTTTCTCATCTTCTCCCGGCTGGTCCTTGTCGCCCGCACGGCTCATCAACCGGCTGAGAATCGACGCTTCGTCATTGCCCGTCTTCTCGCGGCGAAGAATGGGACGCTTGGTCTTTTCAAGTTCCGCGCGGGGAACGCCCTTTAAGGCAGCTTGCAGTTGTTCGCGGAGAAAATAGGTCTTGGTGAAGCCGGTCGGCTTATTGACTTTCTGAAGGCTGGTATCGTTTTGCAGTTCCTTCATCGTCTTTTCGACACGGCGATTGTAAAACGCCCGTAACTGCTCTTTGACAGGCGCCGTGATGAAATCGACGGCATATTTGCCGATAAAGAAACTCATAAACAGGGCCACGCCGAAACCGGCAAAAGCGCGCCAAAGGTGCCGGCGCAGCTCTTCGAGGTGATCGCCAAAAGTCATGCGGGTATCGGCGAAATAATCTTCAGGATCGGGTACGGTGCCGTTACTGCTCATCGTCGTTTCCAAAATAGGTGCGTGGCCCAAACAAGCCAGAAGCGCAAGCAACGGCACACCCCATCCGCCGCTTACGCTTCCGGCTCGTCCCCTAACGAATGCTAATTATCCTAGCAGCGGAGGACGTTGCTCTCAACCCGTATGGTCTGGTCTGTACATACATCGTACCATACAAGAAACCAACGTCCGATGCCAAGGAGGATGATTCATGGCTGCAACCCCACCTGTCGCCGGAGTTGCTTGTCCCTCTCTCCAGGCTGTGATGACTCGCCTGTTGACCGAATTATAATGGAGCGCACCGAGGCGAAATACCGCGCGTTATTAGCCAGCGCTGGCTTCTGTCTGGCGCGCGTGATTCCCAGGACGGCGAATGTTGATGCCATCGAATGCGCATCAGTCGGAAAGATTCGCCTGTCTCTGCTCACTTGGGCGAGTTACAATAGGTTAGGTTTGAGTTGGTTCCTCGTTGGTTTGATTCGTCATCCGGAGGTATCATGCACAGCGAAACCTGGGCTCCCATACCCGACTTACCGGCGGGCCATATTGGTTGGCGGTTTAGCAGGGACGTCATTTTGGCTCCGGAAGAGACCACTGGCATCGGAGCCTTAATCATCGAGGACGGCAAGCCTGTGGATAATATCTTTGTCGAGAGGGAATATCGACTACTTACCGAGCCGTTATAACAGCTCGTGGACGCCGCCAAGCGGCACGCTTGGCGGCGCAACTCCGTGCCTTAGGGATCGAACCGAGTCCGTGAGCCGCTGGTATATGGCCCCGATTTGCCGAGGACCATACACCAGAGATCGGCACATAGATTTTTTATGATGTCAACGCCGACTTGTTATCTACCGGTGCGTGTCGCGTTTTTGCTTCTTCTTTTGACGCCGGTTTCCGCCGAGGCGCAAGCGCGGCCGCTGGAGTTTCACCTCACCTTTGATTCAAACGTATCCGCCCGGCCGTTCACCGGTCGGGTTTACGTCTTGCTCTCTAAGCAAGACGTAAAGGAGCTTCGTTCCGGTCCCGACTGGTTTCATCCCGACCCGTTCTTCGCCAAGGACGTGAAGGATTGGCGACCCGGTCAGCCTCTCGTCCTCGATAGTAAGGCGTTAGGTTTTCCGGTGACGGTGGATAAAGTGCCGAAAGCAACTTACTCGATTCAGGCCGTCATGGACTTCGATTACGGCGAGCGCAGCTTCAGTACTGCCGCAGGCAATGGTTACAGTCGCACCCTTCGCCGCGAACTGGACGGCACGAGCAGCGGACTAGTGGAATTGCGGATCGATCAAATATACAAAGCCAAGCCATTCATTGAGACAGATCGCGTCAAACTAGTAGACATCGAGAGCAAACTATTGACAGCCTTTCATGGGCGCTCGACGCATCTACGGGCTGGCGTCGTGCTACCGCGCTCGTTTGCGACCGAACCACAGCGGCGTTATCCGGTGGTCTATGAGGTGCCCGGTTTCGGCGGTACGCACTTCGCCGCTCACGCGGCTGCCCAGCGGGATGCTACGAACGTCGCCGGCGTCGAGATGATCTATGTAGTCCTCGATCCGAGCTGCCGCTTCGGCCATCATGTCTTCGCCGACTCGGCCAACAACGGACCCTGTGGCCGTGCCCTTATCGAAGAGCTGATTCCCTATCTCGAAGCGAAGTATCGCGGCATCAGCGCCGGCTGGGCACGGTTTGTGACAGGGCACTCGTCCGGCGGATGGAGCAGCCTGTGGTTGCAAGTTACTTATCCCGATCATTTCAACGGCGTTTGGTCCACGTCGCCGGACCCGGTGGATTTCCGCGATTTTCAGGGGATCGACCTCACCAAACCAGATGCAAATATGTTTCTGGATGCGCGCGGCGAGAAACGGCCAGTTGCCCGGCTGCGCGGCAAGCCAGTCCTCTTTTTTCGTTTCTTTTCTGATATGGAAGAAGTAATGGGCCACGGGGGCCAGCTGGCCTCATTCGAGGCGGTGTTTTCGCCACGCGGTCCTGATGGCCGGCCACGCAAGCTCTGGGACCGCACGACGGGAACAATCGATCCAGAAACGGCGAAGGCTTGGAAGCGTTATGACATCCGTATTATCTTGGAAACGAACTGGAAGACACTGGCCCCGAAGCTGGCAGGAAAACTACACGTATGGACAGGTGGGGCAGACACGTTTTATCTGGATGGTGCAGTGCTGCGGCTGAAAGAGTCGCTGGCGCGGTTGGGCAGTGATGCCGTTATCGAGATTCATCCGGGCCGCGATCACAGCTTGCGCGATAAGGCCATCCTCGACCGTATCGCCCGTGAAATGGCCGCCCGTTTCTCGAGATCATTCCAACGAGTTGAAAGCGGAAGCGACGCAAGGCAACCGTAGTATGCGCATCAACACCTTGGCAATTGTCGGTGTCGGACTGATTGGCGGCTCTATTGCCTTGGCAGCGCGGCGGCGTGGTGGGGCCGTACGCATCATTGGTATCGATCGGCAAGCAGAAACGCGATCACAAGCCCTCCGAGATGGCACGATTGATGATGCTTATATGGACCTGACCGCCGCCGCTTGTGCCGATCTCATCTTGTTTTGCACGCCGGTCGATACCATCGCTGCCGGGGTGATCGAGGCAGCGACACACTGCCGGCCCGGAACCCTTTTAAGCGATACCGGCAGCACGAAAGCGGCTATCCTCCGCGATGTGCAGGGTCGGCTGCCTTCTGGGGTCGAGTTTATCGGCAGCCATCCGCTGGCCGGCTCAGAGAAACACGGCTTGGCGCACGCCAGTGCCCAGCTGCTGGAAGGTCGGCTGGTAATTGTTACTCCGCCGCCAGATTCTACGGACACTGCCTTGTCCCAAATCCGCGACTTCTGGACGGTGTTGGGAGCGCGTGTGCAGGTGATGGACGCCGAGGAGCACGACCGCGCTTTGGCTTTCACCAGCCATCTGCCGCATTTGCTCTCCTCCGCATTAGCTGGCATTCTGCCGCCGGAGCTGTATGATCTGACTGCCACCGGCTTCCGTGATGCGACCCGTCTCGCCGCCGGACAACCAAGCTTGTGGTCGGCCATCTTTCACGCCAATCAAACGCATCTCTTGACGGCACTGGACCGCCTCGACGAGCAATTGCAGCGTTTTCGAGAAGCACTCCGCCAAGGCGATCGAGCCGCGCTCGAAGCTCTTTTGCAACAAGGCAAGAAAGTCCGCGATGTGCTCTGAAGAACTAACCACAGATGTCACAGAGAACACAGCGAAAAACACCGAAAAGGAAGAAAAATCAACAAGAAAACGGATTGCATCTGTTGCAGTCTATTTTTCGGTGTTTTTCGCTGTGTTCTCTGTGACTCTGTGGGTAGCTCTTCTTCCTACGGCTTCGTTATAGCGCCATCGCGGCGGCGGAGGTTGCCCCATTGCATGTCGAAGGGTGGATCGTCGTTAATAGGGAACTGGGCCGCCACTTTCTCATCGAGGTCGATGCCCAGGCCCGGTTTATCGTTGACCCAGTAGTAGCCGTCTTTGAGCGTCGGACAGCCGGGGAACGCGTCTTGCTCCGCTTGCGTGAAGTCGCGTGCCTCCTGGATGCCGAAGTTGGGGACTGCCAGATCGAGATGCACGTTGGCGGCATGGCCGACAGGCGAGACATCGCCGGGGCCATGCCAGGCGGTGCGGACAGCGAAGAACTCACACAACGCCGCGATTTTGCGGGCCATCGACAGACCGCCTACTTGCGACATATGAATACGTATAAAATCGATTAATCGGCCCGTCACCAGCGGCAGCCATTCGTTGGGATTGTTGAAGAGTTCGCCCATCGCAATAGGCGTTGTCGTTTGTTGCCGCAGATGCGTGAAATAACCGACATCCTCTGGGCTGAACGGATCTTCGAGGAAAAACAGGCGATACGGTTCGAGATCCTTGGCCAAACGCAGGGCCAGGACCGGCGGCACGCGTTCATGCACGTCGTGCAGCAGCTCGACTTCGTCGCTGAGTTGTTTGCGCAGGTGCTCGAAAAGGCGCGGCACCGTGCGGACATAGTAGCTCGGCTCCCATGTTTGCGAGCGACCGGGTTTGATTGTGGCGCCATAGGTGGCATAACCGGGAACAGCGACCTGGGCGCGGACGTAGCGGTAGCCCTGTTCCATAAAACGGCGGATGTTTCTCTCCACATCCTGGAAGGTGGCGCCGCTGGCGTGGCGATACACGTCCACGGCCTTACGGCATTTGCCGCCGAGCAGTTGATAGACCGGCATGCCGGCTCGCTTGCCAAGAATGTCCCACAACGCCATGTCCACGCCGCTGATAGCGTTGTTCAGCACAGGGCCGTTACGCCAATACGACGATACGAACGACGCTTGCCAGATGTCCTCGATTTGCAGCGGATCTTTGCCGACAAGAAACGGCTTGAGGTACTTCTCCACGGCGGTTTCGACGACGCGCGGCCGCTGCGTGAAGGTAGCGCAGCCGAGTCCGTACAAACCCGGCTCACTGGTCGTCACCTTGACGACGACCAGGCGAATTTTCGCCGGCGCGGTGAGGATTGTTTTGATATCGGTGATTTTCAGCGGCGACAGTTTCTTGTCCGCGACGGCAGACAGCGGTGCAGCAGGTTGTTCGAAAGAGCCGAGCGGTGTGGTCAAGAGCCAAGGCAGGCTGGCGCCGGCGCCGAGGCTGGTCCATTTAAGCAGATCGCGTCGATGCATGAAAGTGTCCCTCTACGGGCCGAATTCGCCGCGAACGGAAACGCTCGCTCACGGCGCTATCGATATATCGATAGCCTTACTCCAGGGCACGCGAGGACGTCTGTCAAGCAATTCTGTCGTTAGAGCACTTAACGGTGAATGGCAAGCCCTGCGAGGCATGCTGGCAGCATGCTCTACACGACTCACCGTTAACCTAAGGGCGAGCGGACTTTTCCCTCCCTCCTTGTGGGGGAGGATTGGGGTGGGGGGGACACAACTCCTTGGTTCCATTGCCTTTACACCTCCTGCCTCAGCCCCTCCCTCACGAGGGGGAGGAGGTTTGGTCCACTAGCCCCTAAGCTGACAGGTGCATCCTAAAGAATGCCGGCGTGTCTGCCGAGCTTGTAAGCGAGGATAACCTGTTGCCTTTTTTCCGTGGATAGCGCTGATGCATAGCGGTGAAGAAACGAGTATCATTCAGTGCTGGATCGAATTGGCGGGTCAGGAACCGGATTCGCGGCGGCGTGACGATTGCGGCGGCTCGGTCCTGGTGCTCGCCGAAGCGGCCAAGCGGCTGCCGGTATGGAATGAAGCGTTGCGTGGAACGTGATTGAATCACAGTGCTGTGAAGGCCGATTTGCTCGACGCTTTCCGGCAAGTTACCGGGTTGTGAGTGCCGCATTCGCAAACAAGGTCCACCGTGACAGAGACTAACCCCTTACAAATCCCTCTGGATACGCTTTCCGACATCTCTGCGGCCCGGCTGGAGCTGCTCGAGCGGCTCGGTCTGCGCAACGTCGGCGATCTTCTCTTTCACTTCCCGCGCGCCTACGAGGATCTTAGCGACGTGCGGTCCATTGCTACTCTATCGGCAGACGGCATTCAGACGGTGCAAGGCGAAGTCGTCGAGATCGAGGGACGTTCGCTGAGCGATGGGCGGAAAGTTGTGAGTGTGGTTCTCAGCGATGACGGCAAGAATTGTTTGGAGGGTGTATGGTTCAATCAGCCGTTTGCAGCCAAGCGTTTTCGTTATGGCCAGCGGCTGTCATTCAGCGGCAAACCGAAGTGGTTTCGCGATCATTGGCAGATGAGCAATCCGCGTGTACAGATACTCGCCTCCCCTTCATCCCCTCCGCAAGGGGGAGGGATGAGGGGGGGAGGACCGGAGGTCGTGCCGGTTTACCCGCTCACTGAAGATTTGCGGCCCGAACAGCTGCGTTCGCTGCTTCGTAAAATGATCGATCGCTATGCTTCGCGTCTGACGGATGTATTACCGATTACTTTGCGGCAAAAGCATGATTGGCCGACTTGCGATCAGGCGCTGCGTGACGTTCACTTTCCGCCCACTTTATCGGCAGCGACACGCGGACGGCGGCGCTTCGTTTACGAGGAGTTTCTGATTCTCCAATTGGCACTGGCACTGCGGCGGCGGGAGGTACGCGAGGAGGGACGGGCGCCCATTTTGACAACGACGCCGGCCATTGATGCGCGAATTCGCCGACTGTTTCCCTTCTCGCTGACCGCCGATCAGGACCGAGCTGTCGCCGAGATTTGCCGTGATCTTGCCAGTGACAAACCGATGCAGCGGCTTTTGCAGGCCGATGTCGGTGCTGGCAAGACGGCTGTGGCCGTATATGCTCTGCTGGTGACCGTGGCCAACAAACATCAAGCCGCCCTGATGGCGCCGACCGAAGTGCTGGCCCAGCAGCACGCCCGTACCCTCGATCGTTATCTCGCACACAGCCGCGTTCGCCGTCTGCTCCTGACCGGAGCACTGACGCCGGCCCAACGGCGCGATGCTCTGGCAGCGCTGGCGGTCGGCGACATCGATCTCGTCATAGGCACGCAAGCCTTGGTACAGGAGAACGTGCGCTTCGCGCGGCTGGGGCTGGTAGTCATCGATGAGCAACACAAGTTCGGCGTGCATCAGCGTGCTCGTTTCCGACGAGCCGGAAGTGTAAGCGACGGCGGACAATCCGTTGCTTACGCTTCCGGCTCGTCGGTCCCACACTACCTGGTCCTGACCGCCACGCCGATCCCGCGCACTGTGGCCCTGACAGTGTTCGGTGATTTGGACGTATCAATCATCCGCCAGCTGCCGCCGGGACGGCAACCCGTGACCACACGCTGGGAACCGACCAGTCAGCGCCCGCGCGTCTACGCCCGCTTACGCGAGGTACTGGCGCAGGGTAAGCAAGGCTACATTGTCTGTCCGTTGGTTGAAGAATCGGCCACGCTCGATGTGAAAGCGGCGACGCAAACCTATGCGGAATTGTGTGCGGGACCGTTCCGCGACTTGCGCATTGGTCTTTTGCATGGTCGGCAGGACGAGGAGACCAAGGCGGCGGTGATGGACCGCTTCCGCAGGCACGAGTTAGATCTGCTGGTGTGCACCTCGGTCGTTGAGGTTGGCGTGGACGTTCCCAATGCAACGCTGATGGTGATCGAACATGCAGAGCGTTTCGGCCTGTCGCAGCTGCATCAGTTGCGTGGCCGGATCAGCCGCGGCCCAACCGCCGGGCTATGCTTCTTGTTCGCCGAGCCATCCAGCGAGGAGGCACGCCGCCGGCTACGCGCCTTCCTGCGTACAACGGACGGCTTCGCGCTGGCTGAGGAAGACATGAAACTGCGCGGCACGGGTGAGTTCTTCGGCGCCCGCCAGCATGGCCTGGGAGAATTGCGTCTCGGCAGTTTGATCGCAGATGCCGACTTGCTCCGCACGGCCCGCAAGGACGCTTTCGCGCTGGTAGCCGATGATCCTGGACTGCGTCGGCCCGAACATGCTCTGCTGCGCGCGGCCGTGCTGGAGAGATACGGAAAAACACTGGACTTGGCGGAAATCGGCTAGGTAGTTGGGTGGCCAGGGGGTTAACCACCTAACTACACCTAACCACCTAAAAGCGCCGGCGGTCCTACAACATCATGGAGTTTACTCAGCAGACGCTGCAAATCTTCCCGATCTTCTTCTGATAGTTTACTCAGCAGGTTGCAAATGCCGCCCAGGCGCGCGGACTGATAGTCCCGAAAAGCCGCCATCCCTTCGGGTGTCAGGGTCACATCAATTTTGCGCTTATCGTGCGGATTGATGCGGCAAGTGATGAGTGGATGCTCGCGGTCCTCCAGGGAACGGATGATACGTGACATTTGCGCCGGAAGGACGCCGAGCTGGCGCTGGATGTCACCAACGATCAGCGTCTGGTGATGGTGCAACAAGGACAGCGTCAAAAATTCGACTTCTTTGAGATCGCCACTGCGACGGCGGCCGCGCGGCGAAACCAGGCAGAAGTGTGTAACCAGGTCGAAAAGATGCTGAGCAAGCTCATGCACCTGTATCTCAGTTCCGGTGGCAACCATATTTGCGTCCCAAAACATATCAGCACGAACACATTTAACGATAGCTTCAATGTCAACGACGTGTCAATCGGAGAAGATGCATAGTTTGGGCGGAAGAAAGGGGGCAGGACGTTTCGCGCCGAAGCTACGGATTATTCCGACGGCCGACATCGAACAAGCCGAAAACGTAAGCGATGGAAATGTCGTCGCTTATACGTCCGGCTCGTTTCGTGCCAAGAGAGCGGCGAGGCACGACTGGCCTTGCCGACGCTTGCCGCTGATTTCTACAATAAGGTATCTATCGAAGCAACAAGGAGAAGCCATGAAATCCGGCATCCATCCCGAATATGTTGAAGCCACGGTAACCTGTGGTTGCGGCAACAAGTTCGTTACGCGCAGCACCAAGAAGAACATCACGGTCGAGATCTGCTCGGCCTGTCATCCGTTCTTTACCGGTAAAATGAAATACGTCGATACGACCGGCCGTGTCGAGAAGTTTCAGCGTAAGTACAACTGGGACAAGCGCAAGAAACAGGGCGAAGCGACCGCCGAGGAAACCTCCAAATAGCACTGGTTTCAAGATGAAACCGCCAAGACGCCCAGGATGTCAAGAGAGGAAGAGGGAAAAGAATATAAAGTGTGAAAAGATGGTTGTGACCTGGATTAGGCTATTTTCTCTCTTTATTTTCTCTTTTTTGGCATCTTTGGCGTCTTGGCGGCTCGTTTTTAGGATCGAAACCGGAGCCTCCCCGCATGTGGCCGATCTTCGAGCAAGCCCTGGCACATTATCACGAATTGGAACAACAACTCAGCGATCCTGCCGTAGCCGCTGACCGCGCTCGCTTTACGCGCCTCGCCAAGGAGCATGGCGCCCTTGCCAAGCGTGTCAAGCCCTATCTCGAATACAAGAAAATCAGCAATGATTTGGCCCAGGCCCAAGCGCTGCTCGATACTGAAACCGACCCGGAGATGCGGCACTATGCGGAACAAGAGTTAAACGATCTGCGAAAGCGTCAACAAGCATTGCAAGCGCGGCTGGAGGATTTGGTCCTGGCCGAGGGTGAGGACTACGACAGCCTCATCATGGAAATCCGCGCCGGCACCGGCGGTGATGAGGCGGCACTGTTTGCTGGCGATCTATATAATATGTATACTCATTATGCTCGCGATCAGGGCTGGAAGGTTGAGGACATCTCGTTCAACCCGGGTGAACAGGGCGGGTTCAAGGAAGTGGTCTTCAGCATCACCGGCGAAGATGCTTACCAGCACTTGCGTTATGAGAGCGGCGGCCATCGCGTGCAGCGCGTCCCCAAGACGGAACAGCAAGGCCGTATCCATACCTCTGCCGCCACGGTGGCTGTGCTACCAGAGCCGGATGAAGTGCAGGTCGAGATCCGCGATCAAGACATTGAATGGGAGCGTATGCGCGCCGGCGGTGCCGGTGGCCAGCATGTCAATAAGACCGAAAGCGCCGTGCGCATCTGGTACAAGCGCGGCACGCCGGACGAATTGGAAGTAAAATGCCAAGATGAGCGCAGCCAGCATAAAAACTATGAACGCGCCCTGCGCATCCTGCGCAGCCGTATCTACGAATTGCAGCAGCAGAAACTGCACCGTGAACGCGCCCAACAGCGCCGCACGCTGATCGGCTCCGGCGACCGCAGTGAACGTATCCGTACCTACAATTTCCCGCAAAATCGCGTCACCGATCATCGCATCAACCTGAACCTGTACAAGCTCGATTCCATCATCGCCGGTAATTTAAACGAGCTGATCCAGGCACTGCGTGACTTCGACAAAAAACAACGCCTGGAACAGACGAATTAGCCACAGATGAACATAGATGAAAATTAAAATAATTTATTTCTCGTCTCTTATTCGTGTTCAGCTGTGTTCGTCTGTGACTAACTTTTTGGAGTATAAGCCGTGAGCACGGAGCAGAGTTGGACGATCGGGCGTTTGCTCGACTGGACGACACAGTTTTTTCAGCAGAAAGGCTCCGAATCGCCGCGTCTGGATAGCGAGGTGTTGCTGGCGCACGCGCTGGGCTGCAAGCGCATCGATCTGTATACCCGGCATACCGAAGAAGCGTCGGCGCAAGGCCGGCAGCGCTTCCGCGAGCTGGTGCGGCAGCGCATCGAAGGCTGCCCGGTGGCCTATCTGGTAGGACACAAGGAGTTTTTTTCGCTCGAATTCGAGGTTAATCGCGCTGTGCTGATCCCGCGACCGGACACCGAATGTGTCGTGGTCGAATGCTTGCGCTTGGCCAAAGACGTGACGGAGCCGACGCTTCTCGACATCGGCACCGGCTCCGGCTGTCTGGCCATCGCCATCGCCAAGCACCACAAGACGGCACAGGTGACGGCCATAGACATCAGCCCCGAAGCGCTGGCCGTGGCTTCACGCAATGCCGCCAGACATGGCGTCGCCGAGCGCATTCGCTTTTTGCAGGGCGATTTGTTTGCCCCCATTCCTGCGGGCGAACGCTTCGATTTTATCCTCAGCAATCCGCCATACATCCCTCACGACGATATTGCCAAGCTGCCGCCCGGTGTACGCGATTACGAACCGCATGTAGCGCTGGACGGCGGTGCGGATGGCTTCGCCGTCTTTGATCGCTTGATCGCCGAGGCACCGGCGCATCTTAAGCCGGACGGCTATCTGCTCCTCGAAATAGGTTCGCCGCAGGAGCAACCGGCGCGCGAGCGAATCGGAAAGTATGAGGGATATGAATTGGCGAAGACAGTTTACGATGGTTCGGGGCATCCACGTGTGCTGGTCGCGCGTTGGCGTGGCCCCATTTAGCAGCAAAACACGCCCATAAATTCGCGTCCCATCCCTTTTCTTCCCCGACGAAAAAAGGATACACAGCATTCGTCCGCAATGTAAGCGAGGGTTGCCCTTGCTTACACTGCGGACGAATGGCAGGTGCGCTCACAGCATCCAGCCCTTGCGATACTCGAAATGCAGGAACTGCTCCGCTTCGGGGGAGTTGGGGAACTTCATGTTCTCGGCGTCCCATTCGAGCTTCTTACCGGCGCGCATAGCCACGTTGCCGAGCAGGATCGTCTCGGTCAACAGGCCAGCGATGTCGAAATTGGAATAAGCGATCTCCGGCTTGTTCTCCAGGATGGCGCGGACCCATTCCTCTTTCATGCCAAGGTCGCCGCGGCCGTTGCGCGGCAGCGTCGGCTGCGGCGGCTTGTAGCCCTCGAAATTCTTCCTGGGCAAAAGGACATAATTGGCGCCATAATCGTTAGGCGAGTAGAGAATGCCTTTGGCGCCAACAAGCAGGGAACCGCTGCCCGGCGGATTCTCGCCATGAAGTAATTCCTTGGGCGGCAAGTTTTTTTTGCCGTCCCGATGGCCTTCGTACCAGACAAACTTGACGGGAGGCATCTCACCGCGGGCCGGGAACTGGAAAGTGATGGTCGCCCAACCTGGATACGTCTCTGGATTGATCTCGCCGTTCTCGGCAGAGACACTGGCTGGAGAGCCGAGTTTGAGGGCCCGGAAGGCCATGTTGGCCGTATGGCAGGCCATGTCGCCCAGGGCGCCAGTGCCAAAATCCCAGAAGCCGCGCCAGCTGAAGGGATGGTAGCCGTCCGCATAGGGGCGCTCCGGTGCTGGTCCCAGCCACAGGTCCCAGTGAACATGCGGCGGCACCGGCTTGGGAGCAGGGCGCTTGGTTAACTTCGGCGCCTGCGGCCAAATCGGCCGGTTGGTCCACACGTGAACTTCTGTTACCGGCCCGATGGCGCCGGCCTGCACGACCTCGATCGCTTCGCGCAGCTTGTTCTCGGCCGAGCCTTGGTTGCCCATTTGCGTGCAGACATGGTATTTCCGGGCCGCCAGTCGTAACTCCCGGGCCTCACGGACAGTGTGAGTCAACGGCTTTTGGCAATAGACGTGCTTGCCCAGTTTGATAGCCATCATGGCAGCGACGGCGTGGGTGTGGTCGGGCGTGCTGACCGTCACAGCGTCGATGGACTTGCCCATCTCGTCGAACATCTTGCGGAAATCATTGTACTTTTTGGCATTGGGAAACTTTTCGGCTTTCTTGTCGAGCGTCTTGTCGTCGATATCGCACAGAGCGACGACATTGCCGAGCTTGCCAGCCTGATCGATGTCGCTCGATCCTTTGCCGCCGACACCGATGCCAGCGATGTTGAGTTTTTCATTGGGCGATCGACTGAAGGTGCGGGTGAGTCCGCCGGCCACCCAGAAACCGAGGCCGGCCAGGCCGGTTTGCTGGATGAACTGGCGACGATTGGTTCGTCGGCTCATAGAAATTGCTCCCTTTTGTTGTGGAAAAATGCCGGTGGGTCTGGGCATGAAATCAGTGTAGAAGAGCGCCAGGGTGGTTGCAACTATTTTCTGAATGAAAGTCAGCGAGCGGGGCGGCGTTCGGGCTCCAAGTGGGCTTCTCGAGGCGTTGACGCCGCCCCGCTCGCCGGATCAAATATCGTAGTACAAATAAAACTCATACGGGTGCGGCCGTAGTCGGATGGCGTCGGCTTCTTTCTCCGTCTTGTACCAGATCCAGGTGTCGATCACGTCGGCGGTAAACACTTCGCCTTGCAACAGGAACTCGTGATCCTGACGCAGATGCCGCAGCGCCTCGTCGAGTGATCCCGGCGTCTTGGGCACTTTGGCCAATTCTTCCGGTTCTAGATCGTAAATGTCCTTATCGAGCGGCTCGCCCGGCTTGATCTTGTTCTTAATACCGTCGAGCATGGCCATCAGCATGGCGGCAAAGGCCAGGTACGGATTGCACGAACCATCGGGGCAGCGGAATTCCAGGCGCTTGGCCCGCCAGTGTGGCGAGTAAACGGGAATGCGAATCGACGCCGAGCGGTTGCGGCGGCTGTAGGCGAGATTGACGGGCGCTTCGTAGCCGGGCACCAGACGCTTGTAACTGTTGGTGGTCGGGTTGGTGATGGCACACAGGGCCGGCGCGTGCCGCAACAGGCCGCCGATGGCATACATGGCCTGATCGGAAAGGCCGGCATAGCCAGAGCCGGCGAACAAGTTCTTGCCATCCTTCCACAACGACGTATGCACGTGCATGCCGCTGCCGTTGTCCATGAAGAGCGGCTTGGGCATGAAGGTGGCCGTCTTGCCGTACTTCTTGGCCACGTTCTTAATGATGTACTTATACTTGAGGACGTTGTCGGCCATCTCTACCAGAGGGGCGTACTTCATGTCGATTTCGCCCTGTCCACCGGTGGCTACTTCGTGATGCTGGGCCTCGATTTTCAGGCCGCATTCGATCATGGTCAGCATCATTTCGGTACGCAGGTCGTGCATAGCGTCGGAGGGCGGGCAGGGGAAATAGCCCTCCTTATAGCGCAACTTGTAGCCAAGGTTCGGCTTCTCTTCGCGGCCGGTATTCCAGGCGCCCTCGACACTGTCGATGTAGTAATAGCCGGAATGCTGATCCTGATCGTAGCGGACCTCATCGAAGATGAAGAACTCCAATTCGGGGCCAAAATAGGCCGTATCAGCGATACCGGTGGACTTCATGTAGTTGACAGCTTTGCGGGCGACGTTACGCGGATCACGGGTGTAGTCTTCCTTGGTCAAGGGATCCTGGATGTTACAGATCATGGTCAGAGTGCGTTCCTTGCAAAACGGATCGAGGAAGGCGGTTTCCGGGACGGGCACGACGAGCATATCGGACTCGTTGATGGCCTGCCAGCCGCGAATGCTAGAGCCGTCGAAGCCGACGCCTTCCTCGAAGACGTTTTCGTCCAGCGCTTCGGCAGGGATGGTGAAGTGTTGCCACAGACCGGGGAAGTCCATGAAGCGCAGATCGACAGCGCGGACTTCCTTCTCGCGGATCAGAGCGAGGATTTCCTTGGGTGTCACGACGGGACCTCCACGGTAGGGGTTGGGGATTTCTCCATTAAGACTAACCGTTTCGACAGTTCCGTCAATAGGCCAGCGAAAAAAAGCACCTTGATTGCCTGCCTAAAATGAGTATAGTCGTTGGATGCAATGCGAGCGGGGAGGCCCCCGGTAGCTCGCTTGCACCTTGCACCGGGGGTGACACCTCCGCTCGCCGATCTTGACGTACCTCATGAGTGATGAAATGCCTCAGGGAGTTGATGCTCCCCGTTCGCCGAGCCACGTGTCGGTCCTGCCGGTTGAGGTGTTGAGGCTGTTGTGTCCCGCACCGGGGCAAGTACTCGTCGATGCCACGCTTGGCGCCGGCGGACATGCTCGGCTCTTGGCCGAACGTCTGGTGCCGGGTGGCCGGTTGATTGGACTCGACCGCGATGCGACCATGCTCGAATTGGCCCGTCCTCGCTTGGCCGATCTGCCCGTGACACGGGTGCAGGCGCCGTTCTCGCAGCTGCGTCAAGTGCTCGATGACCAAGGCATCGCCGCTGTCGATGGAGTATTGGCCGATGTCGGCGTTTGTTCGGACCAGCTTGATGATCCGCAGCGTGGCCTGAGCTTCGCGCAGCCGGGACCGCTGGACATGCGCTTCGATCCCACAACCGGCGAGCCGGCCAGCGCGTTGCTGCATCGGCTCAACGAACGCGATCTCGCCGATCTGTTTTGGCGCTACGGCGAGGAACGTTTCAGCCGCCGCATCGCCCGCCGCATCGTCGAAGCGCGCCGCCATGCTCCCTTGGAGACGACGGAACAACTCGCCCAGTTAGTGCGCCGCTGTATACCGCGTCCTGCCGGCCGGCGGCGAAAGCCGCCCATTGATCCGGCCACTCGTGTTTTTCAGGCGCTGCGCATCGCTGTTAATGACGAGTTAGGAGAGCTGGAAAGGCTGTTAAAGATTTTGCCGTCGTGTGTACGGCCAGGAGGGCGCGTGGCAGTGATTAGTTTTCATTCCCTGGAGGACCGCCTGGTGAAGACAGCCTTCCGCGATCGTTCGCTGTGGGAGGTGCTGACGCGTAAGCCGGTGCGAGCCAGCGCGGAAGAAGTGCGAAACAACCCGCGTGCCCGCAGTGCCAAGTTGCGTGCGGCGCTTCGGTTGTAGTTTCTATATTTTCCCGAGTGGGGGCATAAGTCCCGTGAGCGCATCGCAGGGGGCTTACGCCCCCTGCTCAGAATGGAGAGGAGCAAGGATGCTAATGCGCAAGACCCAGTACGCATGGATGTCTCTGGGCGGATTGATCTGCCTGTTCGGCCTGATGCTCGCGTGCAAACTCCACGATGGCAACCGGGCTATCGCTCAACCGGAGCCGCCGCCCGCGTCAGCCCCCGTAAAAAAAGATTCGTCTCCCACTATTTTCTCCTTGCCGCCCACCTTGCAAACGAAGGAACCGGAACTGTTGCCGCCGCCTAAGAAGACTGAAAAGAGCAAAGAGCCGGCGCGGCCAGATAAACCCTCCGAGGCGCGGCCAGATAAACCCTCCAAACCGAAGGCCACGCTGGAAATGCCGTCGCCCTCGGAGCCGCCGGTGCTCTTGCCGGCGTCGTTCGGTCCCAACACGCCCACGCCGCCGGAGACGAAAAAAACTCCGGACACGCCGCCGCCGCCTCGATCCGCTCCAACGGCGCCTCCGTCTTCTTCAATTAAGTCTTCTTCAATTAATTTCTCGTCTCCGCTTTCGCCGACTCCTGCAACTCCAGCTTTGGAGAAGCGGGTCGAGATGGAAGACCGCAGGGCCGAGCCAGTCAAGCCGTTGCCGTTGTTGCGTACCAAGCCGCCGACACCCCGGGCCAAAGTGCTGCCGTTCCTTGGCACCTATCCATGCCGTCTCGATGAGAAAGGCCGGCTGACGCTGCCGCAAGCTATCCGTGATCAGTTGGGCGGTAGTGATATCGTGTTGCTCTCGCCTGGCCCAGACAAATGCCTGTGGCTGACCAATCAGCCGCATTTGGAATGCCTGAGCGAACGACTCGATCAGTCGCAGGCCAACGAGGCCGATGTGCGTGTATTCAAGCGGCTGTATTTCGCCCAGACGGAGAAACGGACCATCGACAGCGATGGCCGCGTCGCCATCCCGGAGCGCCTGGGCCAGTTCGCCGGACTGCATCAAGACGTGGTGCTGGTCGGTATTGACGATCATTTTGAGGTCTGGGACACCGCCCGCTGGCGCGCGTATACGCAAGAGAAAAGCGTCGGCCGCTCGGAGTGAAACCATCCGAGCCGCGCCCTGAGGAACGGTTGCTTCTGCCGCTCCCCAGGGCACGGCTCAGATGAAAACATCTCATCAGAACAGAGGAGGACGCGCATGAAACTGGAACACAAGATCGGTATCGCCATCACCTGCACGTTCCTGTGTCTGACGGGGGCCGTGATCGGACTCAAGATGCAGGAGCAGACGCCTGCGGAATCGCCAACCGTCGCGGCGGCAGACCCGGTGCCTGCCGCGCCACTGCCCGAAGCGAAAATCCCGATCTCACTCGATGAAAAGGAGATGTCGCTCCCAAACATTCCCAATGAACCACCCTCGAAACCGCCTTCCCCGGCAGCTAATACAGTCGATCCACCGAAGAAAGAAAGCAAACCGGCAGCTAACGATGTCGAGGAGAAGCGGCCATCCAAAAACGAGAAACGCTCCCAGGAAAAGACGAGTCCCCCGACCGATACCCCGTCCTCTCCGTCCACCCCAGCAGAATCGAGACCTACCATGCCGCCGGTGATAGGCGTTGAGGAATGGGGTAAATCTTCTACTGGCTCGAGAGGCAATAAATCCAGCACCCCGCCGGCGCAACCAGCAAACGGTGCGAAAACGGTGTCTCCGTCTTCGCGGGGAGTGAAAAAAGACCCTCCCGCGAACAAGTCCGCATCTCCAGAGATTCTGCCCGCCAGCGCCATCGAGACAACGGCGATCAAACCACCGGACCCGCCGGCCAAACTGGCTGCCGCGCCCCCAGCGCCCTCTGCACCTGCATTGACCCCTTCGAGAAACGGTCCTCCGTCTTCTCCCGCGGCAGCGAGCAATGCCGCGATCGGAACTTCATCACCTGGGCTGGGAATGCCGCCGTACTTCCAAGAACCATCGACAAACAGTCCCTCCAAAACCACTCCCAAGCCCAAAGGAGACGCTTCGCTCCCGCCACTTTTGGCCCCTGAGAAATTGCCGACACCGTCGATGGCCCCATCTCCTCCAGCACCGTCTTCCACGCCTGCGTCCGCG